>NZ_CP040244.1:4931447-5233097 GCF_005517195.1 Streptomyces vilmorinianum | reverse complement strand
CGAACTGGTGCACCGGCATCAATTCCAACGCCGTGACGCCCAGTTCCTTCAGGTGCCCGATCACCGACGGATGCGCGAGACCCGCGTACGTCCCGCGCAGCTCCTCCGGCAGCTCCGGATGGAGCATCGTCAGACCCTTCACATGGGCCTCGTAGATCACCGTCCGGTGGTAGTCGGTACGCGGACGCCGGTCGTCGCCCCAGTCGAAGTACGGATTGACCACGACCGAGCTCATCGTGTGCGGCGCCGAGTCGAGGTCGTTGCGCGAGTCCGGCCGCCCGAAGTGGTAGCCGTACACCGCCTCGCCCCAGTCGATCGAGCCCGAGACCGCACGCGCGTACGGGTCGAGCAGCAGCTTCGCCGCGTTGCAGCGCTGCCCGCGCTCCGGCGCGTACGGACCGTGGACCCGGAACCCGTACCGCTGGCCCGGCATCACTCCCGGCAGATAGGCGTGCCGGACGAAGGCGTCCGTCTCGCGCAGCTCCACCGCCGTCTCCGAGCCGTCGTCGTGGAGCAGACACAGCTCGATTCTGTGCGCGGCCTCCGAGAAGACCGCGAAATTGGTTCCTGCGCCGTCGTAGGTGGCGCCCAGGGGATACGCCTGTCCCGGCCAGACCTGCATAGATAAGACTCTTCCATTCTGATCCGGGTGTTGGGGTGCACTCCGGCCAGATCCTGCCCGAAAGTGGGGCAACCTCCTAGGACTTCGGCCCGTCCTACCGGGTGACCGCAGCTCAATAGGGGGAACAGAGGGGGAAGTGTGTACGAAATAGTGCGCCGCCACCTGGGGAAGGTGGTGGCGGGCGCGGCCATCGCGGTGACGGGGACCGCCGTGATGGTCGGGATCACCCTGCCGGGTACCGCAGGGGCGGAGGACACCTCCCGGGGCCGTACCGGCGCGTCCGTGCCGTCCGCACCGTCGCAGTCGGCGGACGCCCCGGGGTCCGCTACCGCGCCGGAGCCCGCCACGCTGGCCGTCGCGCCGCCCGAGGGGACGAAGGGAGTGGGCACCGACCCGCTCACCGACGACGAACTGAAGCGGGCCGAGGCCCTGGCGCTGACCCCGCCGGCCGCCTCCGCCCAGCGCGACGTCGAGGGGGGCCGCGGCCCCCAGCATCTGGCCACCGAACTGGCCGATCCGCTGCCGGAGGAGGCCGACGAGCCCGGCGCGCCGCGCCGCGCCGAGGTGCGCTTCTACGACTACGAATCCGACGCTCTGATCACCCGGACCGTCAATCTGGAGACCGGCAAGGTCGAGAAAGCCGCCGTGCAGCGCGGAGTGCAGCCGTCGGCGCACCCCGAGGAGCTGCGCGAGGCCCTGGAGCTCATCCTGGCGAGCCCGCTCGGCAAGGGCGTCAAGGAGGACTACAAGGACGCCACCGGCAAGGAGCTGACCTCGACCGGCCAGCTCTGGTTCAACGGCGACGTCTACCGCACCTACCGCGAGGCGAACGTCCCCGCACCGCTCGCGAAGTGCGGCGAGCACCGGTGCGTCCGCCTGGTCACCAAGGTCGTCAACGGCTCCTGGATCGACACGCGGAACCTGATCGTCGACCTCAGCGCCAGGACCGTCACGCGCGTCGGCTGACCACCCGACGCCTTCTTCTCGTTCCGCATCTCCGCATCTCCGTATCTTCGCGTCTCCGCGCTTCCGTACGAGGGAGTTCGTTCGTCATGCCCAAGCCGTTCCTCTCGCGCGCCCGCAGGCAGGGCGCCCTGCTCGGCGCCGCCGCCCTGCTGGCCGGCGCCACGACCGCCGCGGGCCCGGTGACCGCCGCCACCGCGGCGCCCACGCCCCCCGCACCGCCCCGGCCCGACTGCTCCGCCGCGTACCGCATCGAGCAGAAGCTCGACGGCGGCACCACCTGGCGCATGTGCTGGCGCTACAGCACCGACGCCGGGCTCGTCCTGGACAAGGTCACCTACCAGCCCAAGGGCGCGAGCACCCCGATCCGCGTTCTGACCAGCGCCAAGCTCGCCCAGATCCATGTGCCGTACGACGACGGAAACGCCGAGTACGACGACCTCACCGGCGCCGGGTTCGGCTGGGGCCTGCAGAACCTCAAGCCCGCCGAGTGCCCCGGCGGCACCATCACCTCCGTGAAGGTGCCGGACATGGGCAAGGTCAACGGCCTGTGCACCACGACGCGCGCCCGTGGCCACGCGTACCGGATGGCCGCCGACGAGGGCGGCAAGGTCTGGCAGGCGCAGGGCAAGGACCTGCTCGTCTACACCGTCAACAAGGTGGGCTGGTACGAGTACATCAGCGAGTGGCGGTTCTCCTCCGACGGCACCATCTCCGCCAACGTCGGCGCCACGGGCTCCCTGTCGCCCGTCGACTACAACGCCACCGACGGCCGCGGCTGGCCCATCGGCCCCGGCGCCCGCTCGTACGCCACGAGCCATGCCCACAACGTCTTCTGGCGGCTCGACTTCGGCCTCGACGGCAGCGTCAAGGACCGTATCGAGCAGTTCGACTCCAAGGTCACCGCGCCGGCCGGGGAGGGCGGTCCGACCGTGAAGACCACCCGCACCCCCGTCACCAAGGAACTCGCCGGGGACGCCAAGACCATGCGCTGGTGGCGGGTGGTCAGCGCGACCGGCAAGAACAAGGACGGTCACGCCCGCTCGTACGAGATCGTGCCCGGACCCTCCAGCACGCACGCGGGCCGCGGCTTCACCCGACACGACATCTACTTCACGCAGTCCCGCCCCTGCGAGCAGTTCGCCAGCAACAACATCCTCGACTGCGGGCCCGGCAAACCCGACAGCGTCGACAAGTGGGTCAACGGCGAGACGCTGACCGACCCCGCCGTCTGGGTCAACATCGGGTTCCACCACATCGCCCGCGACGAGGACCAGCAGCCGATGCCGGTGCACTGGCAGGGCTTCCAGCTCGCACCCAGGGACGTTACCGCTATGAATCCGCTCACTCCGCCCGATCTCGCCGGCCAGAACGGGGCTCCGCGACAGGGCAGTTGAGGAAGCAGCCTGTCGATCCTGCTGCACCGCCCACCGCTCCCGGAGTACCCTTCCTTGATCGTTGACAGACGGTCGGATCGGGCGTTCAGGAGCAGAAGGCGGTGCGCGGGTGAGCTCGGGAGGTCTGGAGCTGCCCCCAGGGGACGCGGGTCAGGAGGGGGGCTCCCCCGAACCCGTGGACGTCCCGCCCGGAGCGGTCTCCGTCGCCAGGCCGATGGAGATCGGGGCGGAGCTCGACTGGGGCGCCGAAGCCTGGAGCGAGGTGCGCACGCGCGCCCAGCGGGCCGGGCGGGCCTACATCTGGCTGAACCTCGTCGAGCAGCGGCTGCGGGCCGTGGTCGCCGCCGTGCTGCGGCCGGTGTACGAGCCGGTGCACGGCGACGACTGGGTGGTGGCCGCGGCCGGGCCGGCCGGGCAGGAGTGGGTCCAGCGGGCCGTCGCCGTCCGCGAGGTCTCGCGGCGCAAGGGCTACCTCCTCGACCCGGCCGACGACAACGTCCTCAGCTTCCTCACGCTCCCGCAGCTGCGGGAGCTGATGGTGCAGCACTGGCCGTGCTTCGAGCCGTACTTCGACGACCGGCGCGAGGTCGAACTCGCCCTGGACGAGCTGGAGGTGACCCGCAACGTCGTCTCCCGCAACCGCGCCCTCTCGCTGACCGTCCTGGCCCAGTCCGAGCGGGCCTCCGCCCGGCTCCTGGAGATCCTCGGGAGCGGGGCGGGGGTGCCGTCCGCCGACCGGCTGCCGGTCGACGCGGTCGAGGACCTCGTCGGCGACCGGTACGCGGACGTGGTCTCCGTCCACCCCGACCGGGTCCGGCTGCAGCGGCAGCTGCCGGCCGAGGACCTCTTCGGCGGGGCCCGGCGCCTCGACGCCACCGGCATAGGCCTGAACCTGCTCGTGCAGAACTTCTCCGGACGGCGCCTGGTCCGGCTGGCCGAGTCCGGCTGCCGGATACGGCTGCTGTTCCTGAACCCGGCGAGCAGCGCGGTCAAGCGGCGCGAGCGGGAACTCGGCCTGAAGAAGGGCGAGCTGAGCCGCTCGGTGGAGATGAACATCCTCCACATGCGGCGGGTGCGCTCCCGGCTGCGCGACCCGGATGCCTTCCAGATCCATGTCTTCGACGAGACCCCGCGCTTCACCGCGTACCTGGTGGACGGGGACGGCCCGGACGGTGTCGCCGTCGTCCAGTCCTATCTGCGCCGGGCGCGCGGCATGGAGGCGCCGGTCCTGGTGCTGCGCGGGGGCGGGCGGAACGTGGTGCGGGCCGGCCCGCAGGGGCAGGACGCCGATCACGGACTTTTCGTGACATATCGGGAGGAGTTCGAGTCGGTCTGGCTCGACTCTCGTCCTGTTTCATGAGCTTTGTCCGCACCGGGCACGGTGCATTGTCAGTGGCTCGTGCGAGGGTGTGTGACACCACGGGGGAGATCACGTAAGGAGGACCCGATGGCTTGGCACGGGGAAGAGCTGGTCGGATTCGACCTGGAGACGACCGGCACCGAACCGCTGGAGGCGCGGATCGTGACGGCCTCGGTCGTCGGCGTCCACGGCGGGCGGGTGGTGCGGCAGCGGGACTGGCTCGCCGATCCCGGGATCCGTATCCCGGCGCAGGCGTCCGCGATCCACGGCATCAGCAGCGAGCGCGCGGCCGCCGAGGGGCGGCCGGTCGTCGAGGTCGCCGACGAGATCGCCGAGACCCTGACGGGATACTGGACCCAGGGCGTCCCGGTCGTGGCGTACAACGCCTCGTTCGACCTCACCCTGCTCTCGGCCGAGCTGCGCCGCCACGGACTTCCCTCACTGAGCTCACGCCTTGGCGGCGCCCCGATAGGCCCGGTCATCGATCCGTACACCATCGACCGGGCCGTCGACCGCTACCGCCGCGGGAAGCGGACGCTGGAGGCGGTCTGCGCGGAGTACGGCGTCGTCCTGGAAGCGGCCCACCAGGCGGCGGCCGACGCGCTGGCCGCGGTGCGGGTGGCGGTCGCGATAGCCGAACGGCACGCGTCGGTGGCGGCGCTGACCCCAGCGGAGCTGCATGAGCGTCAGATCGGCTGGTACCGCGTCTGGGCCGAGGACTTCCAGGACTTCCTGCGCCGCAAGGGCAGCCCGGAGGCGGTCGTCGACCCGTCGTGGCCGCTGCGGGAGTTCGCGCCGGTGGCCGGCTGACGGGCCTCAGCCCGCCGGGTTCTCCGCGAAGAAGTCCAGGAGCAGCTCACTGACCAGCTCCGGGGCGTCCAGCGGGAACCAGTGGCCCGCGTTCTCGACGCGCTCGTAGCGCCAGGTGCCGTCCACGTGCTTGCCGGTGCCCGTCATGGACTGCTCGGTGAGGAAGCGGTCGCCGGCGCTCCACATGCCCATGACCGGGCCGCGCAGCGGGGCCGGCGGCCGCGGGGCGGCCAACTGGGCCTCGGCGGGCAGGCCCGCGCGGTAGATGTTCAGGGCGGCGGTGAGTGCGCCCGGCGCACGCAGAGGCGAGAGCACCGCCTCCGCGTCGGGGTGATCCCCGAGCATCTCGCGCAGGGCCGCGAAGTCGTCCCGCGCGAGCCACTCCTCGGCGAGCCCCCGCAGCTGGAACAGGAGCAGGTGCCACAGGCGCTGCCTCTGCTCCCAGCCCGAGCCGAGGATCGACGCGATGTTCCCCACCGAGAGGAGCGTCAGACTCACCACCCGGTCCGGCGCGACCTGCGTGATCCCCTGGACCACGCCCGAGCCCCAGTCGTGGCCGACCAGATGGGCGCGCTCGATCTCGAGCCGGTCCAGCAGCTCCAGCAGGTCGCCGACGTGCTTGGCCGGGTGGTACGCCTCCGGGCCGCCCTCCGGCCGGTCCGAGGAGCCGAAGCCGCGCAGGGTGGGAGCGACGCACCTGTACCCGGCCGCGGTCAGGGCCCGCACCTGGTGGCGCCAGAGGTCGCGGCTGTCCGGGAAGCCGTGCACCAGCAGGACGGCCGGGCCGCTCTCGCCGCTCACCTCGACGTCGAGCGTCACCTCGGAAAGTTCCACGCGCATCCCAACACCCCGTTTCTGTCAGGGACTCCGAGCCCCGGACATGATGTCAGAACGGGTACCAGCGCACCTCGGGGTCGCCGTGCCGCAGCGAGGTCACCCGCCGCTCGAACTCGGCCAGGGCCTGGGGGTTCGTCGGCGCGTGCTGGGCCACCCAGGCGCAGCTCGCGGTCTCCCGGGCCCCGCGCAGCACCGCGCACCCCTCCCACTCCCGTACGTCCCAGCCGTACGCCTCGGTGAAGGCGTCGTACGCGGCCGGATCGAGCCCGTACCGGTCACGGGAGAGGGCGAGCACCACCAGGTCGTGCTCGCGCAGATCGGAGGAGAAGGTCTCCAGGTCGACCAGGACCGGCCCGTCCGGGCCGACATGGACATTGCGGGGGAGCGCGTCGCCGTGGATCGGGCCGGGCGGCAGATGCGGGGTGAGCGCGGCCGCCGCCGGGGCGAAGGAGTCACGCCGCTCGCGCAGGAACGCCGCGTCGGCCGGGTCGATGGCGTCCCCCGCGAGCCGCAGCCACCGCTCGACGCCGCCGAGCAGTTCACGGCGCGGGAGCGTGAAGGACGCGGGCTCCGGCAGGGCGTGGATCCGCAGCAGCAGCGGGGCAAGGTCCCGCGGCTCGGCCGGCCGCACGGCCTCCGGGAGCCGGTGCCAGAGGGTGACCGGGTGGCCCTCCACCAGACGTGGCTTCGGCTCCGCCGCCCGTACCGCCGGGACGCCCGTCTCCGCCAGCCAGTCCGCGAGCGCGAGCTCCCGCTCGGCCCGGGGGAGCAGCTCCGCGTCCCGGCCGATCTTCACCACCAGATCGCCCACGGCGAAGACCGCGTTCTCGCCGAGCGCGAGGAGCGGTGCCTCCGGTGCGCGCCCCGGCAGCTCCACCGGCAGCCCCACGGCGGCCAGGATCTCCCGTGCCCGCGCCTCGTCCATCCGTCTCTCCCCGGTACGTGTGCGAATCAGCCAAAGTCTCGCATCCACGCAGGTCGCCTTGACGAACCGACGGCCCGTCAGGACCATGACGGAGCCCGATGCGATGCGGCAAACGGCGCAATGAGGTCGATTCTGTGAGTGTGGCGACCGCGACGAAGCGGTCCGGCGGAACAGCGGCCGCCGGCAAGAGACCCGGTCCCGGACGGGACCACAGCGCGTGGTTCCTGGTGCTGCCCGCGCTCATCCCCATCCTGATCCTCAGCGTCGGCCCGCTGCTCTACGGCATCGCGCTCGCCTTCACCGACGCCCAGTCCGGCCGCACCCAGCCCACCCAGTGGGTCGGCACGCTCAACTTCCAGGACCTGCTGCACGACACGCTCTTCTGGGACTCGTTCCGGATCGGCCTGCTCTGGGCCGTCGGCGTCACCGTCCCGCAGTTCCTCCTCGCCCTCGGCCTCGCGCTCCTGCTCGACCAGAACCTCCGCTTCCGCTGGCTGGCCCGGGCGCTCGCGATCATCCCCTGGGCCATGCCCGAGGTCGTCGTCGGCATCATGTGGCGGCTCGTCTACAACCCCGACGCGGGCATCCTCAACGAGACGATCCGCGACCTGGGCCTGGGCGACGGGCGCGACTGGCTCACCGGACTCGCCACCGCCCTGCCGGCCGTGATCCTCGTCGGGATCTGGGCGGGCATGCCGCAGACCACGGTCGCCCTGCTCGCCGGACTGCAGAACACCCCGCACGAACTCCACGAGGCCGCCGCCCTCGACGGCGCGGGCGCCTGGCGCCGCTTCCGTACCGTCACCTGGCCCGCCCTCAAGCCGGTGGCCCTCGCCATCACCGCGCTCAACTTCATCTGGAACTTCAACTCCTTCGCCCTGGTCTACGTCCTGACCAACGGCGGACCCGGCGGCCGCACCCGGCTGCCCATGCTCTTCGCCTACGAAGAGGCCTTCCGTTACGGGCAGTTCGGCTACGCCGCCGCCATGGGCTGTGTCATGGTCGCCGTCGTCTCCGTGCTCCTCGCCCTCTATCTCGTCGGACGGCTGAAGGGGGACCAGGACCGGTGAGCACGCTCCGTACCAGCAGAGCCGCGCGGTTCGGCCAGTACCTCGCACTCCTCGCCTATCTGGTCTTCCTCGCCTTCCCGTTCCTGTGGCTGATCTCCACCGCCTTCAAGCCGGCGCCCGAGCTGGGCTCGCTCCACCCGACCTGGATCCCGAAGGACCCCACCCTCGCCAACTTCCGGCAGGCGTTCGACGAGCAGCCGCTGCTCCAGGCCGCCGGGAACAGCCTGGTCGCCGCCCTCGCGGCGGCCCTGATCGCGGTCGTCATCGCCACGCCCATGGCCTATGTGATGGCCCGCCACCGCGGCCGGCTCGCCACGGCCGCCACCGGCTGGGTCGTGGTCAGCCAGGCGTTCCCCTTCGTCCTGGTGATCATCCCGCTCTTCCTCGTCCTGAAGAACCTGCACCTGATCAACAGCCTTCTCGGCCTCGTCATGGTGTACGTCGTCTGGTCGCTGCCGTTCGCGCTGTGGATGCTGACCGGGTACGTACGGGCGGTCCCGGCCGAGCTGGAGGAGGCCGCGGCCGTCGACGGCGCCGGGAGGCTCCGTACGCTCGTCTCGGTCACCGCCCCGCTGCTCGCCCCCGGCATCGTCGCCACCGCGCTCTTCGCCTTCATCACCGCATGGAACGAGTTCTTCTTCGCGCTCGTCCTGCTCAAGACCCCGGAGAAGCAGACCTTGCCGGTCGTCCTCACCCACTTTCTCGGCGCCGAGGGGGTCGCCGACCTCGGACCGCTCGCCGCGGCCGCCTTCCTCGCCACGATCCCCTCGCTCGTCATCTTCGCGATCATCCAGAAACGCATCACGGGCGGGATGCTGACAGGGGCGGTGAAGTCCTGATGCGCGTACGGGTGTTCACGTCGGCCGCGGCCGCGCTGGCGCTGCTCCTCACCGGGTGCTCCGCCGGGGACGACCCCGAGGGCGGCCCAATCCGGCTCCGCTTCCAGTCCCTGGCGTGGCAGAAGGAGTCCGTCGACGCCAACAAGGCACTGGTGAAGGAGTGGAACGCCGCCCACCCCGGCATCCAGGTCGACTACGTCCAGGGCAGCTGGGACTCCGTACACGACCAGCTCCTCACCTCCTTCGAGGGCGGCGAGGCGCCCGACATCATCCACGACGCCTCCGACGACCTGGCCGACTTCGCCTACGGCGGCTATCTCGCCGATCTGACCGACCTCCTGCCCTCCCGTCTGAAGTCCGACATCCCGGCGCGCAGTTGGGAGACCACGACCTTCGGCGACGGGATCCACGGCGTGCCGTTCCTCCAGGAACCACGCGTGATCATGGCCGACAAGCGGATTCTGGAGTCCTCCGGCGTCCGCGTCCCCACCCCTGAACATCCCTGGAGCTGGGAGGAGTTCCGGCGGATCACCAAGGATCTGACCGCCTCCATGGGCGAGGGGAGGTACGCGATCGCCTGGCCGCTCAAGGAACCGGTCTCCGTCAGCCTCAACCTGGGGCTCTCGGCGGGCGGGCAGCTCTTCCACCGGGGCGCCGACGGCAAGGTGACCATCCGCTTCACCGAGGAGGACGGCGTCGTCCCCGGCACCCTCCGCGACCAGGTCAACACCGACCTCAGCGCCTCGCGCTCCACCCTGGGCACGGGCGGCTCGGACGCCCTGCCGGGCTTCTTCGGCGGGAGGTACGCGATGGTCCCGCTCGGCTTCTCGTACCGGCAGCAGATCGCCCAGCAGGCGCCGGAGGGCTTCGAGTGGACGGTCCTTCCCGCGCCGGCGGGCAAGGACGGGCTCGCCCAGGGCGTCAGCCCGCAGACGCTCTCCATCGCCGAGGACAGCCCGCACAAGAAGGAGGCGGCCCAGTTCCTCGACTTCTTCCTCCAGCCGGAGAACATGGTCCGTCTCGCGCGGGGCGACTGGATGCTGCCGACCGGCACGGCGGCCCTCGCGGACCCGTCGCTGCACACCGCGAAGGACGGCTGGGCGACGGGAGCCGCGGTGGCGCGGCACCTGCGCTCCGCGCCCGCGCAGTCGGTGCGCGGCTACCCGGAGTGGAAGGACAAGGTGGCGACTCCGGCGTACCAGGAGTTCTACAGCGGGGCGATCGACATGGCGGAGCTGCGCAAGCGCCTGGTGGAGAACGGCAATCTGGTGCTTGCCCGCTACCAGCGGCGCTGAGCCGAGCGGGGACGAAGGCCTTCGGCATCGAAATGACTGTACGAGACGTCTCGTCTCGCCTACTGTCGAGTCATGACCACTGCCCCGCGCCCTGCCCACATCGCCATGTTCTCCATCGCCGCCCACGGCCATGTGAACCCGAGCCTCGAAGTGATCCGCGAGCTCGTCGCCCGCGGGCACCGCGTCAGTTACGCCATCCCCGCCTCCTTCGCCGACAAGGTCGCCGCGACCGGCGCCACCCCCGTCGTCTACGAGTCCACCCTCCCCACCGACGACGACCCGGACGCCTGGGGCACCGAGCTGATCGACAACATCGAACCGTTCCTCCGTGACGCCATGCACGTCCTCCCGCAGCTCGCCGAGGCGTTCGACGCCGACCGGCCCGACCTCGTCCTGCACGACATCACCGCCTACCCCGCTCCGGTCCTCGCACACCGGTGGGGTGTCCCCGCCGTGGGACTCTGGCCGAATCTCGTCCCGTGGGAGGGGTACGAGGAGGAGGTCGCCGAGCCCATGTTCGCCGAGCTCAAGGCGTCCGAGCGGGGCAAGGCGTACTACGCTCGCTTCGAGAACTGGCTCACCGAACACGGCGTCGACACCCACCCCGACCGGCTCATCGCACGCCCCCGCCGGGCGATCGTGCTCATCCCCAAGGCGCTCCAGCCGCACGCCGACCGGGTCGACGAGTCCGTCTTCACGTTCGTGGGAGCCTGTCAGGGCGACCGGGCGGACCAGGGGGACTGGCAGCGGCCGGCGGGCGCGGAGAAGGTCCTCCTGGTCTCCCTGGGCTCGGCCTTCACCAAGCAGCCCGCCTTCTACAGGTCGTGCGCCGCTGCCTTCGGGGACCTGCCGGGCTGGCACGTCGTGCTCCAGATCGGCGCGTTCGTCGACCCGTCGGAGCTGGGTGAGATCCCGGCCAACGTCGAAGTTCACTCCTGGGTACCCCAGTTGGCGATCCTGAGGCAGGCCGACGCCTTCGTCACCCATGCCGGGGCGGGCGGCAGCCAGGAGGGGCTGGCCACCGCCACGCCGATGGTCGCGGTCCCGCAGGCCGTCGACCAGTTCGGCAACGCGGACATGCTCCAGGCCCTGGGAGTGGCCCGGCGCCTGCCGATGGAGGAGGCGACCGCCGAGAGCCTGCGCGAAGCCGTGCTCGCCCTCGTCGACGACCCCGAAGTGGCCCTCCGCGCCAAGGAGATCCAGCAGCGGATGGCGCACGAGGGCGGGGCGCGCCGGGCGGCGGACCTCATCGAGGCCGAACTGCCGTAGAACGTCGCACCTAAGGCCCCCGGGAGACCCGAGGGCCTTACGCGTGCGCCGAGTTGGGCCGAGATGACCGGTTTATTATTACGAAACCTTGTTGAGTAAATCACAGGTACATGAAGGTCTTGATTTGCACTCGTCAATGAGCAAGGGTTTCGAGGCAGCTACCGGAGAGTTTCCTTCCAGTGGCTCAACCCCCCACAAATCCTGACGAGGAGACCCCTCTTCATGGCAATACACAAGCGTGTCCGCCGGACGAAGCTCATCGCCGTCTCGACCGCGATCGCGGCCGCGGCCGGAGTCACCGTCCTCACCAGCCCGTTCGCCGGCGCGGCCCCCACGCCCGCCCTCGGAACGGTCTACGGACTCGGCGCGGAAGGCGCCGTCGCAGGCAGCTACGTCGTCCTGCTGGACGGGAAGGCCGACAAGGGCGAGCTGGCGAAGGAGTACGGCGGCACCCTGCGCCGCAGCTACGACTCCGCCGTCAACGGCTTCTCGGTCAACGACCTTTCGGAGACCGAGGCCAAGCGCCTCGCCGCTGACCCGGCCGTCGCCAAGGTCGTCCAGAACAAGAAGTTCACCATCAACGCGACCCAGACCGACCCGCCGTCCTGGGGGCTGGACCGGGTCGACCAGACCGAGACCGCCGGGGACAAGAAGTACACCTACCCCGACAGCGCGGGCGAGGGCGTCACGGCGTACGTCATCGACACCGGAGTCCGCGTCAGCCACGAGGACTTCGGCGGCCGCGCCGTCGACGGCTTCGACGCCGTCGACAACGACGAGACGGCCCAGGACGGCAACGGCCACGGCACCCACGTCGCCGGCACCATCGCGGGCACCGCCCACGGTGTGGCCAAGAAGGCCAAGATCGTCGCCGTCCGCGTCCTCGACGACAACGGCTCCGGCACCACCGAGCAGGTCATCGCCGGCATCGACTGGGTCACCAAGAACCACCAGGGCCCGTCCGTCGCCAACATGAGCCTCGGCGGAGGCGCCGACCCCGCCCTCGACGAGGCCGTCAAGAAGGCCATCGCCTCCGGCGTGACCTTCGGCGTCGCCGCCGGCAACGAGTCCTCCGACGCGGGCGAGGGCTCCCCCTCCCGCGTCCAGGAGGCGATCACCGTCGCCTCCTCGACCGAGGACGACCAGCAGTCGAGCTTCTCCAACTTCGGCTCCGTGGTGGACCTCTACGCCCCGGGCTCGGAGATCACCTCGGCCTGGAACGACAGCGACACCGGCACCAAGACCATCTCCGGTACGTCCATGGCGACCCCGCACGTCGTCGGCGCCGCCGCCGTCTACCTCGGGGCACACCAGGACGCCACCCCGGACCAGGTCGCCGAGGCCCTGGTCGCCGGAGCGACCTCCGACAAGATCTCCAACCCCTCCGAGGGCACCGCCAACAAGCTGCTCAAGATCGTCGAGTAGCGGCGCCGCCCCGCTGACCGGCGGCCGCCGTGCCCTCCCCCACGGGGCACGGCGGCCGCCCTATCGTGTGCACCATGACGACGACGTACGCCGCCCTGCTGCGCGGAATCAACGTGGGCGGACACCGCAGAGTGCCGATGGCGGAACTCCGTTCCCTCCTGGAGGAGCTCGGCCACCGCAACGTCCGGACCTATCTGCAGAGCGGCAACGTCGTCTTCACCACGGACGCCGACGAACCGGCCGACGAGGAGCTCGCCGCCGCCCTCGAAGACGCCGTCGAGAAGCACTTCGGCTTCCGCGTCGACTGCCTCGTCCGCGGCGCGGAGTACCTCGCCGCCGTCGCCGACGCCTGCCCGTTCCCGGCCGCGGAACTGGAGGCCAAGCAGGTCCACGTCACGTACTTCTCCGAGCAGGCCGGCCGGGAGAGGTTCGCTTTGATCGACCAAGCAGCCTTCCTGCCCGAGGAGTTCCGCCTCGGCGACCGCTGCCTCTACCTCTACGCCCCCGAGGGCCTCGGCCGCTCCAAGCTCGCCGAGGCGCTCTCCCGCCCCGCCCTCGTCAAGGGGATCGTGGCCACCTCACGCAACTGGAACACCGTGGTCAAGCTGGTGGAGATGACCCGCGACTAGGGTCAGCCGCCGGAAAGCCCGTCGTCACCCCCGCCCATCGGTCCGTCCAGGAGAGCGAGCTCCGCCGGGGCGAGGCGGAGGGACGCCGCGTCCAGGTTCTCCTCCAGATGGGCGAGTGAGCCGGTGCCCGGGGTGGGCAGCAGGACGGGGGAGTGGTGCAGCAGCCAGGCCAGCGCGACCTGGCCCCGGCTCGCCCCGAGCCGCCCCGCCACCGCGTCCAGCACGGCCGCGGCCTCACCGGTCAGGGCGCCGTCGGCCAGCGGGAACCACGGCAGGAACGCCAGGCCGTGCGTCTCGCAGGCCTTCAGCACCGCCGCCGACTCCCGGTCGAGGAGGTTGAAGCGGTTCTGCACCGAGACGACCGAGGACGACAGCGTCAGCGCCTGCGCGAGCTCCTCCGCCGTCACCGAGTCCAGGCCGACGTGCCGGATCCTGCCCTCCGCGCGCAGGTCTTCGAGCGCGCCGAGCTGCTCCGCCATCGGCACCCGCGGGTCGAGCCGGTGCAGCTGGTAGAGGTCGATCCGATCCGTCCGCAGCCGCCGCAGGCTCGCCTCGCACATCGCGCGCAGCCGCTCCGGCCGCCCCTCGATGTGCCAGGCGCTGTCGCTCGTCCGTACGACCCCGCCCTTGGTGGCGATCACCAGACCGTCCCGGTACGGGTGCAGCGCCTCCGCGACCAGCTCCTCGGCCAGGCCGGGGCCGTAGTTGTCGGCGGTGTCGACGAGCGTGACCCCCCGCTCCACGGCCCTTCGCAGCACGGCGACGGCGTCCGCCCGCTCGCCGCGCGGCCCCCAGTAGCCGGGCCCGGTCAGCTGGGCGGTGCCGTAACCGAGCCGCCGTACGGGAAGGTCGCCGCCGAGCATGTACGTCTCCGAGATCATGGCCGCACGCTACGACACCCGCCGTGGCCCCCGGAATTGGCCCAGCCGACGGAGTCGTGAATGGACCGGTGGACGCGGCCACTGGCTGGATACGCTCCTGACATGGCCCTTGAGACCCAGCCCAAGCCCGTCGTCGACTTCTACTTCGACCCCGCCTGCCCCTTCGCCTGGATCACCTCCCGCTGGATGCTGGAGGTCGAGCAGCAGCGCGACATCGAGCTGCGCTTCCGGGTGATGAGCCTGTACTTCCACAACATCGGCAACGAACTGCCCGACTGGTACCGGGAACTCGTCGACAAGTCGATGGGCCCGGTGCGGGTGGCCGTCGCGGCGGCGGAGAAGCACGGCGAATCGGTCCTGCGCGACCTCTACACCGCCTACGGCACCCGCATCCACCAGGACAAGAACAAGGACTTCGACGTGGTCGTCGCCGAGTCCCTCGCCGAGCTCGGCCTCCCGGCCGAACTCGCCGACGCGGCGCACGACGAGACGTACGACGAGGCCGTGCGCCGCAGCCACGACGCCGGCAAGGACCCGGAGGCGGACGGCTACGTCGGGACGCCGACCATCCACGTCGACGGCACGGTCTGGTTCGGGCCGGTCCTGCGGGCCATCCCGCGCGGCCCGAAGGCGGCCGAACTCTTCGACAGCTTCCGGGTCCTGGCCGGCCACTCCGACCTGTTCGAGCTCAAGCGGACCCGGACGGGCGGGCTCGACTTCGGCTGAGCCCGGTCACGGGGCCGCTGTCGCGATTCTTCAAGACCGGTGCGGGCGGCGCTTCGTAGCGTCGGCGGCATGAACGACATCCACACCCACCTCACCGTCTGCGCCGCCGAGGCCGTCCGCGTCGCCCGGGCGGTCACCGCCGAGCAGCTCGCCGCGCCGTCCGTCTGTACCGACTGGACGGTGCGCGAGCTCACCCACCACCTCGTCCTCTACACCTCCCACGGCCTGGAGCACCGCGCCCTGCGCACGCAGCTCCCCGAGGCCACCGTCGAGCGCGACTTCACGGCCGACGCCGACTGGGCGGAGCAGTACGCGGCCCAGCTCGACCGCGCGCTCGCGGCCTGGGAGAAGCCGGACGCCTGGGAGGGCGACGTGGACCTCGGCTTCGCCACCATGCCGGCCACGGCCGTCGCCTCGATGCTCCTCGCGGAACTCGCCCTGCACGGCTGGGACCTGGCCCGCTCCACCGGCCAGGACTTCACCCTCCCGGACCCGACCGCGCGGTTCCTGCTCACGGTCGTCGAGGAGTCCGCGGAGATGTTCCGCCGGTACGACGGCTTCGCGGAGCCGGCCGAGGTACGGGAGGACGCCCCCGCCTTCGAGCGCGCCCTCGCGACGAGCGGCCGCGACCCGCGCAGCCGGCGGTGAGCGGCCGAGGTCGCTCTCCTACCGGAGAGCGGCAAGGCCCTTCCGCAGGTCATCGGCGTTCATGACCGGACAGATCTCGATCTTCGCGCCGAGTTGCTGGAAGAGCGGCTCCGCGATGCCGGGCATCTGTGAGGCGTCCTGCATGTCGAACACCAGGATGCACGACCGCGAGCCTTCGTTCGGCGTGAAGTAGGCCGCCTCGGGCTTGAGCCGTTCGATCATCGACTCCATGAGCTTCGGCAGCGTGCCGTTCTTGATGCCCTCGTTCCCGGCCTCGGTGTCCACGGTGGCCCTCAGCATGACCCGCATCGCGATCACTCCGTTCCGCGCACCACGGCCGGCGCGATCCGACGCGCTCGCTGAGACCTGGTGACGTCCCGCTCAGGCTCACCTCGCGACGTCGACGCGGCAACATCTCGTCCGCCAAACAGCCCTGCCTCGATGCCTGACAGCGCCTAGCCGGCGGCCCGCGCCGCGAGGTTCTCCGCCCGCCGCGCGCGGCACTCCTCGTACCGCTCGATCAGCAGCCGGGCCAGCTCCGGCGACGGGCCGAGGACGTCCGCGAGCACATCGGCCCCGCCGTCCGCGGCTCCCGCCGCGATGCGGTCCGGCAGCCGGCCCGGAGCGATGACGTACGGGGCCACCGCCACCCGGCGCACCCCGTCGGCGCGCAGGGCCCGGACCGCGTCCGCGGTCCTCGGAAGAGATGCGGAGGCGAACGCAGGCCGCACGGAGCACCAACCGGTGCGCCGCAGCTCCCGCGCCGTTTCTGCGATCGCTGCGATCGCCTCCGGGTCGGTGGAGCCCGCCGAGGCCAGGACGACCCCGGTCGCGCTCTTGTCGCCGGGCGTGAGCCCGGCCTCGTACAGCCGCTGCTCCACCGCCGACACGAGCAGCGGCGAGGGGCCGAGGACCTCCGCCTGGCGGATGCGCAGGCCCGGTGGGGCCTGGCGCAGGACCGCGGGGATGTCGGCCTTCGCGTGGAAGGCACGGGTCAGCAGCAGGGGCAGGGCCACGACGTCCCGTACCCCGTCGGCCGCGAGCCGGTCGAGCACCCCCGGCACCGCCGGGAGGTTGAAGTCCAGGAACGCCGTCTCCACGCGCAGCCCGGGCCGCAGCGACCGGGCGCGGCGCACCAGCGCGTGCACGGTCGCGGCGTGCCGCGGGTCGCGGCTGCCGTGGGCGATGACGAGGAGGACTGGGGCGCTCATGTCAGCTCTTCACCAGCAGGCCGCGGCCGCGCAGCACCGCGCGCTCCAGCGGGCTGAAGATCAGCAGATCGATGGCGACACCGACGAGCAGGATCAGGATGATGGCGAGGAAGATCCCCGGCATGTCGAAGTTGTTGCGGCCGTTCTCCAGCAACTGGCCCAGGCCCAGGCCCAGATCGGGCGAGGACGCGATGATCTCGGCCGCCATCAGCGAGCGCCAGGAGAACGCCCAGCCCTGCTTCAGGCCCGCGAGATAGCCCGGCAGCGCCGCCGGCATCACGATGTGCCAGGCGCCCCTGAGCCCGGTCGCGCCGAGCGTGCGCCCGGCCCGCAGGAAGAGCGGCGGGACCTGGTCGACACCGGCCACCAGACCGTTGGCGATCGACGGCACGGCGCCCAGCAGGATCACCGCGTACATCATCGAGTCGTTGAGACCGATCCACAGCACGGCCGGGGCCACCCAGGCCACCGACGGCAGCGACTGCAGACCCGCCAGGACCGGGCCGATGGCCGCGCGGACGAACTTCACCCGGGCGACGATCAGACCCAGCGGCGTACCGATCGCGAGGGCGAGCAGGAAGCCGAGCAGGGCGCGCGAGACGCTCGTCCAGAGGACGCCGAGGAGCGTGCCCTCCAGCCACATCGTGGTCAGGCTGTCCCACACCGCGGACGGCGCCGGAAGCTTGGACTCGTCGGTGACCTCCGCGACGACGAGCACCTGCCAGACCGCGAGCACCAGCAGGACGGCGAGGACCGGCGGCAGGACCTTCTTGACCAGGACCTCGCGCACCGGCGTCCGGCGCACCTGCACCGCGTCCAGCGCGTCGAGGCCCGCTTCCAGGCCGGCCAGGTCGTCGGCCTTGGTGGTCGTTTCAGTGCTGGCCATGACGGCGGATCTCCCCACGCAGTTCTTCGGTGATCTCGACGGACAGCTCCGCCACGGCGGCGTCCTCGATACGGCGCGGCTGCGGGATGCCGATGGTCCACTCCCGGGCGATCCGCCCCGGCCGGGACGACAGCAGCACCACACGCTCGGCAAGGCGTACGGCCTCGCGCACGTTGTGGGTCACGAACAGCACCGACAGGTTCGTCTCCCGCCAGATCCGGGTCAGCTCGTCGTGCAGCACGTCACGGGTGATCGCGTCGAGGGCCGCGAACGGCTCGTCCATCAGCAGCAGATCGCTGTCCTGGGCGAGCGCCCGGGCCAGGGCCACCCGCTGGCGCATGCCACCGGACAGCTCGTGCACCCGCTTGCCGTACGAGCCGCCGAGCCGGACCAGGTCGAGCAGGCGCTCCGCCTCCGGGCGCCGCTCGGCCCGCGGCACCCCGCGCAGCCGCAGCGCCAGCTCGATGTTCTTGCCCGCGGTGAGCCACGGGAACAGCGCGTGCTCCTGGAACATCAGGGCCGGCCGGCCGCCGGGGGTCTCGATGGACCCCGCGGACGGCCGGTCGAGCCCGGCGACCAGGTTGAGCAGGGTGGACTTTCCGCAGCCGGAGGCACCCAGGAGGGTGACGAACTCGCCCGGGGCGACATCGAGCGAGATGTCGTCGAGCACGAGCTGCCCGCCGGCGGGGCCGCCGAAGGACTTCGAGACATGCTCGATCCGGGCGGCGTGGGTCACCGCCACACGGTCCTCGGCCTTGGCGAGCGTCGCGGTCGTGGCCATGGTCGTCACCTCCTGGGTATGAGCGGCGGACTTACTTGACGCCGAGACCGGCGTCGGAGACCTCGGGCTTGCCGGCGGCCTTCAGGACCTTGTTGAGCGGCTTCAGGTCGTAGATGCCGTTCAGGTCGGGCTGTTCGAGCAGATCCGCCTTCACCGCGTGGCCCGCCTGGGTCCGGAGCGTGGCGGCCAGCGGGTCGTCGGTGAACTGGATCGACGGCCAGGCGCTGTCGATGACCTCGGCGCTCAGCGGCTTGCCGGTGAGTTCCTTCAGTCGGGAGTTGGCGGACGCCTTCGCCTTGTCGGGGTTGGCGTTGATCCACTCGTTGGTCTTCAGCGAACCGCGCAGCACCGCCTCGACCACGTCCGGGTGCTCGGCGAGGAACCTCTGCGACACGACGATGTTCGTGATCACGAACTTCTTCTCGGGCCACAGCTCCGACTCGTCGAGCAGGACCTTCGCCCCCTCGGCGACCAGCTTGGACGCGGTCGGCTCCGGCACCCAGGCACCGTCGATCGAGCCGGACCTGTAGGCGTCAGGGGCCACCTTGTTGTCCGTACGGACCACGGAGACGTCGCCCTTGCCGCTCTGGGCGTCGACCTTCCAGCCCTTCTCCGAGATCCAGTCGAGGAAGGCCACGTCCTGCGTGTTGCCGAGCTGCGGAGTGCCGATCCTCTTGCCCCTGACGTCGTCCAGGGTCTTGATCTTGTCCGGGTTCACTACCAGCTTCACACCCCCGGAGGCCGAGCCCCCGATGATGCGCAGGTTCTTGCCCTTGGACTTGGTGTAGCCGTTGATCGCGGGGGAGGGGCCGATGAAACCGATGTCGATCGAGTCGGCGTTCAGCGCCTCGATCGCGGAGGGACCGGCGTTGAAGGTGGC
This sequence comes from Streptomyces vilmorinianum, assembly GCF_005517195.1. Taxonomy (NCBI): domain Bacteria; kingdom Bacillati; phylum Actinomycetota; class Actinomycetes; order Kitasatosporales; family Streptomycetaceae; genus Streptomyces; species Streptomyces vilmorinianum. The sequence goes on along the minus strand of NZ_CP040244.1, from coordinate 5,213,643 downwards.
GACCTTCAGCTCCGTGCCGCCCAACTCCTTCTGGATGATGCCCTCTTCGTCGCCCACCAGAGCGGTGGCGTGCGTCAGGTTCGGGAAGTACCCGAGCCGGACGGCGTCGGCCGAGAGCTTCGCGCCCACCGCCGCCACCTTCTTCTCGTCGCTCTTGGCCTGGGAGCCGTAGCCGCAGGAGGCCAGAGCGCCGATCAGCAGCGGCAGAGCCGCGACGGCGGCCAGAGAGCGGCGCGAGATGGTGCGGGAGGCAGGCACGGAGGTGTTCCCCTCAGGGTTTTCGAAGGCTTCTTCGTCGGTGTCGTTCATGGGACCGGTGGAGCTGCGGCGCGCCGGGTACGCGGCGCATCGGGGTCAGCACGCACATCGCGCGACCCCTCCCCGGCCCGCGCCGAGGGCGCCGGAACCGACCCGGCCGCCCTCCTTGGCGAAGGTTCCGTAGATGTCCCGGGTCATCTCAGAAGTCCCAGCCCTCGTCGTCCGCGCCGTCGTCCGCGCCGTCGGCCGTGTCCACGGCCTGGGCGGTGGCGAAGGCCTCGCCGGCCATGCCGGCGGCGAGTGTGGTGCCGTCGGCGGGGTCGATGAGGAGGAAGGAGCCCGTGCGGCGGGAGTCGGCGTAGGCGTCGAGCGCGAGCGGCTCGGCGGTACGGACCTTGACCCTGCCGATGTCGTTGGCGACGAGCTGTCCCGGCTCGGGGTGCTGGGAGAGGTCGTCCAGGGTCAGCCGGGACGGGATCTCCTTGACGATCGCCTTGACCGTGCGGGTGGTGTGCTTGAGCAGGACCCGCTGGCCCACCGTCAGCGGCTGGTCGGCGACGTGGCAGACCGTCGCCTCGACGTCCTGGCTGGTGGTCGGGGCGTCACCGCTCGGGGCGATGAGGTCGCCGCGGGAGATGTCGATGTCGTCGGCGAGCCGGAGCGTGACGGACTGCGGTGCCCAGGCGATGTCCACGGACTCGCCGAGCGCGTCGATCCCGGTGATCGTCGACGTACGGCCCGAGGGCAGGACGGTGATCTGCTCGCCGACGCGGAACGCGCCGGCCGCGATCTGACCTGCGTAGCCCCGGTAGTCGGGGTGTTCGGCGGTCTGCGGGCGGATCACGTACTGCACGGGGAAACGCGCGTGGCAGGCCGTCAGGTCATGGCTGACCGGGACGGTCTCCAGGTGTTCCAGGACGGTGGGGCCGCCGTACCAGTCCATGTTGGCGGAGGGTTCCACGACGTTGTCGCCGGTGAGCGCGGAGATCGGGATCGCGGTGATCTCCGGGACGCCGAGCTCGGAGGCGTACGTCGTGAACTCCTCGGCGATCGCGGCGAAGACGGGCTCCGCGTAGTCGACGAGGTCCATCTTGTTGACCGCGAGGACGACGTGCGGGACGCGCAGCAGGGCGGCGACGGCGGCGTGGCGGCGGGTCTGCTCGACCACGCCGTTGCGGGCGTCGACCAGGACCACGGCCAGCTCGGCGGTCGAAGCGCCGGTGACCATGTTGCGGGTGTACTGCACATGCCCGGGGGTGTCGGCCAGGATGAACCGGCGCCGCGGGGTGGCGAAGTAGCGGTAGGCGACGTCGATGGTGATGCCCTGCTCACGCTCGGCCCGCAGGCCGTCGGTGAGCAGCGCCAGGTCCGGCGCCTCCTGGCCACGGGAGCGCGAGGCGTGCTCCACGGCCTCCAGCTGGTCGGCGAGGACCGACTTGGAGTCGTGCAGCAGCCGGCCCACCAGCGTGGACTTGCCGTCGTCGACGGACCCGGCGGTCGCGAAACGCAGCAGCGTCGTCGCCGTCACCGCGACCTGTTCCGTGGTGATGGTCATGGCTAGAAGTACCCTTCGCGCTTGCGGTCTTCCATCGCGGCCTCGGACAGCTTGTCGTCGGCGCGGGTCGCGCCCCGCTCGGTGAGTCGGGAAGCGGCGATCTCGGCGATCACGGCGTCCAGCGTGGTGGCGTCGGAATCCACCGCGCCGGTGCAGGACATGTCACCGACGGTGCGGTAGCGGATCAGCCGCTTCTCCACGGTCTCGGTGTCCTTGGGCCCGCCCCACTGGCCCGCCGTCAGCCACATCCCGCCCCGGGCGAACACCTCACGCTCGTGCGCGAAGTAGATCTGCGGAAGCTCGATCTTCTCCCGCTGGATGTACTGCCACACATCCAGCTCGGTCCAGTTCGACAGCGGGAACACACGCACGTGCTCACCGGGAGCGTGGCGGCCGTTGTAGAGCTGCCACAGCTCCGGGCGCTGGCGGCGCGGGTCCCACTGCGAGAACTCGTCACGCAGCGAGAACACCCGCTCCTTGGCGCGGGCCTTCTCCTCGTCACGCCGGCCGCCGCCGAACACCGCGTCGAAACGGTGCTGCTGGATCGCCTCGGTCAGCGGCACCGTCTGCAACGGGTTACGCGTCCCGTCGGGACGCTCGCGCAGCTTCCCGGCGTCGATGTACTCCTGCACGGAAGCCACATGCAGCCGCAGCCCGTGCTGTTCCACCGTCCGGTCGCGGTACTCGATCACCTCGGGGAAGTTGTGCCCGGTGTCGACATGCAGCAGCGTGAACGGCACCGGCGCCGGCGCGAACGCCTTCAGCGCCAGGTGCAGCATGACGATGGAGTCCTTGCCACCGGAGAACAGGATCACCGGCCGCTCGAACTCACCCGCCACCTCACGGAAGATATGAACGGCCTCCGACTCCAGCGAGTCCAGGTGCGACAGCGCGAACGGGCTGTCGGTCTCCTCATGAACATGGGCAACGGTGGTCACTCTGCACCCCTCTCGTGAGCTTCTCCGCCCGCGCGGCGCAGAGGCGCGTCATTCGTGTTCGTCTGCGGCCCGGCGGCCGCGCGGATCATGGGGGCGACGCGCAGCGTCTCGGGCAGGGTGGTGGTGGGAGACGGGAGGGAGCTCACAGCAAGCCCCTCTCGGTGAGCAGCGCGTGAAGCTGCGCCGCGGACTGCTGCACGGTCTGGTTCTGGGACTCGATCCGCAGATCGGGGTTGCGCGGCTCGTCGTACGGGTCGTCGACCCCGGTCAGGCCACTGATCTCGCCCGCGGCCTGCTTGGCGTACAGCCCCTTCACATCCCGTACGGAGCACACGTCCACCGGAGTGGCGACATGCACCTCGACATAGGGGGTTCCCTCGGTCTGGTGGCGCTTGCGGACGGCCTCGCGGCTGTCCTCGTACGGAGCGATCACGGGGACGAGCACCTTCACGCCGTTCGAGGCGAGCAGCTCGGAGACGAATCCGATGCGCTGCACGTTGGTGTGCCGGTCCTCGCGGCTGAAGCCGAGGCCCGCGGAGAGGAACTCGCGGATCTCGTCGCCGTCGAGCACCTCGACCCGGTGGCCCTCGCCGCGCAGCCGGCCGGCGAGCTCGTAGGCGATGGTGGTCTTGCCGGCGCTCGGCAGACCGGTCAGCCAGATGGTGGCACCCGTCACGTGTGTCTCCTGAACTTCCTGAGTGTCCGTCATCCGTGCAGCCCGCATTCCGTCTTGGTCCGGCCGGCCCAGCGGCCGGCCCTGGCGTCCTCGCCCTCCGCGACGCGGCGGGTGCAGGGTGCGCAGCCGACGGAGGCGTACCCGTCCATGAGGAGCGGGTTGGTGAGCACGCCGTGCTGGGCGACGTACGCGTCGACGTCGTCCTGCGTCCAGCGGGCGATCGGGGAGATCTTGACCTTCTGCCGCTTCTCGTCCCAGCCGACGACCGGGGTGTTCGCCCGGGTCGGGGACTCGTCGCGGCGCAGGCCCGTCGCCCAGGCGCGGTACGCGGTCAGGCCCTCCTCCAGCGGCTTGACCTTGCGCAGCGCGCAGCACAGGTCGGGGTCGCGGTCGTGCAGCCTCGGGCCGTACTCGGCGTCCTGCTCGGCCACCGTCTGACGCGGGGTCAGGGTGATGACGTCGACGTCCATCACGGCCTCGACGGCGTCCCGGGTGCCGATGGTCTCGGGGAAGTGGTAGCCGGTGTCGAGGAAGACGACGTCCACGCCGGGCATGGCGCGTGAGGCGAGGTGGGAGACCACCGCGTCCTCCATGGAGGACGTGACGCAGAACTGCTTGCCGAAGGTCTCCGCGGCCCACTGGAGGATCTCCAGGGCCGAAGCGTCCTCCAGGTCGCGTCCGGCCTGCTCGGCGAGTGCCTTCAGGTCGGTGGCCTCGGTGGCCTGAGTCGACGTCATATCTCTTCCCTTCCAGCGGAGTTGCTCGAAGTGCCCGGGGCGAGGAGCCCCAGGAACTTCAACTGGAAGGCTCGACTGCATGCCCGGCATTCCCAGGCGCCGTGACCCTGCTCGTGCGGACGCAGGTCCTCGTCGCCGCAGTACGGGCAGTGGAACGGGGCCGCGCGCTCGCTCACGACAGTGCCTCTTCCGAGGCCCGCGCCGCCCAGGTGGCGAAGCGCTCGCCGTCCTCGCGCTCCTCCTGGAAGCGCTTGAGGACCCGCTCGACGTAGTCCGGCAGCTCGGCCGAGGTGACCTTCAGGCCACGGACCTTGCGGCCGAAGCCGGCCTCCAGACCGAGGGCGCCGCCCAGGTGGACCTGGTAGCCCTCGACCCGGTTGCCCGCGTCGTCCAGGACCAGCTGGCCCTTGAGACCGATGTCCGCGACCTGGATACGGGCGCAGGCGTTGGGGCAGCCGTTGATGTTGATGGTGATCGGCTCGTCGAACTCGGGGATGCGGCGCTCGAGCTCGTCGATGAGCGAGGCGCCGCGCGCCTTGGTCTCGACGATGGCCAGCTTGCAGAACTCGATACCGGTGCAGGCCATCGTGCCGCGCCGGAACGGCGAGGGGTTGACCCGCAGGTCCAGGGCCTCCAGGGCGGAGACGATCGACTCGACCTGCGCCTCCTCGATGTCCAGGACGATCATCTTCTGCTCGGCGGTCGTACGGACCCGGCCCGAGCCGTGCGCCTCGGCGATCTCCGCGATCTTGGTGAGCGTGGCGCCGTCGACCCGGCCGACGCGCGGCGCGAACCCGACGTAGAAGCGGCCGTCCTTCTGCTTGTGGACGCCGACGTGGTCCCGCCACTGCCCGGCCGGCTGCTCGGGGGCGGGTCCGTCGGTCAGCTTGCGCTTCAGGTACTCGTCCTCGAGGACCTGGCGGAACTTCTCCGGGCCCCAGTCGGCGACGAGGAACTTCAGGCGGGCGCGGGTGCGCAGCCGCCGGTAGCCGTAGTCGCGGAAGATCGAGATGACGCCCTCGTAGACGTCCGGGACCTCGTCGAGGGAGACCCAGGTGCCCAGGCGCACGCCCAGCTTGGGGTTGGTGGACAGCCCGCCGCCGACCCAGACGTCGAAACCGGGGCCGTGCTCCGGGTGCTCGACACCGACGAAGGCGATGTCGTTGATCTCGTGCGCCACGTCGAGCAGCGGCGAGCCGGAGACGGCGGACTTGAACTTACGGGGCAGGTTGGAGAAGTCCTTGTTGCCCACGATCCGGCGGTAGATCTCGTCGATGGCGGGGGTGCCGTCGATGATCTCGTCCTCGGCGATCCCGGCGACCGGCGAGCCGAGGATGACACGCGGGGTGTCACCGCAGGCCTCGGTGGTCGACAGGCCGACGGCCTCGAGCCGGTTCCAGATCTCGGGGACGTCCTCGATACGGATCCAGTGGTACTGGACGTTCTGCCGGTCCGTGAGGTCGGCGGTGCCGCGCGCGAACTCCTGCGAGATCTCGCCGATGACGCGCAGCTGCTCGGTCGTCAGACGGCCGCCGTCGATGCGGACCCGGAGCATGAAGAACTCGGCGTCCAGCTCCTCCGGCTCCAGGACACCCGTCTTGGTGCCGTCGAGGCCTTCCTTGCGCTGGGTGTAGAGACCCCACCAGCGCATGCGCCCCCGCAGGTCGTTGGGGTCGATGGAGTCGAACCCACGCTTGGAGTAGATCGTCTCAATACGTGTCCGCACATTGAGACCGTCGTCGTCCTTCTTGAACTGCTCATTGCCGTTCAGGGGGGTGAAGTGCCCCACGGCCCACTGGCCCTCGCCACGGTGACGGCTCACCTTGCGGCGGGGCGTGGCGGGTGCGGGGTTTTCCGGGGTGGCGGCCATGGCGTTTTGTCCTTCGGGACTGCGGGAGGGCGGCTCTGACCTGCACACGTGTACTCGGGTCAGGGGATGGCGCGACGGTGCGCAGCAGGGTCTGTCAGAAAGGAGATCGCGGCGGTGCTGGTTCTCTCAGCGCGCCGGACACATGGCGCTGGACATGCGGCCGAGGTCGACGTGCCGCCGACTCACCAAGGCAATTCCAGTTCCAGACATGACGGAAGCGTGTCACGGGACTTTGGACCCAGTCCAGCTTCGTCCAAAATGTGGACAACACCGTCTCGCTGGGCGAGACAGTGTGTCATGGGTCACTTCGAGAACGCCTCGAAGGGGAGGGATTCGGGGCGGGGCTCAGGCGTGGGCGCCGGGCCACGGGCCGGGGGTCTCGGACTCCTCGATCTCCTCCACCTTGGTGTCGAAGAGGGTGAAGCCCCGACGCAGATAGTTGTCCATCGCGTGCGGCCCGTCCAGCGAGCAGGTGTGCAGCCACACCCGCCGGGTCGCCTCCCGCTCGGGCCAGCGCTCGGCCAGGTCCCAGGCGCGCTGCACTCCGTACGAGAGGAGGTGCCCGCCGATCCGGCGGCCCCGGAACGCCGGGATCAGCCCGAAGTAGACGATCTCCACGGCGCCGTCGTCCTGCGGGTCCAGCTCCACGTACCCGGCCGGCGTCCCCTTCTCGTACGCCACCCAGATCTCGGCCCCGGGCTTCTCGACGATCTCCTGCCACTGCTTGTACGTCAGCGACAGCCGGTCGTTCCAGCGGATGTCGCCACCGACCGCCGTATAGAGGAAGCGGCTGTACTCGGGCGAGGGCACCTCGGCGCGCGCGATCGTGACGTCGTCGCCCGGGGGCGGGGTGGCGGGGCGGAGGTCGGACGGCGAGGTCTGTTCGAGGGACCAGGTGGTGAGAGTGATGCGCATGACGTCATCGCATCACGCCTCCGCGAAGGATGCCGACGCGGCCCCCAGCTCGGCGAGCAGCTCCGTGAGCCGGTTGTCCGGATTCTGGACACTCTCCTCGGTCGGGCGGTCGCGGATGTGCCAGGCCCACTCGTCGATGTTCACGATCCGGGGCGCCGGGCCCCGGGGGCGCAGCAGCAGCCGGGCCACGTTCACCGGCGGGGCGAGCAGCGCGGGCGCGACGGTGGCGGTCAGGGCGAGGAACGCGTCGTTGCGGTCGACGAGCTCGGCGTACCGGTCGACGATCACCGCGGGATACGGGTCAGCGCCGTACGGACCGGGGCGAGCCGCGGGTCGTCGAGCCGGGACTGCCCGTACGCGGGCGCGTAGCCGGCGGCGAGCAACAGGGGCGCAGGGGGCGGAGGCGCTCGCAAAGGGCGTCGGCTCGTGTGCCCACCCGTCCCGCCCTGCGGGACGAGTGCCCACACGGGGGGCTAGGCCGTGGGCCTGTTCCGTGGTGGCAGTTCGCCCGAGCCGCGCTCGATCAGGCGCACCGGGACCGTGTGTGTCGTCGCGCGCGAGCGGTCGCCGCCGAGGCGGGCCAGGATCTGCTCGGCCGCCGCGTGGCCGATCGCCGCCGGGTCCTGGGCCACGACCGTAAGGCCCGGTTCCAGGACGGCCGCCAGCGGCAGGTCGTCGAAGCCGACCAGGGCCACATCGCGGCGGCCCGCCTCGGCCAGCGCGGGCACGACCCCGAGCGAGGCGAAGTTGTTCGCGGCGAAGACGGCCGTCGGCGGATCCGCGAGAGCGAGCAGGCGCCGCACGGCGACCCCCGCGGCGTACGGATCGTGGGCCGTGACCACCAGCGCCGGGTCGTGGACGATCCCCGCCGCCTCCAGCGCCGCCTTGTAGCCCCGCTGCCGCGTCTTGCGCGTGTAGAGGGTGGCCGGACGGTCGCCGATGAAGGCGATCCGGCGGTGCCCGTGCGCGATCAGATGCGCCACACCCGTCCGCGCCCCCTCCTCGTTCGCGCTCACCACCGCGTCCGCCGCGAGCCCGCTGCCCGGCCGGTCCACGAAGACCACGGGCAGCCCGCTCTCCCGCTCCCGGCGCAGGAAGCGATGGTCGCTGCCGGCCGCCGGCACGACCAGCAGGCCGCTGATCCGCCGTGCCAGGAACGTGGTGATGAGCGCGTGCTCCATCGGCTCGCGCTCGCTCGACGACCCCATGAGGAGCGTGAGCCCCCGGTCCCGTACGACGTCCTCGACGCCGCCCGCGACCGTGCCGAAGAAGGGGTTGCCCATGTCCGGCACGACCAGGCCCACCGTCGAGTCCCGCGCCCCCACCCGCATGTTGCGGGCCATGAGATTGGGGCGGAAGCCCAGCTCCTCGACGACCGCGAGCACCTTCGCCCGCGTCGCCTCGGAGACCGGCCCGTCCTCGTTGAGCACCCGGGACACGGTCTTCGGGGTCACACCGACCCGCGCTGCCACATCGGCCAGGGTCGGCCGCCGGGTGCTCCCCATGGTCACCGCATCTCCGTCGTCGTCGCCGTCGTCTCAGCCTCGTTCGCTCACGACCGTACCGCCGTCCGCCTCCTCCAGGGTCAGGGCCCCGGTCATGATCGCCACCACGTCCGCCATCGAATGGTCCCCGGGCCGGATCTGCGCCACCCGGCGGCCGAGCCGCTGGACGTGGATCCGGTCCGCGATCTCGAAGACGTGCGGCATGTTGTGGCTGATCAGGACGACCGGCAGGCCCCGGTCGCGGACCCGCCGGATCATGTCGAGGACCTGGCCCGACTCCTTCACCCCGAGCGCGGCCGTCGGCTCGTCCATCACCACCACGTGCCGGGCCCACGCGACCGCGCGCGCCACCGCCACGCCCTGCCGCTGGCCGCCCGAGAGCGTCTCCACGGCCTGGGTCAGCGAACGGAGCCCGATCTTCAGATCGGCCATGTGCGCGGCGGACTCCTCGCGCATCCTCTTGTTGTCGAGCATCCGCAGCACCGAGCCGAGCGGCCCGCGGCGCCGGATCTCACGGCCCAGGAACATGTTGCTCGCGATGTCGAGCGAGGCCGCGACCGCCAGATCCTGGTAGACGGTCTCGATGCCGCGTCGGCGCGCGTCCACCGGATCACGGAAGCGGACGGGCTCCCCGTCGAGCTCGATGGTGCCCTCGTCGGGCTGGAGCGCCCCGGTGAGCGCCTTGATCAGGCTGGACTTGCCGGCGCCGTTGTCCCCGATGACCGCGAGCACCTCACCGGGCATCAGATCGAAGTCGGCGCCGTCGAGCGCGGTGACGTGGCCGTAGCGCTTGACGAGCCCGCGGGCCTTGAGGACGGGGGTCGCTCCGGGGTCGGTGGTCATCGGCGGACCTTCCTGCGGGAGAACTGGTCGACGGTCACGGCGAGGATCACGAGACCGCCGGTGATCAGCGTCTGGTAGATCGAGCCGACGCCCATCAGCTGGAGGCCGTTGCGGAACACGCCGACGATCAGCGCCCCGACGAGCGTGCCGAGGACCGCGCCGCGCCCGCCGAACAGACTCGTCCCGCCGAGCACCACCGCCGTGATCGCGTCGAGGTTGTCGGTCTGGCCCGCCTTGGGGTCGCCGACGCCGGTACGGGAGACCAGCAGCAGCGCCGCGATGCCGTAGATCACCCCGGCCAGGGTGTAGATGCCGAGCTGGAGGCGGGTGGTGCGGATGCCGGTGAGCCGGGCGACCTCAGGGTTGTTGCCGAGCGCGTAGGTGTGCTTGCCCCAGGCCGTCTGGCCCAGGAGGTACGCGAAGCAGAGGAAGAGCGCGATGGTGAGCACCGAGCCGTACGTGATGTCGGTGCGGCCCAGCGGGAACGTACCGCCCAACGCCGTGAGGGCGCCGGGGAGTTCGGTGACGGTCTGCTCCTCCGAGTAGATGTGGGTGAGCGCGAAGGCGACGTTGAGCATGCCGAGCGTCACGATGAACGGCGGCAGCTTCACGAAGGTGACGAGCGCGCCGTTGGCGAGGCCGAAGAGGGCGCAGACGCCGATGCCGGCGGTGATCGCGACGAGCGGCGGGAGCGTGCCCTCGGCCGCGAGCTTGGCCATGACGATCGTGCCGAAGGCCATCACGGCGCCGCAGGACAGGTCGATGCCGGCCGTGAGGATGATCAGGGTCTGGCCGAGGGCGAGGGTGCCGACGACCATCACCTGCTGGACGACGAGCGAGAGGTTGCCGCCGGAGAGGAACTGCTCGCTCTGGAAGGAGAAGAAGGCGCAGGCGACGAGCAGCGCGACGAGCGGGCCGGCGGTGGGATGGGTGAACAGGCCGCGCAGGCGGGGCGGTGCGGGAGCGCTCGCGCGCGCGGCGCCGGTGGGCGGTGCGGTGGTCGTGGTCAACAGTGCTCCTGGGAAACGAGAAAGGGGGCAGGGGGCGTACGGCGGGGTCAGCCCCAGCAGTTCTCCAGGCCGTACGCCGTGTCCTTGGCCGCGACGGAGGGCGCCGGGGTGTCGGTGATGAGGGTGACGCCCGTGTCGACGTAACCCGTCGCCTTCGTGCCGTCCTTGGCGTACGCGACGACGGCCTCGACGCCCTTGGCGGCCATGGCCAGCGGGTACTGCTGCGAAGTGGCCGCGATCTTCCCGGACTTGACGGCGTTCGTGCCGGTGCAGCCGCCGTCGACCGAGACGATCAGGACGTCCTTCTCGCGGCCCTTCGCCTTGAGCGCGGTGTACGCGCCCAGCGCGGCGGGCTCGTTGATCGTGTAGACCACGTTGATGTCCGGGGCCTTCTGCAGGCAGTTCTCCATGGCGGTCTGGCCCTTGGCCTGGTCGCCTCCGGTGTCCTGGGAGCAGACGATGGCAGGGTCGCCGTCCTTGATGCCGTAGCCCTGGAGGAAGCCGTCGTGCCGCAGCTGTCCGACGGCGACGCCGGGCGCGAGGTCGAGCGTGGCGATCTTCGCGGGCTTCCCGGCCATGGCGGCCTTGGCGTACCGGCCGATGAGTTCGCCGGCCTTGAGGTTGTCGGTGGCGAAGAGCGCGTCGGCGGCGGCCTGCGGATCGGTCGGGCTGTCGAGCGCGACGACGAGCACGCCCTTCACCCGGGCCTGCGTGATCGCCGGGACGATCGCCTTGGAGTCGTTGGGGGTGATCAGGATGCCCTTGACCCCGGCCGCGACCATGTTCTCGATCGCGGTCACCTGGCCCTCGTTGTCGCCGTCGAACTTCCCGGCCGCGGTGGAGAGTTCGACCCCGGACTTCTTCGCCGCAGCCTCCGCGCCCTCCTTCATCTTCACGAAGAACGGGTTGGTGTCCGTCTTGGTGATCAGCCCGACCTTCACCGTGCCCGAGTTGCCGCCGGACCCGGCGGAGCCCTTGGCTCCCTCGCCGCAGGCGGTGAGCAGCAGGCCCGCCGAGGTGGTGGCGGCGGTCAGGGCGAGTGCGGTGCGGAAAGTGTGCTTCATGGCGCGGCTCCTCGAAGGACGCAGGGGTGTCATCGTTGACCTATGTCAACGTTGACATCGACTGGCCAGGATGATGGACTCCGCGGCGAGCAACGTCAATGCCCCTTACTCGTAACGAGTTGGCAACGGAGGCTTCCGGATGAGCCGCTGGAAAGCACCGAGAACGATCAGCGTCGCGGCCCTGCTCGTCGCCGCGTCCGTCCCCATCAGCGCGAACGTCACCGCGGACGTCGCACACGCCGCCCCGCCCGGGACCCGGGCCGGCGGCCCGGTCAACCCCGGTTTCGACACCGGGGATCTCACAGGCTGGACGGTCACCGAGGGCACCGCCTTCGGCCCCGCAGCCGTCACCACCACCGACACCTACTGGGGAGGCCCCTTCCACCACCGCGGCAGCCACCACCTCTGGGGCTTCGCCGCCGCCGGTGACGACGCCACCGGCACCCTCACGTCGTCGACCTTCGCCGCCCCTTCGCGGATCAGCTTCCTCGTCGGCGGCGGCTGGGACCCCGAACGCCTCTACGTCGCCCTGGTCAGGGACAGCGACGGCCGTACGCTCCTCAAGCAGACCGGACCCGAGGACGAGGCGTACGTCCGGATCCTCTGGGACACCTCCGCCTGGCTGGGACAGGCGGTCCACCTGGAGGTCGTCGACCGCAAGACGGGCGGCTGGGGCCACCTCAACCTCGACGACGTACGCACCGGTGACGCCGCCGTCCGCGACGACAACGGCCTCACCTTCCGCACCCTCGGCCAGGCCAACCAGCCCACCGCCACCAGGGACTTCACCGCCGACCCGCTACGGCCGCAGTTCCACTACACGCCCTACCAGGGCTGGATCAACGACCCCAACGGCGTCGTCCAGTGGCGCGGCCGCCACCACCTCTTCAGCCAGTACCACCCCGACTCCCCCCTGTGGGGCCCCATGCACTGGGCGCACGCCGAGGGCCCTGACGCCGTCCACTGGCGCGAGCTGCCCGTCGCCCTCGCCCCGCCGCCCCGCGCGACCCCCACCGACATCAGCGGCATCTTCAGCGGCAGCGCCGTCGACGACGGCGGCACCCTGACCGTCGCGTACACGAAGTTCACCGACACGGCCGCGCACCCCGGCGCCACCCCCGAGACCGTCGCCGTCGCGACCAGCACGGACGGGGTCGCCTTCACCCCCGGCACCGAGGTCATCACCCAGGCCCCGCCCGGCTCCTCCGCCGGATTCCGCGACCCCAAGGTCTTCCGCGACCCTCTCGACGGCCGCTGGAAGATGGTCGTCGGCTCGGGCGACGGCGGACGCGGCAAGGTGCAGCTGTACGCCTCCGACGACCTGCGCAGCTGGACGTACAGCGGCGTCCTGACCGAGGGCGACGGCACGACCGGCGCCATGTGGGAGTGCCCCGACCTCTTCCCGCTCGACGGGAAATGGGTCCTGCTGTACTCCACCAACGAGGGCGGCCGGTCGCTCCAGCGCTACGCCGTCGGCGCCTACGACGGCGGCCGCTTCACCGCCGAGCGGCACGGCGTCCTCGACGGCGGCGGGGACGTCTACGCGGCCCAGAGCTACCGGGACGACGCCGGGCGCCGGCTGATGACGGCCTGGATGAGCGACTGGAACGTCAAGGAGCCGACCAGGGTGGGCGGTTGGGCCGGGGCCCAGTCCCTCCACCGCGAGCTCTTCCTCAGTCCCGACGGGCGCCTCGGCCAACGCCCGGTCGCGGCCGCGGACTCGCTGGCGCAGGGGCGACCCGTCACGGTCACCGGCAAGACGGTGAAGGGCGGTTGGCGTCTGGGTCGCGGGGACGCCGCTCGCGTCAAGGCCGTCCTCGACCTCGGCGGGACCACCGCCGACACCGTCACCCTCCGCCTCAAGGCCTCCGCCGCGGAGGCGACCGTCCTGCGCTACGAGAAGTCCACCGGAACGCTCGCGCTCGACACGACCGGCGCCGGGTACGGCACGCGGGCGACGTACACCACGCATGTCCGGCCGGGCGCGGACGGCACGCTGGCTCTCGACGTGTTCGTCGACCGCTCGTCGGTGGAGGTGTTCACCTCGGACGGCGCGGCGCTCACCGCCCGGGTCTACCCGCGCTACCGCGAGTCCGACGCCGTCGAGTTCACCGCCGAGGGCGGTCGACTGCTCCTGAGGAGCGCGTCCTTGACCCCGCTGGGCTCAGCGGTCCTCCCCGACTGACCCGCTCCATCTTCACCGGCCGAAAGGCCCTCACCGAAAGGTCCTCCGCATGACCGCGACCCGCCGCCCCGTGGCCGTACTCGGCGAATGCGTCGCCGACGCCTTCGCCGCCCCCGGCACCTCCGGGGGCCCGGGCCTCCGGCTCGACGTGCTGCCCGGCGGCGGGCCCGCCAACACCGCCGTGGCGCTCGCCCGCCTCGGCACCCCCACCCACTTCCTGGGCCGGCTCTCCGGCGACCTCTTCGGCGGTCTCTTCCGCCGCCGGCTCACCGAGTCCGGCGTCCGCATCGACCTGTGCCCCGACGCCGCCGAGCCCAGCACGCTCGCGATCGCCGGCCTGGGCCCCGACGGCGCCGCCGAGTACTCCTTCCACGCCGAGGCCACCGCCGACTGGCAGTGGACGCGCCGGGAACTCGCGCCCGTACGCGGCCTGGACCCCGCCTGCCTGCACACGGGTTCCTTGGCCCTGGTACGCGAGCCGGGCGCCGCCGCCGTCGAGGAACTGCTGGCCGAACTGCGCCCCACCACCACGATCTCCCTCGACCCCAACGTGCGCCCGCTGCTCGTGGCCCCGGAGCGATACCGGTCACGTCTGCCGCGCTGGTGCGCCCTGGCCGACATCCTCCGGCTCAGCGAGGACGACCTCGCCCACCTCCACCCCGGCACCGCTCCCGAGGCCGCCTGCGACACCTGGCACCGGGCGGGCGTCCCGCTCGTGGTCGTCACCCTCGGCGGAGCCGGCGCCCTCGTCTCGTACGACGGCATCCGCCGCCGCCTGCCCGCCCCGCCCGTCGAGGTCGTCGACACCGTCGGCGCGGGCGACGCCTTCACCGCCGGCCTCCTCCACCGCCTCCACGCGGCCGGGGCCCTCGGCGGCCGCCTCACCACCCTCGACCCGCGCACCCTGGAGGAGGCCGTCACCTTCGGCACCCACGTCGCTGCGGCCACCTGCGCGGTCCGCGGCGCCAACCCGCCCCACGCGAAGGACCTGACGACACCGGTCTGACACGACGACGCGGGCCGCGCTGCCGGTCCGACGCCGTACGCGCGTCGACGCCATACGTCGGGCCCACCGCGGCCCATGCCATGCGCCGGGCTCGCCGATCGGGCGAGGTATACCCGCCTCCACGCGCGTCCGCGACGCGTGCCCGCCTCCACGCGCGTCCGCGACGCGTGCCCGCCTCCACGCGCGTCCGCGACGCGTGCCCGCCTCCACGCGCGTCCGCGACGCGTGCCCGCCTCCACGCGCGTCTGCGACGCGTGCCCGCCTCCACGCGCGTCTGCGACGCGTGCCCGCCTCCACGCGCGTCTGCGACGCGTGCCCGCCTCCACGCGCGTCTGCGACGCGTGCCCGCCTCCACGCGCGTCTGCGACGCGTGCCCGCCTCCACGCGCGTCTGCGACGCGTGCCCGCCTCCACGCGCGTCTGCGACGCGTGCCCGCCTCCACGCGCGTCTGCGACGCGTGCCCGCCTCCACGCGCGTCTGCGACGCGTGCGCCCGCCGCCATGCGCGTCGACGCGTGCGCCCGCCGTCACGCTCGTCGACGACGTGCGCCTCGCGTCGTGCGCCGGCCGCGCTGCCGGTCCGACGCCGCGTACCTGCCGCCACGCCCGCGCCCCGCGCGCGAGCTCGCGGCGCGAAGCTGCCGCGCGGCAGGGGGTTCGGGGGCGCAGCCCCCGGTCTCGTCAGAGTTTCGGGAAGGGGTGGGGTGGGGGGAATCCGTCCGCCCCGGCGGAATCCGCACGCGCCGCGGCGGCCCCGGTCGTGCCGACGGGCGAGCCCCGGGGGCGCAGCCCCCCCGTCTCTCAAGGCCCCCGACGCCCCAGACGTGCGGACCGTACCGCCGGGGCCGTCGAGTGGGGCAGGAGGTCGGCCGGGTGGGTCGGGGGTGTGATCTCGACCTCGACCTCCTCGCTGAAGCGGTACGGGCGGTGGGCGAGCACGCTCGCCAGGTTCCGGCGGATCCGTGACATCTCCGCCCGTACCGTCACCGTCCTCGTCCGGTCGCCGAACACGTCCTCGGCCAGCTCCGCCGCCGTCCGCCCGTCCCGGTGCAGGGCCAGGACGTAGAGCAGTTCGGCGTGGCGCGGGCTCAGCTCCTGCGTCCAGCTGCCCGCGGCCCCCGACACCGCCACCGACCAGCGGCGCGGCCGGCTCAGATCCAGCACCACCCGGCTCGCCGCACCCGCACCCGCCTCCGTGGTCTCCGCCCGGGTCCCCTCCTCGACCCGCAGCAACCAGCCGCCCGGCAGCGGCTCCACCGCGCACATCCCCAGCGACGGCAGCCACACACGCCCGGCGCGGAAGGACTTGGGCAGCGCGATCCGGTCCACCGGGGCCATCCCGGTCACCGCCGCCGTCCAGCCGTGCGTGTCCACCGCGACCGCGCGGCCGCCCACCCGGCACAGGATCGGCGCCGCGACCGAGCGCAGCCGCTCGATCGACCGCAGATGGCGATCCCGCATCTCCGCCTCGGCGAGCTGGGCCACCGAACCGACCAGGGCGAGCGTCGCCGGATGGAAACTGGAGGCCGGACCGCTCACGTCCACGATCCCCAACAGCCGCTGGTCACGCGGATCGTGCACCGGGGCCGCGGCGCACGTCCAGTTGTGCAGCGTGTGGACGTAGTGCTCCGCCGAGTGGACCTGCACCGCCCGCCGCATCGCGAGCGCCGTCCCCACCGCGTTCGTCCCGGTGGTGTGCTCGGTCCAGGCCGCGCCCTCCTCCAGGCAGATGCCGTTGGCCTGCCGCATCACCGCGAGATTGCCCTCGCGCCACAGCACCCGGCCGTGTTCGTCGGTGACCACCATGATCTGCATGGACGCGTCCGCGATCCCGGCGAGCCCGCTGCTCAGGGTGCGCATCACCTCGCCCAGCACCGTCGTGCGCCGCCGTTCCTCCAGCTCGTCGCGCTGGAGCAGCTCGCTCCGCGTGCCCTGGTCCGGGTCCAGACCGAGCCGGAACATCCGCCGCCAGGAGGCGTCGATGACCGGGCGGGGCGCGATCGGCGGCGTGCGGCCGGCCAGCGTCTCCTCCCGTACCCGGTGCAGCAGCCGCGTCGCCTGGGCGGCGTCCATGGCGGCGAGCCGGTTCATGTCCAGCTGAGTGTTCTTCATCGGTCTCTCCCAGCCACCCGCGGTGCTGTATCGGTTCTGCACTGTCCTGGATCGATGCTGCCCGAGTCCTGCTCCCCATCGTGCCGCCCGCGGCTCCCCCGCAGAGCGCGATTCCTGTAATCCTGCAACCCTTTGCAACTCTGGCAAGTCACCCGCCCGGTGCATGAGGGTGGGTCACCAGCGGAGGGTGGTGCCGTGTCGGCGCAGCACCACCCTCGGCTTTTCGCGTGGACGCGGAGTTCAGAGCTCCACCCGCGCCCGCTCCACCACCGCCCCCAGATCCAGGGTGGCCGGCAGCGTCCCGAACACCGACCCCCAGTCGCCGCCCAGCCGCGAGGCACAGAACGCGTCCGCCACCTCCGCCGGCGCCCACCGCACCAGCAGCGACCCCTGCAGCACCAGCGCCATCCGCTCCACGAGCCGGCGCGCCCGCCCCTCGATCCCGCTCAGATCGGCCAGTTCGGTCAGCATCCCCTTGATCGCGCCGTCGAGCCGGTGATCCGCACCGCGCGCCCTGCCGACCTCCGTCAGGAACGCGTTGAGCGCCATCGGCTCCCGCTGCAGGACCCGCAGCACATCCAGCGCCTGGACGTTGCCCGAGCCCTCCCAGATCGAGTTGAGCGGCGACTCCCGCAGCAGCCTGGGCATCCCCGACTCCTCCACGTAGCCGTTGCCGCCCAGGCACTCCAGGGCCTCCGCCACCACCGGCGTGCACCGCTTCGTCACCCAGAACTTCGCCACCGGCACCGCGATCCGCGCGAACGCCCGCTCCGCCTCCGTATCGCTGTCGTACGCCGCCGCGAGCCGCATCCCGAGCACCGTCGCCGCCTCCGACTCCAGCGCCAGATCGGCCAGCACATTGCGCATGAGCGGCTTCTCGATCAGCACCCCGCCGAACGCGCGGCGGTACGCGGCGTGGTGCACGGCCTGCGCCACCGCCTGGCGCATCAGCGCCGCCGAGCCCAGCACGCAGTCGAGCCGGGTCGCCGCCACCATCTCGATGATCGTGCGGACCCCACGCCCCTCGTCCCCGACCCGGCGCGCCCAGGTCGTCCCGTCGAACTCGACCTCGGCGGAGGCGTTCGAGCGGTTGCCGAGCTTGTCCTTGAGCCGCTGGATCGCGAAGGCGTTGCGCGTACCGTCCTCCAGCACCCGCGGCACCAGGAAGCAGGTGAGCCCTTCCGGAGCCTGCGCCAGCACGAGGAAGCCGTCGGACATGGGCGCCGAGCAGAACCACTTGTGCCCGGTCAGGACGTACTCGCCCGCGCCGCCGGACAGCTCCCGCGCCTCGGTCGTGTTCGCCCGTACGTCGCTGCCGCCCTGCTTCTCCGTCATCCCCATCCCGACGAGCACCCCGGCCTTCTCGGTGGGCGGCCGCAGCCCCTGCTCGTACACGTACGAGGTCAGCAGCGGCTCCCAGACGGCGGCGAGCGCGGGGTCCGTACGCAGCGCGGGCACCGCGGCGTGCGTCATCGACAGCGGGCAGCCGTGGCCCGCCTCGACCTGCGTCGTGACGAAGAACCCGGCCGCCCGCCGCACATGACCACCCGGACGGCCCCAGGCGTGGGTCAGCCCGGCGCCCACGGCCCGGCCGAGGAGCCGGTGCCAGGCCGGATGGAACTCGACCTCGTCGATCCGGTTCCCGTACCGGTCGTGCGTCCGCAGCCGCGGCGGGAACGCGTCGGCCAGCGCTCCCCACCGCTGCGCCTGCTCCGAACCGGCGGACCGGCCCCAGTCCGCCAGTTCCTCGCGTGCGTCCGCGAAGACCTCCGGCGCCAGATGACGCTCGACGGCCTCCGCCAGAGCCCGGTCGGACGTGAAGACGTCATATCCCACCAGGGGCGGAGCCTGGTTGGTCACTGTGTGGGTGCTGGCTGCCATGCCGATACGGTAAGGAGGTGCAGGCAGCAAACGAAACACCCGAGCGGCGGCCCGGGAGCAGACTCCACCGGGCGCGAGTCCTCTACCGCAACGTCTCCAAGCGGAAGATGGTCTGGCTGCTCCTGAAGGACACCGTCAATTCGTGCATCGAGTACCGCATCCTCGGCCTCGCCGCCGAGGCGGCGTTCTTCACCCTGCTGTCCCTGCCCCCGCTGCTCCTCGGCATGATCGCCCTCCTCGGCTACGCCGACGACTGGACCAACACCGACACCGTCGCCAGCATCGAGGAGAACATCCTCAACGCCGCCCGGACGGTCCTCTCCGACCGGGGCGTCCGCGAGATCGCCAAACCCCTCCTGGACGACGTCACCCAGGGCAAGCGCCCCGAACTGATCTCCCTCGGCTTCGCCATCGCCCTGTGGTCCGGGTCGCGCGCCGTGAACGTCTTCATCGACACCATCACGGTGATGTACGGCCTCGACGGGCACCGCGGCATCGTCAAGACCCGGCTCCTCGCCTTCCTGCTCTACCTCGTGGCGCTGGTCATCGGCGCGGTCGTCCTGCCGCTCGCGGTGGTCGGCCCGGACCGGGTGGTGGAGCTGATCCCCTGGGGCACGGAAGTCGTCGCCGTCCTCTACTGGCCGGTCGTCATCCTGCTCTCCGTCGCCTTCCTCACCACGCTCTACCACGTGTCCGTCCCCGTGCGCTCCCCGTGGATCGAGGACATCCCCGGCGCCCTGATGGCCCTCGGGATGTGGGTGCTCGGCAGCTTCGTGCTGCGGATCTACCTGACCAGCCAGGTCGAGGGCCCCACCATCTACGGCTCGCTGGCCGCGCCGATCGCCGTACTGCTCTGGATCGGCATCTCGGCCTTCGCCGTGCTCGTCGGCGCGGCGGTGAACGCGGCGATCGACCGCGTCTGGCCCTCGGTCGCCACCGCCGCCGCCCGCGAGGCCACCGAGCGCGCCCGCGCCGCCCAGGCCGCCGACCTCGTCGCCCGGCTGCGCGCCGAGGAGGAGGACGTGGACGAGGACGACCCGGACATGCCGTCGGAGTTCCCCGAACGCTGGTCGCGGTTCCTGCCGCCGGACGACGTGAAGTCGCGGCTGCACTCGGGCTGGGAGAAGGACTGATCCCTCGGAGGCTCGGAGACCCCGGGACCCCGGAGACCCCGGGACCCCTACGCCCTCGGAAGGGTGTACGAGGAACGCCCCCCGCCTGGACGACCCTGTCCGCCTACGCCTCGGCCTGGGCGAAGAGGGAGACCCCGCAGCCGTCCGGATCCAGCACGACGGCGTAGCGCCGCCCCCGAGACCACCAGGCCGATGACATCGAGTCGGGGTGCGTTCATGCCGGCACGGTAGGCGGGCCCGGTCCCGTACGTCTTGTACGAATCGGACGCGGGCGGTCAGGGGCCGGTCGGGGCGAGGAGTTCGGCGAGGCCGCGGCGGGTGGCGGCGATGACGATGCGGTCCTCGGGGCGCAGGACGTAGCCCGGGTGGAGCTCCCACAGGAGCCGGGGCTGATCGCCGCTGGGAGTGTTGGCCAGGTCGGGGCGGCGTGACTGGGGCGTGGCCGTGTCGAGGGCGAGGACGCGCCAGGCGCCGGGGCGGAAGGCCTCGGCGATGGTGCGGCCCTCGAACTGGGGGTGTCCGGCGACCAGGAGGGCCGCGAAGAGGAGGACCTTGCGCTCGACCGGGATGGCCCCGAGGATCTGACGGCCCATCATGGCGCCCGCGAAAGCCGGGGCCGCGAGGTGGGTGACGCTGCGGCTGCGGGTGAGGGCGTCGGGGTGGGCCGCGCGCAGGGTGCGGTACACGGCGGTGGCGAAGTCGTCGTCGTACAGCCGCAGGGCGACCCGCAGATCCGGCCTGAGCGAGCGTCCGGAGAGCACCGCCTCCAGGTTGGTGGTGTCGGAGCTGGTGACGGCGAGCAGGGCGTGGGCGCGGTGGATCTTGGCGGACTCCAGGACGCCCTCCTCGGTGACGTCGCCGAGGACCACGGGGACGCCGAGACTTCGGGCCAGCGGGATGCCCCGGGCGTCCGGGTCCTCCTCGACGCACACCACCGGGATGTCGAGCTCCCGCAGCCGGGCCAGGACACGGGCGCCGATCTTGCCGAGCCCGAGCAGCACGATGTGGCCGGAGAGCCCCCGGGGCGGCCGGCGCAGGGCGCCGTGCCCGCGGAAGGTGCCCAGCGCCTCCAGCGCGCCCGCGACGAGCAGCGGCAGCAGGGCGAGGCCGACGAGGCCGGCGAGGAGCTGCAGGATCTGGCGGGAGAGGGGTTCGCCGACGGCCGGGTCGCCGATGGAGAACAGGTCGAGCAGGGTGAGGTACGTGGCGTGCAGGGCGTCGTCGTCGGTGGTGACCGTGGCCGCCACGGACAGGGCGAGCACGGAGGCCACGATGCCCACGAGCGACCAGCGCAGCCGGGCGGAGAAAAGCTGGCCAAGCGACGCGCCGCGGCCGGCGAGGCGCCCGGGCGGGAGCGTGGGGCCCGCGTGCCGGACGGTCTCCAGGACGACGCTTCCGCGTCCCGTCGAAGCCCGCACCGTGCGGTCGTCCGGGAGGAGTTGGGGGCCCTGCACGCCGCTGGAGTCCGAGCCCTCGGCGCCGGCCGGGTCGGTGGTGGTGGACGACAGCAGGGCCAGGGTGCACAGCCCGGGGTCCGGCACCTCGCCCCGCCCGGGCGGGGTGCGTTCGGCGGCCCGCAGCAGCAGGCCGTCGGCCTGGACCACCTTGCTGGTGCCGGCCACGGCGGTGGCGGCGAGCGCCGGGGCGGCGGTGTCGGCGTCCGAGAGGACGGTCGCGGACGCCTCCAGGAGCGCGCGGTCCATGCCGGGAGCGGCGACCAGCGCCGCCTCGTCGAGGAGGTCCTCCAGGTGCTGCCCCAGCTTGCGGTTGTACATACGGACCACGAGCCGCAGACCGGGGCTCAGACGACGGGCCGCCAGCGCGGCGCGGAGGTTGGTCTCGTCGTCCTCGTACAGCAGTGCCAGGGCGGTGGCACGATCCACCCCGGCACGCCGCAGTGCCTCCTCCGTGGGCGCCGCCGCCCGGACTTCCGTGACGGGCAGGGGAGTTCCGCCGCTGGTGTCGTCCGGGCCGGGGCCCGGGCCGGGACCGGCGGTGGGCCCTGCGCCGGTGCCGCCGCCGGGCGTCGCGCCCTGCCCGCGCGCCACCGCGCCGAGCCGGCCGATCAGCCCGGCGGCGCGGATCGGCGCGGCCGGCGCGCCGCTGGGATGGGTCTCGGCGTGGTCGCCGGAGACCACGAGGACGACCCGCTGGCGGTAGACGTCCCGCAGCTCGGCGGCCAGCCGGTGGGCGAGCCCGTCGTCCCCGCAGACCACCATGTGCCCGCCCGGATTCCCCTGCCCGGCCTGGTGCGGCAGCGTCGCGACCACGGCTTTCCCCCTTGCCCGTCGTCCGCGCAGCGGAGCATCGTGCGTGATCCACAAGTGTCAGCGACGGGACTGTACCTCTAGTCGGTGACCTCGATGGCCCCGTTGTCCGACGGCACCGCCGGCGTGGGCACGGTCTTCTTCCGCGTGATGCCCTGGAGAAGCTGGGCCAGGTCGACTCCCGTGGTGGAGCTGAGGAGTTCCATGCCCTGGGCGACGTTGTCGGCGACGGTACGCGACAGCTGGCTCGCCCCGTCCGTGGAGATGACGGTCATCTTGTCGACGGCCGACAGCGGTTCGGACGCCTTCGCCACGACCTGCGGCAGGACCTCGACGAGCATCTGCAGGACGGCGGCGTCGCCGTACTGGGAGAACGCGTCGGCCTTCTTCACCATGGCCTCGGCCTCGGCGGAGCCCCTGGCGGCGATGGCGGCGGCCTGGGCCTCGCCCTCGATGCGTACGGCGTCGGCGAGCGCGGCGCGCTGCGCCTTCTCGCCTTCACCGGTCAGACGGGCACGCTCGGCGTCCGCCTCGGCCTCCTTGACCAGCGCGACCTTGCGGGCCTCGGCCTCCTGCTCGGCCTGGTAGCGGGCGGCGTCGGCGGGCTTGCGGACCTGGGTGTCGAGCTGACGGTCGGTCAGCGCGGCCTGCCGCTCGGCGACCTTCTCCTGCTCGGCGAGGATGTCCTGCTGGCGGGCGGCCTCGGCGAGCGGACCGGCGGCGTTCGCCTGGGCGGCGGCCTCGTCGGTCTGGGCCTTGATCTCGGCCTGCTTCAGGTAGAGGGTCCGCTGGGCGATCGCGATCTCCTCCTCCGCCTTGAGCCGGGCCTGCTCGGCGGCGCGCCGGGCGACGGCCTCGGCGATGTCCGCCTCCTGCTTGGCGCGGGCGGCCTCGGGCCGGCCCAGGTCCTCCAGGTAGGAGCCCTCGGTGGTGATGTCCTGGATCTGGAAGGCGTCCAGGACCAGGCCCTGGCCCGAGAGGCTGGCCTCGGCCTCCTCGGCGACCTGCCCGGCGAACGCGGCCCGGTCGCGGATGATGTCCTCGACCGACATACGACCCACGATGGAGCGCAGCGCGCCGGACAGCACCTCCTGCGTGAAGCCGACGATCCCGTTCTGCTGCATCAGGAACCGCTGCGCGGCGGCCCGGATCGAGTCCTCGTTGCCCCCGACCTTGACGATCGCGACGCCCTCCAGGTTCACCTTCACGCCGCGCAGCGTGACCGCGCCGCGGACCGCGACCGGGATGTGCCGGCTGGACAGGTCGAGGGTGAACTTCTGCTGCACGAAGGGGACGACGAAGACGCCGCCGCCGACCACGACCTTCTGGCCGCTGTTGTCGGTGAACACCCGCCCGGTGGCGGGATCGGTGGCCTGCTTGCCGCGCCGGCCGGTGATGATGAACGCCTCGCTCGGCCCGGCGACCTTGTAGCGGGTGATGACGACGAGGGCGAGCAGAACGACGAGTACGCCGATGCCCACCACAGCGGTGAGTACAGGGCCCATGGGATTCCTCTTGGAGCGTGAAGAGTGACGAGCGGAAGGGACGGGACAGCGGGAAGGACGAAAGGGGCGCGGTCAGCGCTCGACGGGACGTACGGCGACCGATGTCGGCGAGAGCACCGACTCGACCCAGACCTCGGCGCCGCGCGCCACGGGGGAGGCCGACCTCGCCGCGTACTTGACCGGCTGCCCGGCCAGATACAGCAGCACCTCGCCGTAGCCGTCGGCCGGAATCGCGGTGACCACCGAGCCCGAACTGCCCGTCAGATCCTCGCCCCGCGGTGCGGGCGCGTCGCCGTCGCGCATCAGGGCGCGGCTGAACCTCCAGGTCAGCCACCCCGCGACGAGCCCCGCCGCCACGCCCGCACCGGCGGCGATCCCCGCCCCCGCGCCGGAGACCCCCAGCGTGATCGCGCCCGTGAAACCGAGCGCGGACACGAACCCGGCGATCACCGGCAACGACAGAAACCCGTCGAGTCCCCCGCCGACACCGTCGAAGACCCCCTCCAGGATGCCGTCGAAGACCAGGGACAGGAGCAGCAGCACGAGGCCTGCGATGCCGAGACCGAGAAACCACGTCATGTCCCGCTCCCTTGTGCCGTGCTGTTTCCGCCGTTCCCACGATCTTTCCACGCGATCGCACGAAAGTTCACTGCCGGGTTCCGGCAGTCTTTACGCCCTCCTGATGTCGCCCGGGGCGCGACCGGCGGACAAACGGGCGTCCGGGCAGGCTCCCGGCCACCCGCACGGGTAGTGTTACCCCGATTTTTGACGTCCCGCTGACGTCAGAGAGCCGTCAAAGAGACAGGGAAAGGCCGGGACAGTGGTATCCATCGCGCGTCAACGTGCGCGCTCGTTCTTCTCGGCCCACCCCGCCCGGACCGTCGTCCTGGGGTTCGCGACGGTCGTCGCGGTCGGAACGGTCCTGCTGACGCTGCCGCTCGCCGCCGAGGACGGCCGCGCGACCAACCTGCTGACCGCCCTCTTCACCTCCACCTCCGCCGTCTGCGTGACCGGTCTCGCGGTCGTCGACACCGGCACGTACTGGAGCGGCTTCGGCGAGGGCGTGATCCTCGGACTGATCCAGGTCGGCGGCTTCGGCATCATGACCATGGCGTCCCTGCTGGCGCTGCTCGTCTCCGGCCGGCTGCGGCTGCGCATGCAGCTGACGGCCCAGGCGGAGACGAGGAGCCTCGACTTCGGTGACGTACGACGCGTGCTGATCGGCGTCGCGGGCACGACCCTCGCCGTGGAGCTGGCGGTCGGAGCGATGCTGGCCCTGCGCTTCCGGTTCGGCTACGACTACGGCATCGGCCAGGCCGCCTACCTCGGGTACTTCCACGCCGTGTCCGCGTTCAACAACGCGGGCTTCGGCCTGCACGCCGACAGCCTGACCCGCTACTCCCAGGACGCCTGGGTCACCCTGCCCGTCGCCGCCGCGGTGATCCTCGGCGGCATCGGCTTCCCCGTGCTCCTGGAGATGCTGCGCCACCGCAACCGCGTGCGCACCACGGGCCGGAAGAACTGGACCCTGCACACCAAGCTCACCGTCATCACCACCGTCGCCCTGCTGGCCGTGGGTACCGTCCTGACGGGTGTACTGGAGTGGTCGAACCCCGGCACGCTCGGCCCGCACAGCGTGCCCGGCAAGATCCTGGACAGCTTCTTCCACTCGACGATGACCCGCACCGCCGGCTTCAACGCGATCGACGTCGGAGCGATGCACGCGTCCACCCTGCTGATGACCTGCATGCTGATGTTCATCGGAGGCGGCAGCGCGGGCACGGCCGGCGGCATCAAGGTCACGACCTTCGCCGTCCTCGCGGCCGCGATCCTGGCCGAGGTGCGCGGCGAACCGACCTCGGCCGTCCTCGGCCGCCGCCTCGCCCCGCATGCCCTGCGGCAGGCACTCACGGTCGCCCTCCTCGGCGTCGGACTGGTGATGAGCGCCACGCTCGCCCTGCTGTCGCTGACCGACGCGCCCCTGGAAGCCGTGCTGTTCGAGGCGGTCTCCGCGTTCGCGACCGTGGGGCTCTCCACCGGCATCACCGCCGACCTGCCGTCGATCGGGCAGCTCATCGTGATCGCCCTGATGTTCATCGGCCGTATCGGCCCGATCACCCTGGTTTCCGCGCTCGCGCTGCGCGAGCGCACGCGACGGTACGAACTGCCCGAGGAGCGACCCGTCATTGGCTAACTACCTGCACCACCTCCGCCAGCGCCGCCGCCAGCGGCTCACCCAGCACCACATCCGGTCGACCGGCGACCAGCGCGTCGTCGTCATCGGCCTCGGCCGCTTCGGATTCTCCCTGGCCAACGAGCTGATGCGGCGCGGCTGGGACGTGCTGGGCATCGACACCGACTCCCGCCTCGTCCAGAAGTACAGCGACTCGCTCACGCACAGCGCCGTCGCGGACTGCACCGACCCTCAGGTCCTGAACCAGCTGGGCGTGGCCGACTTCCCCAGTGCCGTCGTCGGCATCGGCACCGACATCGAGGCGAGCATCCTCATCAGCTCCAACCTCCTCGAGGCCGGAGTCCCCAACATCTGGGCCAAGGCGATCAGCCGCCAGCACGGCCAGATCCTCGAACGGCTCGGCGTCCACCACGTCGTCCTGCCCGAGCACGAGATGGGCGAGCGGGTGGCCCACCTCGTCACCGGCCGGATGCTCGACTTCATCCAGTTCGACGACGACTACGCCCTCGTCAAGACCGTCACGCCGGTGACCGCCACCGGCAGGCCGCTCGGCGAGTCCCAGGTCCGCAGCCGGTACGGAGTGACCGTCGTCGGCATCAAGCGCCCGGGTGAGGACTTCACCTACGCGACCGCGGAGACCGTCGTCGAGAAGGGCGACATCATCATCGTCACGGGCAAGACCGGTGCGGTGGAGGAGTTCACGGACCTGCCCTGAGGGGTGTCCGAGGCGCGTGGCACCCTGGTCCCCGCGTATGGAAAGCGTCAAGAAGACGCCAGAATCGGGGGAAACACCATGTCCGAGCAGGCAACGGACGCGTACATGGCGGGATATGCCGAGATCCTGCTGAGCGCCTGCGCCACGGGCCGCCGGCTCACCCGCGCCGAGCTGGAGTCCCGCCGGGCGCACGGGGAACGGGCGGCCGACGCGGGTCTCGGCCTGCGGCGGCTGATCCGGGAGCACCTGGCCGCGGCCCAGGACGTCCTGCCCCAGCTCGGCCCCGGCGGGGCCCGGGTGTTGCTCGGGGTCGTCGAGCAGGTCGTGGACACGTTCGCCGAGGGATACGAGCGGGCCCAGCACCAGGCCGTACGGCAGGAGGAGGCCGCCCGCCGGGAGTTCATCGACGACCTGCTGTACGGGCGCAGTGACCTGGGCCGGCTCGCGGAGCGGGCCGAACGGTTCGGGCTCCGCCTCTCGCACGCCCACGCCGTCGCGGTGGCCGAGGGCTCTGAGCCGTACGGGGACGGCTACCGGGTGGCCCGTGGGATCGAGGAGTCGATGCTGGCCCGGTTCGGCAACCGGCGAATCCTGCTCACCACGAAGGACGGCCGGCTGATCTGCGTCGCCCCCGGTGACGAGCCGGACGTCCTGGCGTTCTTCGCCAAGCAGGCGTACGCGGCCACCGACGGCGGCCGTGTGGCCGTCGGGCGCTCCCACCAGGGCGCGGGCGGAGTCGTCCACTCCTACGAGGAGGCCCTCAACGCCCTCGACCTGGCCACCCGCATGGGTCTCGAGGGGCCGGTGCTGCACGCCGCGGACCTGCTGGTCTACCCGGTCCTGACCCGGGACCGCGAGGCCATGGCCGACCTGGTGGAGAGCGTCCTCGGCCCCCTGCGCCAGGCCCGCGGCGGCGCCGAGCCGCTCATCGACACCCTCGCCGCGTACTTCGACAGCGGCTGCGTGGCCACGGAGGCCGCCCGCCGGCTCTCGTTGAGCGTGCGCGCCCTGACGTACCGTCTGGAGCGGATCCACACCCTCACCGCGGCCGACCCCGCCGACACCCGTCACCGCTACACCCTGCAGACCGCGGTGATCGGCGCCCGGCTCATGGGCTGGCCTGGCGCGGGTCGGTGAGTTCGCTCGGGCCAGGGCGACGTGGCAGCCGCAGGTGACCGGCGGCCAAGGCGGCCCAGCCGCTCGGCCGCACCGAGGCACGTCGGGGGCGCGCGACAGTCATGTGCGGCGGGTCGCCGCGAGCATGTGTGCGCTGGTGTTCCGGGTGGATGGTCAGCGCCCTGATCGGCAGAACCCGGGCCGCGGCAGCGGGCCCCGGCCTGTGTCAGCCGAGCAGGACGGTGACCGCAGCCGCTGCGGCGCCCGTTCGGCTCACGGTGAGCCCCGTGTCACGTGTCACCCGCGGCGTTGCCGCGTCCCGGGGGGGCGGGTCTGCTGGTAGACGTCCGGGACGCCGTCGGCGTCCTCGTCCCGGGTCTCCTCCTCCCACAGACGGCGGTAGATCCCGTTGCGACGCGTGACCAGCAGTGCGGCCACGGCCGCGGCGGTCAGCGAACCGAGCAGAACGGCGGCCTTGATGTGCTCGGCATCAGCCGGGTCGGGGAAGGCCAGCTCGCCGACCAGCAGGGCCACGGTGAAGCCGATCCCGGCCAGCACCGCCACGGCGAACACATCCGCCCACGCCAGTTCCGGGTTCAGATGCGCCCGGGTGAAGCGGGCCGCCAGGTAGGTGCCCGCGAAGATCCCCACCGTCTTCCCCAGGACGAGGCCCAGCACCACGCCCAGCGGCTCCGGGCGGGTGAACACCTCACCCAGCGCCGCACCCGAGATGCTCACCCCGGCGGCGAACAGCGCGAACAGCGGAACAGCCACACCAGCCGAGACCGGCCGCAGCAGATGCTCGGTCCGCTCCCCGGGCGACACCTTCTCGCGCGGGTCGCGCGTGGTACGCAGGAGCAGGCCCATCGCCACGCCGGCCACCGTGGCGTGCACACCGCCGTTGTACATCAGCGCCCAGATCGCCACCCCGAGCGGCACGTACCACCACCAGCCGCGCACCCGGTACCGCTGGAGCAGGTAGAAGACGACCAGCCCGGCCAGCGCGCCGCCGAGCGCGAGCAGGTCGAGGTCCGCGGTGAAGAAGACGGCGATCACCAGGATCGCACCCAGGTCGTCGACGACGGCCAGGGTCAGCAGGAAGGCCCGCAAGGCGGAAGGCAGGTGAGTGGAGAGGACCGCGAGAACGGCGAGCGCGAAAGCGATGTCGGTGGCCATCGGCACCGCCCAGCCTTGCGCGCTTCCCCCGCCGAGCGCCGTGGTGACCAGGTAGAAAGCGGCGGGGACGATCATGCCGCAGACTGCGGCCACCACCGGCAGCGCCGCGGCGGCCGGGGTGCGCAGCGCACCGACGACCAGCTCACGCTTCAGCTCGATCCCGGCGACCAGGAAGAAGACGGTGAGCAGACCGTCGGCGGTCCAGTGCTCCACCGACAGGTCCAGCCCGAGCGCGGGGATGCCGAAGTGAAAGTCGCGTATCCGCTCGTACGTCTCACTGAACGGGGTGTTCGCCCACACCAGGGCCACGACGGCCGCCACCAGCAGCACCAGCCCGCCGACCGTCTCCGTGCGCAGTGCCCGGGCCACCTCCACGCGCTCCGGCCAGGGCAGCAGGCCGAGGAAGACGGAACGCTCACGCGGGGCAGCAGCCATCAGGAAGACCTCCGGGGCATCGGCACATGGGCACACGGGCCCCTTCGACGCCGACCAGACTTCCCGGCACACCCCGCGTCTCTTAACGCGTTCTCTACACCCTATCCGGCGCAGCCTCGGCAGGCCCAGACCGCCCCGGACGGCGCCGCCGTCCCTGCTGGTGTCAGGAAGGCGTTAAGGGCGTCAGAGCGCCCGTATGGGGGCCGTCAAGACGTCTGAGCAGCGCGTTCGAACGGGATTAGCGTCGTCGTCGGCCAGCTTGGCCGATTCCCTTCCCGTCCTTCCTCAGGAGCTCACGATGGCCGACGTGGCCTTCGTCGTCATCACGATCGCGGTCTTCGCGTTGGTGGCCTTCATCGCCAAGGGGGTGGCGAAACTGTGAGTGCCGAGAACATCATCGGGCTGCTCGTGGCCGCCGCTCTGCTCGGTTACCTCGTCCTCGCTCTCGTCAAGCCGGAGAGGTTCTGAGCACGGTGATGAGCCCCGTTCTTGCCGATGTCCTCCAGGTGACGGCGCTTATCGCGGCGCTGGCGCTGGTGCATCGCCCCCTCGGCGACCACATGGCCGCCGTGTACTCCTCGAACAAGCACCTGCGGGTGGAGAGGTGGATCTACCGCGCCGTGGGCGCCAACCCCGACGTGGAGATGCGCTGGCCGGCGTATCTGCGCGCGGTGCTGGCCTTCTCGGCCGTGAGCGTGCTGCTGCTGTACGTGCTCCAGCGGGTCCAGGACACGCTGCCGCTGTCGCTCGGCTTCAAGGCGATCACGCCGGACCAGGCGTTCAACACGGCCGTGTCCTTCACGTCCAACACCAACTGGCAGTCGTACTCGGGTGAGACGGCGATGAGCCATGTCACCCAGACGTCCGGCCTGGCCGTGCAGAACTTCGTCTCGGCCGCCGTCGGCATCGCCGTCGCGGTCGCGCTGGTGCGGGGTTTCGCGCGCTCGCGCACCGGTGAGCTGGGCAACTTCTGGGCGGATCTGGTGCGCGGTGTCGTACGCATCCTCGTCCCGCTCTCCGTGGTCGCGGCGATTCTGCTGGTCGCGGCCGGCGCGATCCAGAACTTCGCCGGTATCCACGAGATCACGACGGTCACCGGGCAGACGCAGAGCATCTCGCCCGGCGCGGTCGCCTCGCAGGAGGCCATCAAGAACCTCGGCACCAACGGCGGCGGTTACTTCAACGCCAACTCCGCGCACCCCTTCGAGAACCCCAACGGCTTCTCCAACCTGCTGACGATCTTCCTGCTGCTCGTGATCCCGTTCTCGCTGCCGCGGACCTTCGGCCGCATGGTCGGCAGCGTCCGACAGGGGTACGCGATCGTCGCCGCGATGGCCACCATCTGGTTCGTCGGCGTGGTCCTGGTGACCTGGATCGAGTACGCCCACCCGGGCACCGCCGCGCAGCTCGCGGGCGGCGCGATGGAGGGCAAGGAGCAGCGCTTCGGCGAGGGCGCCTCCTCCCTGTTCGCGGTCTCCACGACCATGACCTCGACCGGCTCGGTCAACTCCTTCCACGACTCGTACAGCGGTCTGTCGGGTGGTGTGCTGCTGCTCGGCATGATGCTGGGCGAGATCGCGCCCGGCGGTGTCGGCTCCGGCCTCTACGGCATGCTGATCATGGCGATCATCGCGGTCTTCATCGCCGGTCTGATGGTCGGCCGCACCCCCGAGTACCTGGGCAAGAAGATCGGCACCCGGGAGATCAAGCTCGCCGCCTGCTTCATCCTCGTCACCCCGGCGCTCGTCCTGATCGGCACGGCGGTCGCGATGGCCACCGGTCACGGCGAGTCCTCGATGACCAATACCGGGGCCCACGGCTTCTCCGAGGTGCTCTACGCCTACACCTCGGCCTCGAACAACAACGGTTCGGCGTTCGCCGGCTTCGGCGCGAACACGGCGTATCACAACACCGCGCTGGGGCTGTGCATGGCACTGGGCCGGTTCCTGCCGATGGTGTTCGTGCTGGCCCTCGCCGGATCGCTCGCCGAGCAGAAGCCCGTTCCCGAGACCGCGGGCACGCTGCGGACCGAGAAGCCGCTGTTCACGGGGCTTCTGGTTGGCGCGATCGTGATCATCACCGGTCTGACGTTCTTCCCGGCCCTCGCGCTGGGCCCGCTCGCCGAAGGGCTCGCGGCATGACCACCGACGTACAGAAGCAAGAGGCCGCCGTGTCCGCCCAGACGTCCACCGTCTCTTCGACACCCGCCCCGCACAGCGATCTGCCCACCGGGCACAAGCCCGAGGGCGGCCGCGTCGGCGCGGGGCTGTTCGACCCCCAGCAGCTGCTGAAGTCCTTTCCGGACGCGCTGCGCAAGCTCGACCCGCGGGTGATGGTCAAGTCGCCCGTGATGTTCGTGGTCCTGGTGGGCTCGGTGGTCACCACCGTGCTGGCCGTCAAGAACCCGACGGACTGGTTCGGCTGGGCGATCACGGTCTGGCTGTGGCTGACGACGATCTTCGCCAACCTGGCGGAGGCGGTGGCCGAGGGCCGGGGCAAGGCGCAGGCGGACACGCTCCGCAAGGCCAAGACCGACACCGTCGCCCGCCGTCTGGCCAAGGACGGCACGGGCGAGGAGCAGGTCCCCGGCACCGAGCTGCGCATCGGCGACCTGGTCGTCTGCGAGGCCGGCGACATCATCCCCGGCGACGGTGACGTCGTCGAGGGAGTCGCGAGCGTCGACGAGTCCGCGATCACCGGCGAGTCGGCCCCGGTCATCCGCGAGTCCGGCGGCGACCGCTCGGCCGTGACCGGCGGGACGAAGGTGCTGTCCGACCGGATCGTCATCAAGATCACGACGAAGCCCGGCGAGACCTTCATCGACCGCATGATCAACCTGGTCGAAGGGGCGGCCCGGCAGAAGACCCCGAACGAGATCGCGCTCAACATCCTGCTGGCCTCGTTGACGATCGTCTTCCTGCTCGCGGTCGTGACCCTGAAGCCGTTCGCGATCTACGCCGGGGCCGACGGTCAGACCTCGATGATCGTCCTGACGGCCCTGCTGGTCTGCCTGATCCCGACGACGATCGGCGCGCTGCTCTCCGCGATCGGCATCGCCGGCATGGACCGGCTCGTCCAGCGCAACGTCCTCGCGATGTCGGGACGTGCGGTCGAGGCCGCGGGCGACGTGTCCACGCTGCTGCTCGACAAGACCGGCACCATCACCCTGGGCAACCGGCAGGCGGCCGAGTTCGTCCCGGTGCGCGGTACGACGGAGGCCGAGGTCGCCGACGCGGCCCAGCTGTCCTCGCTCGCCGACGAGACGCCCGAGGGCCGCTCCATCGTGGTGCTCGCCAAGGAGAGGTACGGGCTGCGCGAACGTCACCAGGGCGAGCTGGTGCACGCCGAGTGGATCGAGTTCACCGCCCAGACCCGTATGTCGGGCGTGGACGTCGACGGCCGCAAGGTCCGCAAGGGCGCGACCGGTTCGGTCGTGGCCTGGGTGAAGGAGCGGGGCGGCAGCGTCTCCGAGGACGCGCAGGCGCTCACGGACCGGATCTCCGAGGCCGGCGGCACCCCGCTGCTGGTGGCCGTGGAAGACGGCGAGGGCGCGCGTGTCCTGGGCGTCATCCACCTGAAGGACGTCGTCAAGGACGGCATGCGCGAACGGTTCGACGAGCTGCGCCGCATGGGCATCAAGACGATCATGATCACGGGCGACAACCCGCTGACGGCGAAGGCCATCGCCGAGGAGGCCGGTGTCGACGACTTCCTCGCCGAGGCCACCCCCGAGGACAAGATGGCCCTCATCAAGCGCGAGCAGGCCGGCGGCAAGCTCGTGGCGATGACGGGTGACGGTACGAACGACGCCCCGGCGCTCGCGCAGGCGGATGTCGGCGTGGCGATGAACACGGGTACGTCGGCCGCGAAGGAGGCCGGCAACATGGTCGACCTCGACTCCAACCCGACCAAGCTCATCGAGATCGTCGAGATCGGCAAGCAGCTCCTCATCACCCGAGGCGCCCTGACCACGTTCTCCATCGCCAACGACGTGGCGAAGTACTTCGCGATCATCCCCGCGATGTTCGCGGTGGCCTACCCGTCGCTCGACAAGCTCAACATCATGGGGTTGGCCTCGCCCGAGTCCGCGATTCTCTCCGCGGTCATCTTCAACGCGCTCATCATCGTGGCCCTGGTGCCGCTCGCCCTGAAGGGCGTGCGCTACCGGCCGATGAGCGCGGACAAGATGCTCCGCCGCAACCTCGGCCTCTACGGACTGGGCGGCCTGGTCGCGCCGTTCATCGGCATCAAGATCATCGACATGCTCATCGCTCTCATCCCCGGGATCGGCTGAACGCCATGAACAACTCCGTAGCAAACACGGGACGCCTGGTCTGGGCCGCGCTGCGCATGCTGCTCGTGCTCACGGTCGTGACCGGGATCGTCTATCCGCTCGCCGTCACCGGCATCGCCCAGGGCCTGTTCAACGACAAGGCCAACGGCTCGATCGTGAAGGCGGACGGCAAGGAGATCGGCTCCGAACTCATCGGCCAGACCTGGAACATCAAGGGCACCGACAAGCCGGACCCGAAGTGGTTCCAGCCCCGCCCGTCGAACAGCGGTTACGACCCGCTGGCCACGGGATCGAGCCAGCTCGGCGCCTCCGACGCCAAGCTGACCAAGACCGTCGCGGACACCAAGAAGGCGGTGGCGGCCTTCAACGGCGTACCGGAGTCCGAGGTCCCCAAGGACGCGGTCACCGGCTCCGCCTCCGCGATCGACCCGCACATCTCCCCGGAGTACGCGCGGATCCAGGTCGAGCGGGTCGCCGAGGCCAACGGACTGACCGAGCGGCAGGTCGCCGAGCTGGTCGAGCAGCACACCGAGGGCCGCACGGCGGGCTTCCTCGGCGAGCCCCATGTCGACGTCCTCGAGCTCAACCTCGCACTGAAGGCGCTGGCCGGTCGCTGACCAGGCCCTGAAGCGCCCGCCACAGGAAGCCGGCGGCGTACGCGGTCTCGCGTACGCCGCCGGCCTCGCGCGCGTCCAGCGGCGCTCGTTCGGCATCATGGCGCCGTAAAGATTGCCGGATTCCGGCAATGCGCCGGGGTGTCCCTCGCTGCCACGATGGGGTTACCGGAGGGCAGGCGTAGTGCTTGCTTCCGGGTTCCGGAAGTGCGCCACGTGGGGGAGGGGACAGATGCAGAGCGAGTTCCTGTCCGCCGCCGCAGCCTTCCCCACCGTCGTGTTCACCGCCGCGCTGGTCGTCGTGGCCGGGTTCTGGCTGCTGGTGCTGTGCGGGATCGCGGACCACGACGGCTTCGACGCCGATCTGGACGCCGACGTCCTGCGCCTCGGGAGAGTGCCCGCCTCGGTGTCCCTCTCCGTCGGCATCGCCCTGGCGTGGTTGCTCAGTCTGGCCGGCTCCGTCGCCCTGGCGCGTACCGAACCGCCCGGCCTGTTCCTCCTCAAGGGCGCCCTGTTCGTGCTCGCGCCGACGGCCGCCTGGTGGATCACGACCCGGGCCCTTCGCCCGCCGGCGAAGCCTTCCCCCGACGAACCCGGGGTCGCGTCCCTCGACACGCCACTCGAAGCGACCTTCGACGCGGCGCTCGACCCGGACCGAGCCGCCTGAGCGCTCGCGCCTCCTCCACCCTTCTCACCACACGGGGTCTTCTCATGGATGCCATCACCCTGGGCATCGGCGTGCTCGTCGCCGTTGTCCTGCTCGTCACCGTCACCCTCCTGTTCGTGATCAGCCGGCTGTTCCGCAAGGTGGAGCAGGGCAAGGCGCTGATCGTGTCGAAGATGCGGAAGGTCGACGTCACCTTCACCGGACAAGTGGTCCTGCCGGTCCTGCACAAGGCCGAGGTCATGGACATCTCGGTGAAGACGATCGAGATCAGCCGCACGGGCCGGGACGGACTGATCTGCCGGGACAACATCCGCGCCGACATCCGGATCTCGTTCTTCGTACGGGTCAACAAGACCGTCGAGGACGTCATCAGGGTCGCCCAGGCGATCGGAACCGCCCGCGCGAGCGACCAGTCGACGCTGCAGGAGCTGTTCAACGCCAAGTTCTCCGAGGCGCTCAAGACGGTCGGCAAGCAGATGGACTTCATCGACCTCTACACCAAGCGCGAGGAGCTGCGGTTCAAGATCATCGAGATCATCGGCATCGACCTCAACGGCTACAGCCTGGAGGACGCCGCGATCGACTACCTGGAGCAGACCCCGCTCAGCCAGCTCGACCCGTCCAACGTCCTGGACGCCCAGGGCATCCGGAAGATCACCGAGCTGACCGCCATCGAGCACGTGCGCACCAACGAGTTCCAGCGCACGGAGGAGAAGGAGATCACCCGCCAGAACGTCGACGCCCGCGAGGCGATCCTGGAGCTGGAGCGCCGGCAGACGGACGCCGAGATCAAGCAGCGGCGTGAGATCGAGACCGTACGGGCCCGGGAGGAGGCCGAGACCGCCCGGGTGGTGGAGGAGGAGCGGCTGCGCGCGCAGAGCGCCTTCCTCAGGACCGAGGAGCAGCTCGGCGTCCAGCGCGAGAACCAGGCCCGTGAGGTGGCGGTCGCGCAGAAGAACCGCGAGCGGGTCATCGCCATCGAGAACGAGCGGATCGAGAAGGACCGGCTCCTGGAGGTCATCTCCCGGGACCGGGAGACCGAACTCACCCGGATCGCCGCCGAGAAGGAGCTCGAGGCCGAGCGCCGTGAGATCGCCGAGGTGATCCGCGAGCGGGTGGCCGTGGACCGTACGGTCGCCGAGCAGGAGGAGTCGATCAAGCGGCTGCGGGCGGTCGAGGAGGCCGAGCGCGAGCGGCAGGCCCTCGTCATCGCCGCCGAGGGCCAGGCGCAGGAGCGGCTGGTCAAGGACATCAAGGCCGCCGAGGCCGCCGAGCAGGCCGCCGTCCACCGCGCGGCCGAGGAGCTCACGCTCGCCGAGGCCCGCCACAAGGCCGCGGACATGGACGCCCGCGCCAAGATCCGGCTCGCCGAGGGTGTCCAGGCGGAGGCCGCGGCCGAGGGACTCGCCGCCGTCCAGGTGCGCGAGAAGGAGGCCGGCGCGATCGAGAAGGCCGGCCGGGCGGAGGCCGAGGCGACGGAGGCCCGGCTGCGGGCCGAGGCGATCGGCACGCGGGAGAAGGCGCTGGCCGAGGCGACCGCGATCGGCGAGAAGCTGAAGGCCGAGGCCGCCGGTCTGACCGAGAAGGCCGCGGCGATGGCCGCCCTCGACGAGGCGTCCCGCACCCACGAGGAGTACCGGCTGCGCCTGGAGGCCGAGAAGGACATCCGTCTCGCCGGACTCGAGGTGCAGCGGCAGGTCGCCGAGGCGCAGGCCACGGTCCTGGCCACCGGTCTGGAGCACGCGGACATCAACATCGTCGGCGGCGAGTCCGTCTTCCTCGACCGCCTCGTGCAGTCGATCGCGCTCGGCAAGTCCGTGGACGGCTTCATGGACTCCTCGCAGACCGCGCAGGCCCTCGCCGGCCCCTGGCTGAACGGGTCCGGTTCCTTCACCGAGGACCTGACCAAGGTGCTCGGCTCGCTCTCGACCGCCGATGTGCAGAACCTCAGCGTGTCCGCGCTGCTCGCCAAGCTCATGAAGTCTGGCGTACTCGACGCGGGATCGGCGGAGATCGCGGAGATCGCGGAGATCGCGCGGACCAGCGGGCTGAACGGCGCCGCCAAGAGCTGACCGCCCCGGGGGGAGCGGTCAAGGGTCCGGTGCCGGCACACGGGGGTTGTGGGCACCGGACCCGTCTTTTTCATCACGGTACGAGGGAGCGGAACGAAGATGAGTGCCGGTATCGACCAGGACACGTACGCGGTACTGCGCGACCGCCTCACCGCGCAGGCGACCGAGCTCGCCCGGCGCGCCGAGGCCCTGAACCAGGCCCGGACCGCCGAGTTCGGCACCGGCGAGTTCCGCCTCACCGGCACCGACCGCGTCCGCAGCGAGCAGGCCCGCGTACCGAGGGACATCGTCGCCGTCGGCGACCTGCTGCTCGTCGGCTCCTCCACGTCCTTCGCCGGACGGGACGAGCCCCCGGTCGCCGAGGTGTTCGCGCTGTACGACCGCGACCTGGCCCCACTGCCCGAGGACGCGGTGCCCGGGCTCCTGGACGACCCCGCGTTCGTACGGGAGTTCACCGCCCTGCACCGGTACTTCCGCGACGCTCGCCTGCTCCGGCTGCGCCGCACGGACGGCCGGCTCCTCGCCGTCTTCCGTACCGGGGAGCGGAGCGAGGACGTCCGCGTGCTGCGCTGGTCGGTCGACCCGTCCGGCCGGACACGGTTCCTCGACGCCCAGGGGGAGCGCGACCACGTCTTCCCGCCCTCCCACGACATCGACTGGGTGGAGACCACCCGCGACGACCACATCCCCGGCCGGCACCCGCACATCTCGCTGGACGGCCGCCTCTTCGTCTCCACCGTCGGCGGGTCGCTCACCGTGAAGACGGAGAACGACACCGAGACCGGCGACGGCATCCACTCCGAGCCCGTCGCCGAACCCCTGCAGTCCCTGGCCGACGCCGACGTCTCGTACGCGAGCGTGGGCCCTCTCGTCCTGGTCCGCGTCCGCCCGTACAAGGAGGAGGCGTGGCGGTATCTCGTCTTCAACGCGCTGACGGGGACCGTGGTCAGGCTCGACGGCATCGGACAGGCGTGCCTCCGGCTGCCCGACGAGCAGGGGATCGTCTTCCCCGGCGGCTACTGCCTCGCCGCGGGGACGGTGAAAGCCTTCGGCACGGACACGGCCACGGACACGGCCGGGCTCGAGTTCGAGCGCGGGATGCGCTCGCCCACCGGTGAGGACCTCCTCTTCGTCTTCCGCGCCCCCACGGAGGGCCGCTGCCTCCTCCTCGCCTACAACGTGATCCGCAAGGAGGTCGCCAGCCCCCTCTCCTGCCGCGGATACGCGCTCCTCGACGACGGGACGATGGTCGTGCTGCGCGCCGAGGAGGAGGAGCCGGGCCGGGTGCACCCGGTGCAGATCTGGCAGACCCCGTTCGTCGCCGACACCCACGTGGAGCCCCTGGGCAGCGGTCCGCTGGCCCGCATCGGCAACGCCGATCTGGTCCGGGGCGTCTCCGACTGCCTCGCGATCGCCCGCCAGGCCACCGAGTCCACCCCCACCGGCGAGGTGTACCAGGCGCTGGTCGCCGCCTGCGTACGGGCGGCCGACGTCCACCACTGGCTGGGCGACCCGGAGACCGGCGACCTGCGCACCCCGCTGACCGCGGTGCGCGAGACCGCCGCGCAGGTCCTCGACGAGTTCGAGACCGTGACGACCCTCACCCGGCAGGCGGCCGAGGCGCTGGAGGAGGCGTCCCGGCAGCTCGCCCGGCTGGTCCGGCGGGTGCGGGGCGAGGCCCCCGCCACGGCCGAGGAGTGGATCTCCCGGATCACCGAACTGCGCCGGGCCAAGGGCCACGCGGCCACGCTGAAGGAGATGCGGTACGCCGACACCGACGGCATCGACGCCCTCTCCCGGGACGTCGAGGCGGAGATCGTCTCCGTCGGCCGGCGGGCCGTCGCGTTCCTCCGCCGGGAGGACGCCTTCACCGTTCACCACGACGAGGCCGAGCGGCTCGCCGCCGAGGCCGGGCAGGCCGCCACCGTCGCCGAGGCCGGCGCCCTCGGCGAGCGCGTCGACGCGCAGGCCGAAGGACTCCGGGCGCTCAGCGAGACCATCGCGGGCCTCGACATCGGCGACGCGACCGTACGCACCGCCATCCTGGAGCGGATCGCCGAGGTCCTCGGTGCGGTCAACCGCGCCCGGGCCGTCCTCGTCGCCCGCCGCACCGAACTGCTCGACCGGGAGGGGCGCGCCGAGTACGCGGCCGAGCTCGCCCTGCTCGGCCAGGCGGTCACCGGTGCGCTGGCGGCGGCCACGACACCGGAGGACTGCGACGACCAACTCGGCAGGCTGCTGCTCCAGCTGGACGCCCTCGAGTCCCGGTTCGCCGAGCACGACGGCTTCCTCGCCGGCCTCGCCGAGAAGCGGACCGAGATCCACGACGCGTTCACCGCGCGCCGGCAGTCGCTCCAGGACGCCCGCGCCCGGCGCGGCGAACGCCTCGCCGAGTCGGCGGGCCGGGTCCTCGGGACGATCGCCCGGCGGGCCGCGACCCTCGCGGGACCCGACGACGTACAGACGTACTTCGCCTCCGACCCCATGGTCACCAAGGTCCGCCGCACCGTGGCCGAGCTGCGCGACCTGGGCGACCAGGTCAGGGCGGAGGAGCTGGAGGGCCGGCTGGCCGCCGTCCGCCAGGAGGCGGGGCGGGCGCTGCGGGACCGTACCGACCTGTTCTCGACGGACGGCGCCACGCTCCGCCTCGGCCGCCACCGGTTCGCCGTCCACCGGCAGGCCCCCGAGCTGTCCCTCGTACCGTACGAGGACACCCTCGCGTTCGCGCTGACGGGCACCGACTACCGCGCGCCGGTCACCGACCCGGAGTTCGCGGCGACCCGGCGGTACTGGAACCGGACGCTGCCCTCCGAGTCGCCGGAGGTCTACCGCGCCGAGTACCTGGCCGCCCGGCTCCTCGCCGAGCACGGCGTCGACGGCCTCGCGGGCGCCGACCACCCCGCCCTCGTACGGAAGGCGGCCGAGGCCGCCCCGGACGAGGGATACGAGCGCGGGGTCCACGACCACGACGCGGCGCGGATCCTGGGCGCGGTGCTGCGGCTGAGCCAGGAGGCGGGGCTGCTGCGGTACCCGGGAGCGGCCCGGGCGGCCGCCCAGATCTTCTGGGCGCACGAGACCACCCCGGAGGCCCGTGCGCAGTGGACCCGGCGCGCGGTCTCCCTCACCCGGGCCCGTGACGTCTTCGGTGCCGCGTCCGCCGTCGAGGGGCTGCGCGAGGAGCTGGCCGGGGAGATCGGCGACCGGACGGCCGCCGCGTACCTCGTCGA
Organism: Streptomyces vilmorinianum; assembly: GCF_005517195.1. Taxonomy (NCBI): domain Bacteria; kingdom Bacillati; phylum Actinomycetota; class Actinomycetes; order Kitasatosporales; family Streptomycetaceae; genus Streptomyces; species Streptomyces vilmorinianum. Next base: position 5,173,674 of record NZ_CP040244.1, on the reverse strand, counting down.
GGAACTGGCGGCGGGCCCGGACGGTTTCGCGCTCTCGGACGCGGCCCGCACCCTCCTGGACAAGTTCCGCCGGGCCGTCGGAAGCCCCGCGTACGACGAGGACCTCGCCGTACTGACGGAGACGGGCGCACGCCGCCAGCTCGTCGAGGCCTGGCTCACGTCCTACGCGTCGTCGTCGGGGGAGTCGCCCGAGGACGGCGTGCTCGCCGAGGCCGTCGCCGTCGAGCTGTGCCCGGCGCTGGAGCGGTACGAGGCCGACGCCGCGACCACGGCGCAGGTCACGGGGCTCCTCGGCACGCACCCCCGGGTGCGTGCGGGCGCCCTCGGGCTGCGCCTGGACGAGTTCCTGGCAAGGACCGAGGAGTTCGCCGGCGAGGACGTGCCCGGATTCCGTCACTACCAGCGGCTTCGCACGGAACTCGTCGCGGCCGAGCGGGCCCGGCTGCGGGTGGACGACCACCGGCCCCGCGTCATGTCGTCCTTCGTGCGCAACCGGCTCGTCGACGAGGTCTACCTGCCGCTGATCGGCGACAACCTCGCCAAGCAGCTCGGCGCCGTCGGCGACGCCAAGCGGACCGACTCCCACGGCCTGCTGCTGCTCCTCTCTCCGCCGGGGTACGGCAAGACGACGCTGGTCGAGTACGTCGCCGAGCGCCTCGGGCTCCTCCTGGTCAAGGTCGACGGGCCGGCCCTCGGCCAGGACACCACCTCGCTCGACCCCGCCGAGGCCAGGGGCGCCGCCGCCCGCCGGGAGCTGGAGAAGATCGCCTTCGCCCTGGAGGCGGGCAACAACGTCCTGCTGTACCTGGACGACATCCAGCACTGCTCGCCGGAGTTCCTGCAGAGGTTCATCCCGCTCTGCGACGCCACCCGCACGCTGAACGGGCACGACCTGCGGGGCAAGCGCTTCGCCGTCTGCATGGCCGGAAACCCCTACACCGAGACCGGGCAGCGCTTCCGTCTCCCCGACATGCTGGCCAACCGCGCCGACGTGTGGAACCTCGGCGACGTGCTCACCGGCAAGGAGGACGCCTTCGCCCTCAGCTTCGTCGAGAACGCCCTGACCTCCCACCCGGCCCTCGCCCCGCTGGCCGGCCGCGACCGGGCCGACCTGGAACTCCTCGTCCGTCTCGCCGAAGGCGACCCGACGGCGCGCCGCGAACGGCTGACCCACTCCTACGCGCCCGCCGAGTTCGACCGGATCCTCGCCGTCCTGCGGCATCTGCTGACCGCCCGCGCCACGGTCCTCGCGGTCAACGCGGCGTACATCGCCTCCGCCGCGCAGTCCGACGCGGCCAGGACCGAACCGCCCTTCCGGCTCCAGGGCTCGTACCGCAACATGAACAAGATCGTGGCCCGTATCTCGCCGGCCATGAACGACGCCGAACTCACCGCCGCGATCGACGACCACTACGCGGCCGAGGCCCAGACGCTCACCGACGAGGCCGAGGCCAATCTCCTGAAGCTCGCCGAGCTCCGCGGCACCCTCACCGGGCCGCAGGCCGCCCGCTGGGCGGAGGTCACCGCCGCCTACCGGCGGGCCGGGGCGCTCGGCGGCGCCGAGGACGATCCGCTGGGCCGCGCGATCGCCGCGCTCGGTCTGCTGGCCGAGCGCATCACGGCCGTCGAGGCGGCGATCACGCGTGCCGCGGACCCCCGCCATCTGCTCGCGCGACCGGGTGGAAGGACAGGTCTCTAACGCGGCATACTCCTGACCAGCAGATATGCGTGTCCTGTGAACGGATGTATGTGTCCGGATAACGGTCGGGTCACGCTTGCTGGGCTTTCTGTAGATCACTTTACGTCATGTGATCTGTGTCACGCGCACGGCTGGGTGAGTCGTGGTAGGAATGCGCAACTTCGCAGGTGGCACGACCCAGTGTCATCCCGCGAAGTGGCCGGCACGCACCGGTCAGCACGACCAGGGTGATCACTGTCCGAGTCCGCGGACGGTGCCGCCCCGGGTCGCCGATCGGACAACGGCGTTCGCTCACAGACCGCACTCCTCACCGGCGTAGCCTCCCGCGCGCCGGTCCTGCGCCACCTGAGGACCCCAACGTGTCACTCGATTCCATCACCCAGTCCGTAGACAAGGCCGTCAGCGGGTTCTTCGAACCCATTGCCACCTGGCTCGGCGAGATCGTCTTCTACTCCGTGCCCGTCGCGGGTACGCAGCTGCCCCTCATCGTCGCCTGGCTCGTCGTCGCCGGCCTGGTCTTCACCGGCTGGTTCGGCTTCGTCCAGGTACGCAAGTTCCGGCTCGCCATCGACGTCGTGCGCGGCAAATACGACGAGAAGGGCTCCGCCGGCGAGGTCAACCACTTCCAGGCGCTGACCGCCGCCGTCTCCGGCACGGTCGGCCTCGGCAACATCGCCGGTGTGGCCGTCGCGGTCTCGATCGGTGGCCCGGGTGCCACGTTCTGGATGATCCTCTGCGGTCTGCTCGGCATGGCCACGAAGTTCGTCGAGGTCACCCTCGGTGTGAAGTACCGCGAGGTCCACGCCGACGGCACCGTGTCCGGTGGCCCGATGCACTACCTGCGCAAGGGCATGACCGAGCGCTTCGGCAAGAACGGCAAGGTCGTCGGCACGGTACTCGCCGGCCTCGCCGCCTTCATGGTCCTGTTCTTCGGCCTCTTCGGAGGCAACCTCTTCCAGGCGAACCAGAGCTACACCCTGCTGGCGTCCCTCCCGGTCTTCGGCGGCGGCTCCTCCACCTTCGCCCTGTTCTTCGGCATCCTGGTCGCCGCCCTCGTCGGCCTGGTCCTGCTGGGCGGACTCCGCTCGGTGGCCTCGGTCACCAGCCGTCTGGTCCCGGCCATGGCGATCATCTACATCGTCGCCTGCCTGGTCGTCATCGTGGCCAACGCCTCCGCGGTGCCGTCCGCCATCTCCATGATCATCACCGAGGCCTTCAGCCCGAAGGGTGTCGCCGGCGGCATCATCGGTGCGCTGATCGTCGGCTTCAAGCGCGCCGCCTTCTCCAACGAGGCCGGCCTCGGCTCCGCGCCGATCGCCCACTCCGCGGTCAAGACCAAGCACCCCGCGAGCGAGGGCCTGGTCGCCCTGCTGGAGCCGTTCATCGACACGGTCGTCATCTGCACCATGACCGCGCTGACCATCGTCATCGCGAGCCCGCAGAGCTGGCTGGACGCCCGCGCCGGTGAGAGCATCGGCGGTGTCACCATCACCGCGGACGCCTTCGCCACCGTGATGCCGTGGTTCCCGTACGTGCTGACCCTCGCGGTCCTGCTGTTCGCCTTCTCCACGATGATCACCTGGGGCTACTACTGCCTCAAGGCCTGGTCGCACCTGTTCGGCCGCAGCAAGGCCAGCGAGATCACCTTCAAGGTCCTGTACTCCGCCTTCGTGGTCCTCGGCTCGCTGATGTCCCTGGGCACCCTGATCGACCTCGCCGACTCGGTCCTCTTCCTGCTCGCCGTGATCAACATCATCGGCCTCTACCTGCTGGCCCCGATCGTCAAGAAGGAGCTCGACTCCTTCCTGGCGTTCGTCCGCCGGCGTGACGCCGGTCTGCCGGACGAGGCCGACTCCGACGAGGAGCCGGTGAAGGCCTCCGTCTGACCGCCCCGGCGGCCCGGTTTCCGAAAGGGCCCGCCCCCACCGCGCACCTTGGTGGGGGCGGGCCCTCTCGCCCGTTTCAGCGTTTCAGCAGGTGAAAGACGCCCTGGTGAGACTCCCGGTCACCCGATAGGGTGCCAAGAACGCGTCAAGACGGCGTTGGTGTGCCGGGAAGTCTGGTCGGCGTCCGAGGGGCCCGTGTGCCCGCTCGACGACACGCCCCGGAGGATCCTCCCCATGACCCAGTCACGCCCCGTGACACAGGCACGCCCGCGCAAGGTGGTCCTCGGACTGCTGCCCTGGCCCGAACGCCAGGCCGTCGCCGAGGCCCTGCGCACGGAGACCGTCGGCGGACTCGTGCTGCTCGGCGCCGCCGTCGTCGCGCTCCTCTGGGCGAACAGCCCCTGGAGCGAGACGTACGAGTGGATACGCAACGCGCACTTCGGCATACCGGCACTCGGACTCGACCTCTCGGTCGGCCACTGGACAGCGGACGGCCTGCTCGCCCTGTTCTTCCTCGTCGCCGGCATCGAGCTCAAGCGTGAACTCGTCGTGGGCGAGCTGCGCACCCCCGCCACCGCGGCGCTGCCCGTCATCGCGGCCTTCTGCGGCATGGCCGTACCGGCCGCGCTCTACGCGCTCGTCGCCGCCGGGACCGGCGGAAGCCTCGACGGCTGGGCCGTACCCATGGCCACGGACATCGCCTTCGCCCTCGCGGTCCTGGCCGTCATCAGCACCCATCTGCCCGCGGCCCTGCGGGCGTTCCTGCTGACCCTCGCCGTCGTGGACGACCTCGGTGCGATCCTCGTCATCGCCGTCTTCTTCACCTCGGACCTCGACTTCTGGGCGCTCGCGGCATCGTTCGCCGGCCTGGGCCTCTTCTACGCGCTGCAGCGGCTGCGGGTGCGCGGCTGGTGGTGGTACGTGCCGCTCGGCGTCGCGATCTGGGCCCTGATGTACAACTCCGGTGTCCACGCCACCGTCGCCGGAGTCGCCATGGGCCTGATCCTGCGCACCACCCGCGACAAGGGCGAGGAAGCCTCCCCGGGAGCGCGCGTCGCGCACCTCGTCCACCCCGTCTCGGCGGGCGTCGCCGTCCCCCTGTTCGCCCTCTTCGCCGCCGGCGTCGGCATCTCGGGCTCCGCCCTCCTGGACGTCGTCACCGAGCCCGAGTCCCTCGGCGTCGTCACCGGGCTCCTCGTCGGAAAGATCCTGGGCGTCTTCCTCGGCACCTACCTCGCCGCCCGCTTCACCCGGGCGCGGCTCAACCCCGAACTCGCCTGGGCGGACGTCTTCGGACTCTCCGTCCTCGCCGGCATCGGCTTCACCGTCGCCCTCCTCATCGGCGAACTCGCCTTCCCCGACCCGGCCGCGGCCGAACACATCAAGGCCGCCGTCCTCATCGGTTCGCTGACCGCCGCCGTCCTCGCGGCCTTCCTCCTGCGCCGCCGCAACCGCGTGTACCGGCGCCTGTACGAGGAGGAGAACCGGGACGACAACGCCGACGGCATCCCCGACATCTACCAGTCGGGCTCGGACGCGCCGGGCTCGGACGTGTCGGGCTCCGACCGGTCGGGCTCGGACCGGTCCGAGCAGGAGCGGCAGCCGGCGTAGGACGGACCGACGGACCGACAGACCGACGGTCTGTCGGTCTGTCGGTCTGTCGGTGGCCGGTGTCCGCCCTCGCGAGGGTCAGGCGCCGGCCGGGCCGCGGCCGGCGATCGTGGCCAGGGCCGCGTCGACGGTCCGGCGCAGCCGCTCCTGGTCCGCGCCGGCGCGGGAGCGCAGGTTCACCCCGTGCGCGAGGAGGGCGAGGACGTCGGCGGCCGACTCGGGGTCCGCGGCCTCACCGAGCTGGCCCTTGGCCCGCGCCACGGCGAGGGCGTCGCGCAGCGCGTCGCGCAGGCGGTGGTGCTGCCGGTCCAGTACGGCGCGGACCTCCGCCTCGTCGTTCTCCGCGCCCGCGTGGGCGTTGGAGATCATGCATCCCCACCGGGCGTACTCGCCGGTGCAGCGCATGTCGATGAGGTTCGTGAAGAACTCCTCCACGGCCGGCAGCCCGCGGTCGTCCTGCGCGAGGCGGCCGAGCACCGGCCGGGAGCGCTCGTCGACGTAGCGCTCCAGGGCCGCCAGATACAGCTGCTGCTTGCCGCCGAAGGTGGCGTACAGGCTGGAGCGGTTGAGTCCGGTCGCGTTGACGATGTCCTGGACGCCGGTCGTGGCCACGCCCTGCTTCCAGAAGAGCCGCACCACGGTGTCCAGCGCCGCGTCGGGATCGAAGTGCTTGATGTCCGGCATGGCTCGCCCCTCATCCTGTAACGACAGTTCCAAGATACCTCTGGCCGGGAGACGGGTGCGCCGCTATCTTGGAACGGTCGTTTCAAGATATCTGGGAGGAAGCCCCATGAGCCTCAACGCGGAACTGCGCGCCTTCTACGAGAGCCGCCAGGAGCACATCCCGGCGCACATCCGGGAGATCATCGACCGGGCGGGCCAGGAGCTCGCCGACTCCGGACAGGCCGAGCGCGCCGTGAACGTGGGCGACACCGCCCCCGACTTCAGCCTCCCGGCGGCCGAAGGGGACCCGGTCGCCCTGAAGACGCTGCTGGCCGCCGGGCCCGTGGTGCTCACCTTCTACCGGGGCTCCTGGTGCCCGTACTGCAACCTCGCCCTCCGCGCGCTCCAGCAGCACCACGGAGACATCGCCGCCCGCGGCGCCCGGCTCGTCGCGGTCTCCCCGCAGATCCCGGACGAGTCGCTGTCGCTGGCCGAGAAGCACGACCTGGCCTTCGGCGTCCTGAGCGACGTCGGCTCGGACGTCGCCAAGCAGTACGGACTCGCCTTCGACCTGCCCGACGACCTGGCCGGCGTGTACGAGGGCTTCGGCATCGACCTCCAGCGCGCCAACGCGGGCCACGCCCGCACCCTTCCGCTCCCCGCGACCTTCGTCATCGGCCGGGACGGCATCGTGCGGTGGGCCTTCGTGAACACCGACTACACGACCCGGGCCGAGCCCACCGACATCCTGCGCGCGCTCGACGAGCTCGGGGGCGCGTCCCACTGACCGGTCAACGAATTGCATAATTCTGCAATTCGTTACATCCTGGGGTTGTCGTGTTCGCAGGCAACCGCGAGGAGAGGCCGCGCCCGTGCCCGTTCCGCTGTACCAGGCCAAGGCCGAGTTCTTCCGGATGCTCGGACACCCCGTCCGCATCCGGGTCCTGGAGCTGCTGCAGAACGGGCCCATGCCCGTACGCGATCTGCTCGCGGAGATCGAGGTCGAGCCGTCGGCCCTCTCGCAGCAGCTCGCGGTGCTCCGGCGGTCCGGGATCGTGAGGTCCAGCCGCGAGGGGGCGACGGTGGTGTACACCCTGGCCGGCGGTGACGTGACGGATCTGATGCAGGCGGCGCGGCGGATCCTCACGGAGATGCTGGCCGGGCGGAACGAGCTCCTGGCCGAGCTGCGCGAGACCGAGGGCGCGGCCTCGTGAGGACGCCCCTGCGGCCGGTGTGGAGCCGGGTCCGCGCGCTGCTGCCGGTACGGGCGGATCTCGCCGCGATGGCCCGCAACCCGCGGCGGGATCTGCTGGCCGGGCTGACCGTCGCCATCGTGGCCCTGCCCCTCGCGCTCGGCTTCGGGGTGTCCTCCGGGCTCGGGGCCCAGGCCGGCCTGGCCACCGCCGTCGTCGCCGGCGCGCTCGCCGCGCTGTTCGGCGGCTCGAACCTCCAGGTCTCCGGTCCGACCGGGGCGATGACCGTGGTGCTCGTGCCGATCGTGGCGCAGTACGGGCCCGGTGGCGTGCTGACGGTCGGTCTCCTTGCCGGACTGCTGCTCATCGCGCTCGCACTCGCGCGGGCCGGGACGTACATGCGCTACATCCCCGCACCCGTCGTGGAGGGCTTCACCTTCGGCATCGCCTGCGTGATCTTCCTGCAGCAGGTCCCGAACGCGCTCGGCGTGGCCAAGCCCGAGGGGGAGCGCGTCCTCGTCGTGACCTGGCGCGCGGTCGAGGAGTTCGTACGCACCCCGAACTGGACGGCGCTCGCCCTCGCCGCCGGCGTCGCGCTGGTCATGCTGCTCGGGGCCCGGTGGAGGCCGACGATCCCGTTCTCGATCGTCGCGGTGATCGCCGCGACCGTCGTGGCTCAGGCGTTCCACCTCGACGCCGCCGCGCCGATCGGGGACCTGCCGTCCGGCCTCCCCGCGCCGTCCCTCGGCTTCCTCGACCTCTCCGCGCTCGGCTCGCTGCTCGCGCCCGCCGTGGCCGTCGCCGCCCTGGCGGCGCTGGAGTCGCTGCTGTCGGCCACGGTCGCCGACGGCATGACCGTCGGCCAGCAGCACGACCCGGACCGGGAGTTGTTCGGCCAGGGCGTGGCGAACCTGGCCGCCCCGCTGTTCGGCGGCGTCCCCGCGACCGCGGCCATCGCCCGTACCGCCGTCAACGTCCGTACCGGCGCCTCCTCCCGGCTGGCCGCCCTCACCCACGCCGCGATCCTCGCCGTCATCGTCTTCGCCGCCGCGCCGCTCGTGTCGAAGATCCCGCTCGCCGCCCTCGCCGGCGTGCTGCTCGCCACCGCGATCCGCATGGTCGAGGTGGGCGCGCTGCGGGCGATGGCCAAGGCCACGCGCGCCGACGGAGTCGTCCTCGTCCTGACCGCCGTCGCCACCCTCGCCCTCGATCTCGTCTACGCGGTGATCATCGGCCTCGTCGTCGCGGGCGCCCTCGCCCTGCGGGCCGTGGCCAAGCAGGCACGGATGGACCAGGTGGACTTCCGGCCCGACCTGCCGGGCGAGCACAGCGACGAGGAACACGCCCTGCTCGCCGAGCACATCGTCGCCTACCGGATCGACGGCCCGCTGTTCTTCGCCGCGGCCCACCGCTTCCTCCTCGAACTCACCGAGGTCGCCGACGTCCGCGTCGTCATCCTGCGGATGTCCCGGATCACCACGATGGACGCCACGGGCGCCCTCGTCCTCAAGGACGCGGTGGAGAAGCTCGACCGCCGCGGCATCGCCGTCATGACCTCCGGCATACGGCCCGGTCAGCGGCAGGTGCTCGAATCCGTCGGCGCGCTGGACCTGCTGCGCCTGGAGGGCCGCGAGTACGCCACGACCCCCGAGGCCATCGCGGGAGCCCGCGCCCACCTCCAGGGCACCGGCGTCCTCCCCGCCCTCCCCGCCCCGAACAAGACCCACACCGCCCAGGAAGCCGCACGATGACCCACCCCACCCGCCGCCGCATGGTCGACGTCACGGGCACGGAAGCGCTCTGGCTGCTCGAAGGCGCCACGCACGGCCGCCTGCTCTGCCCCCGCCGCGAACAGCCCGTCCTGCGCCCCGCCGTGCACGTGCTGGAGTACGGCCGGCTGATCGTACGGGCCCCGATACAGGCCGATCTCGTGACCGGGCGGGGTCCGCTGAGCTACGAGGCGGACGAGATCCGGCTGCCCGCCGGCACCGGCTGGAGCGTGACCGTCACCGGGCCGGCCGAACTCGTGGACAACCCCGCCGAGGCGGCGCACTACCTGCGGACCCTGCCCGGCTGGGCGTACGGGCCGCACGACACGCTGCTGCGCATCACGCCGCAGACGGTGAGCGGCTACCGCCTGGGCACGGGGGTGTCCGCGTGACGGCCGGGCCGGCGGACACCGACACGGACACGAGCACGCACACGAGCACGAGCACGCACACGAGCACGAGCACGCACACGAGCACGAGAGAACCGCGATGACGATCGAGTGGCGCTACACCATCCAGCAGGACCTGGGCGTTCTGTCCCTGGCCGGATTCCTGGGAGCCGAGGCCGTGGGGCGTTTCACCGGCGCGGTCGGGTGGGCCCTGGCGCGCGGCGCCGGGCCGGTCATCCTCGATCTCACGAGCCTGCGCGGCTGGTCGGCCGGCGGCCAGCTCGCCGTCGCCGACGCGGCCCGCCGTCTCGCCGCCGAGGGCCGCAGCCTCGAACTCGCCGCGATCCCCGCCGACGGCTCCCTCGTCCCCACGGGCGACCACCCCTTGATCCCCGTCCACTGCGACCTGCCCGCGGCGCTCGCCGCCCACCACAGCCACGGCGAACAGCGGCGGCAGCGCGAGTGGTGCAGCGACGAGTGGCCCGGCAGGTGAACTCCCCGTCCCCACCCCGCGTCACCACCCGACAGTGAGGGCGCGAGGATATCCCCATGGAACAGAGGTCCAGGTGGATGCGAAGCACGGTGTCGGCGCGACGGTGGTCGTGCGCCCCTACGGCGGGCCGCGCGCGCGGAGGGGTGGCTCTGTGAGCGCGCCGCTGTACCAGCTGAAGGCGGAGTTCTTCAAAACCCTGGGGCATCCGGTACGCATCCGGGTCCTGGAACTGCTGAGCGAGCGGGAGCACGCCGTCGCCGAGATGCTGCCCGTCGTGGCCGTCGAGCCGGCCCATCTCTCCCAGCAACTCGCCGTGCTGCGCCGGGCCAACCTCGTCGTCACCCGCCGCGAGGGCTCGACGGTCCACTACGCCCTGACCGATCCGCGGGTCGCGGAGCTGCTGAAGGTGGCCCGGGCGATCCTGTCCGGGGTACTGGCCGGCCAGGCGGAGCTCCTGGCCGACCTGCGGGCGGCCTCACCCGAGGCCGGGCCGCCCGCGCCGCCCGAGCCGCGTCAGTAGTACCGGCGCATGATCTCGGTGGCCCAGGCCGGCTGGGTCACCTCGCCGATCGGGCCGAACTCGGCCATGTACGGCTTGATGTCGAGGACCGGGGTGCCGTCCACCGCGTCGAGACCGGTCACATGGACGTCGAGCCCTTCGGTCCCGACCAGCCGGCAACGCGAGACGCCGATCCGGTTGGGACGGTTCTTGCCGCGCTGGGCGAAGATGCCGGCCCGCGGCCAGTCGGTGTTGCCGCGCGGGTGGCGGGCGCCGGTCTCGATCTTCTCGGGCGGCACCCGGTCGAAGTGGTAGACCACCTCAAGGTGCGAGAAGGCGTCGAGGCCGGCCAGCGCGTCTTCAGTGAACCGCGCCCCGTCCAGACGGATCACCGCGGACACCTCCCCCCAGGCGTCGTCGTAGACCTCGCCACGACCGCCGACCACCCGCCCCACCGGACGCGCGACGACATCGGCCGCGGCGTTCCCCCGGATCAGCAGCTCGCCCGGATCGCCGCGGCGGACCGCGAGGGACACCTCGCCCAACTCCTCGCGCACCGCCCGCAGCAGCAGCTCGACGGTCTCCGACGACCAGGACTCCTCGCAGGTGAGGAAGCCCACGGGGGAGTACGGCCCCGAGCCCTGCCACTCGGGGCGGTGCACCGCGTCGGGATCGATCTGCTGCCACGTCACCCAGCAGTCCTCCGCGGGGATCCCGAGGACACCGGTGACGGCGGCCGCGAGGCGTCCCAGGGCGGACCGGCCCGGACTCGGCTCGGGTGACAGCAGGGCGATGACGGGCATGTGACGGCCTTTCCGGAGAGTGGAGAGCGCGGTCGTACGAGTGGATCAGCCTACGAGCGCCGCGGCGGGGACGGCGCTCGGGCCGTACCGGCGCTCCAGTGGGCTCTACGGGCCAATCCGCCGCGTGTCGGACCGGGCCCGCGCCCGGTCGGTGCGCCGCCCCTGCATGCTCCGCTCATGCGTCTGATCACCGCCGCTCCGCTCTCGGCCGCGCTGCTCGTGGGGCTCGTGGGATGCGCCGGAGTCGAAGGCCGGGCCCGATCCGCCGAGGCGGCGGCCCTGGCCTTCGTGGCGGAGCTGCACGCCCCGGACCCGAGCCGGGCCTGTGACGCCCTGGCGCCGAGCACCCGCGAGGAGCTGGAGGAACAGGAGCCGTGCGCCACCGCGCTGGCCGAGCTGCGGATCGAACCGCCGAGCCCCACCGTTCCGGTGCGGACGGATGTCTTCGGCTCCCAGGCCCGTGTCGTGCTCGGCGCGGGACACCTCTACCTGGCGTCCTTCCCGGACGGCTGGAAGATCACCGCGGCCGGCTGCACACCTCGGCCCGGGCGGCCGGACCGCTGTGCCGTGAAGGGGGACTGACCGTGCGTGCGCTCTTCGTCCTCTGCCTGGTCGTGCTCTGCGGCGGCCTCGCCCACGCCTTCACCGTAGGGCTGCTGCAGCGGTGAGGGCGGGCACGCGGTTCCTGCGCGAGAACGGGCTGACCCTGGCCTTCGGCACCGGATTCCTGCTCGTCCTGGCCGGCCAGGCGGTCGCCGGCTGCGCGGAGCTCAACACCTTGCTCGAGGCGCGGGGCCTGCCACGGATCAAGGTCGGCGACTACGTCCTGACCTCGGACTTCATGGTGGACGTGACCGAGAACTGGCAGTCGGAGTTCCTGCAGTTCTTCCTCTACATCTTCGGGACCGTCTGGCTCGTGCAGCGCGGTTCGCCCGAGTCGAAGCCGCTCGACAGGATCGGCGTGGAGTCGGACGAGGAACAGAAGGTCGGCGCGTACGCCACCCCGGACTCTCCGCGCTCCGCCTCGGCGGGCGGCTTGCGGCAGGCGCTGTACTCGCGCTCCCTGGGCGTCGTCATGTGCCTGGTCTTCGTCCTGTCGTGGCTCGCGCAGTCGGTCACGGGACGCGTGACGTACAACGAGGAGCAGCTGCGCGACCTCCAGCCGCCGGTCTCCTGGGGGACGTACGTCACCTCCGCGGAGTTCTGGAACCGTACGCTCCAGAACTGGCAGTCCGAGCTCCTGGCCGTCGCCTCGATGGTGATCCTCTCGGTCTATCTGCGCCAGCGCGGATCCCCGGAGTCCAAGCCCGTCGGGTCCGCACACCTGACCACGGGCGTGGAGGGCTGACCCCGCGTTGTGCCCTTCAGAGCGGCCCTTCAGAGCGCGCGTGCCGCGGTCCTCAGATCGGCCACGAGGCCCGCGTACGCCGCCTCCCGGTCGTCCGCCCGCAGAACGGCCGACGGATGCACGGTGGCGACGCACCGGATGTCCTCGGAATCGGGCAGCGGCCGCACCATCCCCCGGTCCGTACCGACGCGGAAGGAAGGGCCGAGCAGGGACCGGCCCGCCGTGGCGCCGAGGACCACGACCATCTCGGGGGCGACGAGCCGCAGCTCCGCCTCCAGCCACGGTCGGCACGCCAGGGTCTCCCGCAGGCTCGGCGCCTTGTGGATCCGGCGCTTGCCGGGCCCTTTGCGGGTGAACTTGAAGTGCTTGACCGCGTTGGTGAGGTACACGCCCTCCTCGTCGACGCCCGCCTCGCGCAGGGCCTTGGACAGCAGACGGCCCGCCGGGCCCACGAAGGGCTCCCCCTGGCGGTCCTCCTGGTCGCCGGGCTGCTCGCCGACGAGGAGCAAGCGGGCATGGGGGTCACCGCGGCCGAACACCGTCTCGGTGGCGTCCCGGTGCAGGGGGCACCCGCGGCACTCGGCGGCGGCCTTGCGGTGCGCGGGGAGCCCACCGCGCGGCGGCAGGTAGGGACCGGCGTCGTAACCGTCCTCCTCCGCCGCGGCCTTCGGCGCCGCGTCGCGTGTCACCGTGCCCACCGGCCTTCCCGGCGGCAGTGCCGGTCGTCGGGTCGCGTCCACCGGTCGTGGACGTGTCGCTCCGCGACTACCCGGGCCCGGGGGGCCACAATCGCGACGGCCGGACACGACCCGCACATGAGACGAGCCGATCGGGGCACACGCCCGTCTGCCGGGGCCCGCCCGAAGGCCGGGCGACCCCCTGCCGCGGAGGTGCCGCCATGGTCCCGCTTCTTCTCGTACTGGTGTTGATCCTCGTGCTCTTCGGAGCCGGGTTCGCGGCCGACGTCCTCTGGTTCATCGCCATCGCCGTCCTGGTGCTGTGGCTGCTGGGCTTCCTCATGCGCAGTGGCGGGGGACGCTGGTACCGCTGGTGAGCGCGCGGACTCGTCGTCCTGCCCCGGTCCGTCCGTCCGTGGAGGGCCGGGGCCCGTCTGCGATCAGGCGGCGGCCTCCGTGTCCACCGGCAGCTCGGCCAGGCGCCACTCCAGCATGCCGTCGGTCAGGCGTACGGCCCTGCGCCCGCGCGCGTGGAGGAGGCGGACGGCGTCGTGGGCGAGGACGCAGTAGGCGCCACGGCAGTAGGCGACGACCTCCGTGTCCTCGGGGAGTTCGGCCACGCGGTCGGCGAGCTCCTCGACCGGGATGGACAGGGCGCCGGGGATGTGGCCGGCCGCGTACTCCTCGGCGGGGCGGACGTCGAGGACGACGACCTCGCCGGAGCGGGCGCGGGCGATCAGGTCGTCGCGGTCGATCGCCTCGGAGTCCTCGGCGCCCAGGTAGGCGCTGCGGGCGGGTTCGACGGCGTCCTGGTGGTTGCGGGCGACCTGGCGGAGCAGGGCGTAGAGGGCGGCCACATCGTTCCCGGCGAGCCGGTAGTGGATGCGTACGCCGTCGCGGCGGGTGGCGACGAGGCCGGCCTGCTTGAGGGTCTGCAGGTGGGCCGAGGCCGTGGTCAGGTTCAGCCCGGCGGCCCTGGCGAGCGCGTCCACCGGCCGCTCTCCCTGGGCGAGCAGATCGAGCAGCTCCAGACGCTTTCCGCTGCTCAGCGCCTTGCCGGTGCGGGCGAAAGCCTCGTACAGCGCGGCTTTGCGTGCCGGGTCTCCCATGCCGAATACCTCTTCTCCATAAATCCATGGAATATTGTATCTAGGAGGTGGGGGTTGAAGCGACCCCGCCCCGTGCCGGCCAGTGCCGCCCAGTGGAGGACGCCATGGACTTCGCCGACGATCATCTGACACCGCTCGTCGACAAGGGGCTCGGCAACAGTGCCTACCTCGTCGACCTCGGCGACGGCCGCGCCCTGGCCGTCGACGCGAGCCGGGACCTGCGCGCCCTGCGCGCGGTCGCCGACAAACGCGGGCTGACGGTCGCGTACGCGATCGACACCCACCTGCACGCCGACTTCCTCTCCGGCGCCGTCCAGCTCGCCCACGACGACGGGGCCACCGTCCTCGCCTCCGCCGCCGGCAGACGGGCCTTCCCCCACCGCGCGCTGGCCGACGGCGACGAGGTCGACCTCGGCGGGCTGACCCTGCGGGCGCTCGCCACCCCCGGCCACACGGACGAGCACCTCGCCTTCCTGCTCCTGGACGGCGCCCGTGAACTCGGGGTGTTCACCGGCGGCTCCCTGATCGTGGGCGCCGCCGCCCGCACCGACCTGCTGGGCGCCGACCGCGCCGAGGAGCTGGCCCGCGCCCAGTACCGCTCGCTCGGGCGACTGGCCGAGCTGCCCGACGCGACAGCCGTCTGGCCCACGCACGGCGCCGGCTCCTTCTGCTCCGCCCCGCCGCGCTCGGAGCGCACCAGCACCATCGGCGCCGAGCGCCGGACCAACCCGCTGCTCGCCGCACCCGACGAGGACACCTTCGTACGGGAGTTGCTGGGCAGCCTCGGCACCTACCCCGCCTACTTCGACCGCCTGGCGGAGCGCAACCGCCGCGGCCCCGCCGTCCTCCCCGCCGCCCCCGGGCTCGCGCTCGCCACGCTCACCCCGGACGAGGTGCGGGCCCTCGCCGGCCAGGGCGCTCACCTCGTCGACGTACGCCCCATCGCGGACTTCGCCGCGGGACACGTCCCCGGCGCGCTCTCGATCGCCCTGCGCGCCCAGTTCGCCACCTGGCTGGGGTGGCTGCTGCCCGACGACGCCCCGCTCGTCTTCCTCACCGCCCCGGGGCAGGATCTGGACGAACTCGCCTGGCAGGCACTGAAGATCGGATACGAACGGCTGGCCGGCCACCTCCCCATGCCCGCCTGGACCGCCGCGGGAGGGGAAGTGCGGACGCTCGACCTCCTCACCGCCGACCGCATCGGCGACCGCCCCGTCCTCGACATCCGGCAGCGCTCGGAGCACGTCGCCGGGCACATCCCCGGCGCGACCGGCATCGAACTGGGCCGGCTGCCCGCCCGTACCGACGACGCCCCGGCCGGCGCGGTCGTGGCCTGCGCGCACGGCGAGCGCGCGATGACCGCGGCCAGCCTCCTGCGGCGCGCCGGACACGACGGCCTCGCGGTCCTCGCCGGCGGGCCCGGCGACTGGGCGCGGGCCACCGGACGTCCGCTGGAGGAAGGAGCGTGAGCGCCGGCACCACCACCCACCACGACGGCATCCGGTTCGGACTGCGCGCCAACCTCGCGCAGTTCGCCCTGCTCGTCGCCGTCAACGCGCTGGTCGGCGGCATGCTCGGCCAGGAGCGCGTCGTCCTGCCGCTCCTCGCCGACCAGGTCTTCCACCTGGCCGCCTCCGCGTTCTCCCTCACGTACATCCTGGCCTTCGGAGCCACCAAGGCCGCCACCAACTTCTTCGCCGGCACGCTCTCCGACCGCTACGGCCGCAAGCCCGTCCTCATCGCCGGCTGGCTCCTCGCGCTCCCCGTGCCCCTCATGCTCGCCTGGGGGCCCACCTGGGCCTGGATCGTCGCCGCCAACATCCTCCTCGGCGCCTCCCAGGGCCTGACCTGGTCCACCACGGTCATCATGAAGATCGACCTGGCCGGGCCGCGGCGGCGCGGACTCGCGATGGGCTTCAACGAGGCCGCCGGATACGTCGCGGTCGCCGCCACCTCCCTGGCCACCGGCGCCCTCGCCACCCACTACGGACTCCGGCCCGAACCCTTCCTCCTCGGCGCCGCCTACGCCGCCCTCGGCCTCGGCCTCTCGACCCTCGTCGTCCGCGAGACCCGCGCACACGCGCGTGCCGAGGCCGCCCGCCACCCCGTGGGGTCCGCCGCCGACACCGCGCTGACCACCGCCGCCATCACCCGCCGCACCAGCTTCACCGACAAGGCCATGTCCGCCGCCAGCCAGGCCGGGATGGTCAACAACCTCAACGACGCCCTCGCCTGGGGCATCTTCCCCCTGCTCTTCGCCGCCCACGGTCTGTCCATCGCCCGGATCGGCGTCCTCGCCGCCCTCTACCCCGCCGTCTGGGGCGCGGGCCAACTCCTGACCGGCTGGTGGTCCGACCGGATCGGCCGCAAACACCTCATCACCGCCGGCATGCTCCTCCAGGCCGCCGCCATCGCGCTGGTCGCCCTGTCCACCACCTTCGGCCCCTGGGCGCTCGCCCAACTCCTCCTCGGCATCGGCACCGCGCTCGTCTACCCCACCCTCCTCGCCGTCATCGGCGACGTCGCCCACCCCGCCTGGCGGGCGCGCGCCGTCGGTGTCTACCGCCTGTGGCGCGACGGCGGCTTCGCGGTGGGCGCCCTCCTCGCCGGAGCCCTCGCCGGCGCCTACGGCCTGACGACCGCGATCTGGGCCGTCGCCGCCCTCACCGCCGCATCCGGCCTCCTCGTCGCGGTGCGGATGTACGAGACCCATCCGGCCTCCGCCCGCTCGTGACCGTACGCAGCCGCTTCGACCCGTCTACGAGGTCCGCGTGAACGTACGGCGATACGTGCGGGGCGGTACGCCCCGGCGGCGGACGAACTGCTCGCGCAGGACGGCCGCGGAGCCGTAGCCGACCAGCCGGGCGATCTCCTCGACGGGCAGGTCCGTGGTCTCCAGGAGCTCCTCCGCCCGGCCGAGCCGCAGGCCGAGCACCCAGGCGTGCGGCGTCGTACCCGTCGCGGCGGTGAACCGGCGGGCGAAGGAGCGTCGGCTCATCAGCGCGCGCCGGGCCAACTCCGCGACGGGCAGCGGCTCGTGGAGATGGGCGCGGGCCCAGGCGAGGACGTCCGCGAGCCGCTCGTCCTCGCCGTCCTCGGGGACGGGCGCGGCCAGGTACTGGGCCTGCCCGCCGTCCCGGTGCGGCGGCAGGACGAGGTCGCGGGCCGCGGCGTTCGCGGCGGCCGCCCCGTACTCCCGTCGCAGCAGATGCAGGCAGAGGTCGAACCCGGCGGCGGCGCCCGCGCCCGTGAGGATCCGGCCCTCGTCGACGTACAGGGCGTCCGCCTCGACGGTGACGGACGGGTGGCGGCGGGAGAGCAGGTCGGCGAACCGCCAGTGGGTGGTGGCCCGCAGGCCGTCGAGCAGCCCGGCGGCGGCGAGCGCGAACACGCCGACGCAGTGCGCCCCGATCAGCGCTCCGCGCGCGTGCGCGGCACGGAACGCGTCGAGCACGGCGGGCGGCGGCGGGGTGCGGAAGTCGGCCCAGGGCAGGGCGAGTACGAGATCGGCGGCCGCGATCCGGTCGAGCCCGTGCTCGACGGCGAGCGGGACCCCGACGTCGGTGGTGACCTGCCCGGGCCGGTCGGTGCAGAGAGCGAAGTCGAACCGGGGCAGTCCGGCGGCGCGGGTGTCGAAGACCTCGGCGACGAGACCGACGGCGAGCATGCCGACGCGGGGCGGGGCGTAGGCGGCGACGCTCAGGAACGGCGGCATGCGGGGGAGTGTGGCACAAAACCCGCGATCGGTGGCAGGAGGGCCACTCGTCGGCGGCCTTCCGTCCGGCGAGGCTGGGGACATGACAGACCAGCCACGCGGCAAGACCGCCACGTACACCGTCCTGACCACCGGTTACACCCTGTCCACGGGCCCGGGAGTCGCCGCCACCGTCTCGTACGTCTCCGACGGCGACCGGCATGTGATCGTCGACCCGGGCATGGTGGCGAGCCGCGACCGCATCCTCGGTCCGCTCGCCGAACTCGGCCTGGGCCCGGACGACATCACCGACGTGGTGCTGAGCCACCACCACCCCGACAACACCATGAACGTGGGCCTGTTCGGCCGGGCGCGCGTCCATGACCACAAGGCGGAGTACCGCCACGACCAGTGGACCGACCGGGACGCCGAGGGCCATGAACTCACACCGTCCCTGCGCCTGATCCGGACCCCGGGCCACAGCCCGGAGGACATCACGCTCCTCGCCGGCACCGCCGACGGCGTGGTCGCCTTCGTCGGCGACCTCTGGTGGCGCCCGGACGGCCCGACCGACGACCCGGTCGCCCCGGACCGGGACGTCCACCGCGCCTCCCGCCTCCGGGTCCTGGCCGCGTCGGACGTGATCGTCCCGGGCCATGGGGGCCCGTTCGCGGCGGGCGACGACACGCCGCTGTAGGGGCGGCCGCGAGGGCTCCCCACCCGCCTCGCCCGAACGGGTGACGGCGGCCGGGGCAGGGAGGAGCGGGGAAGCCGGTGGGCATGCCGGTGCGCCGACGAGGTGAGACAGTCGGAGCAGCTGACCGGCTTGAACGATCCGGAGGTGCCGCCGATGGAAACCGTCCTGGTCACGGGCGGGACCGGGCATCTGGGACGGGATGTGGTCGCCCGGCTGAAGCCGACCCACCGCGTCCGCGTGCTCGCCCGTTCCCCAGGCTCCGATCCCGATGTGGAGTGGATCCGCGGGGATCTCGCCACCGGCGAGGGGATCGCGGCAGCGGTGTCCGGGGCGCAGATCGTCGTTCACGCGGCCACGCTGTCGCCCGCCGCCAAGCGTGGCTACCTCCTGCCGACCGACTTCTGGCGCAGCCCGCCGGAGGTCGACGTCGACGGCACCCGCCGGCTGCTCGAAGCGGCCGACCGGGCCGGCGTGGGCCACTTCGCCTATGTGTCCATCGTCGGCGTCGACCGGGCCCGCGTCCCGTACATGCAGGTCAAACACACCGCCGAGGAACTGGTACGCACCGGCAAGGTGCCCTGGTCGATCCTGCGGGCCACCCAGTTCCACTGGCTGACCGACCGGATGCTGGGCAAGGCGGCCCGGCTCCCCGTGGTGCTGCTGCCCACCGAACTGCGGACCCAGCCGGCGGACTCGGGCGACTTCGCGGACCACCTGGTCCAGCGCGTCGCCGACGGCCCCGGCGGACAGTGCACGGACTTCGGCGGGCCCGAGGTACTCACACTCGGCGAACTCCTCGCGCAGTGGCAGCGGATCCGCGGCAGGCGACGACGCGTGCTGAGGGTCCCCGTGCCCTCCGCGGTCGAGCGGGCGGCCCGCGACCTGACCTGCCCTCACGGCAACCGGGGCACGGTCACCTGGGCCGACTGGCTGCGCACCCACCCGCCGGAGTGAGCCGCCGGCGCCGGCCCGAAAAAAGAGTTGGCGCCCCGCCGGAACCCGCGGCTAGGGTTCCCGTTGTTCCCGGCGGCCGAGGCCGCTGTGGTCAGTCGAGCGTGCTGTGTGACTCAGGAGGTGTGACCGATGGCTGTCATGACGACGGGCCCTGCCCTCACCCAGAAGTTCATCAACTCCACCTCCGTGGTCTCCGGCTGACCTTCCCTTTCCTTCTGCGCGTCCGTGGCGGCGCGTGCCGGGGCCACCCTTGTGAAGGGTCACCCCTTGTCTTTCTCTTCTCCTCGGACTTCGGCTTCGCACGCTCTCGCTCCCTACGGCTGGGACGAGAACTGGGAAGCGGAGTTCGCCCCCTACGCGGCGCAGGGGCTGCTGCCCGGCCGTGTCCTGCGTGTCGACCGGGGTCAGTGCGATCTCGCCACACCCCGTGGCATCGTCCGCGCCGACACCGAGTTCGTCGTTCCCCGCGACCCGCTGAAGGTGGTCTGCACGGGAGACTGGGCCGCCGTCGACCCCGACGGCGATCCCCGGTACGTACGGACACTGCTGCCGCGCCGTACCGCTTTCGCGCGGTCCACGTCGTCCAAGCGGTCCGAGGGCCAGATCCTCGCCGCCAACGTCGACCACGCGATCATCACCGTCTCGCTCGCCGTCGAGCTGGACCTCGGCCGCGTCGAGCGCTTCCTCGCCCTGGCCTGGGAGTCGGGCGCCCAGCCGCTCGTCGTGCTCAGCAAGGCCGACCTCGTTCCCGACCCCGTCGGGCTCTCCTACCTGGTCCAGGACGTGGAGACCGTCGCGCCGGGCGTGCAGGTGCTGCCCGTCAGCTCCGCCACCGGCGAGGGACTCGATGTCCTCGCCGCCGTCGTGGCGGGTGGGACGAGCGTACTGCTCGGGGCCTCAGGGGCCGGGAAGTCCACGCTCGCCAACACCCTCCTCGGCGAGGACGTGATGACCGTCCAGGCCGCCCGTGACGTGGACGGCAAGGGCCGCCACACCACGACCACCCGCAACCTGCTCCTGCTCCCCGGGGGTGGCGTCCTCATCGACACCCCCGGACTGCGCGGCGTCGGGCTCTGGGACGCCGAGACCGGCGTCGGCCAGGTCTTCTCGGAGATCGAGAGCCTCGCCGCGGACTGCCGCTTCCACGACTGCGCCCACGAGGCGGAGCCCGGCTGCGCGGTGACGGCCGCGGTCGAGGACGGTTCCCTGCCGGTGCGGCGGCTGGAGAGCTACCGCAAGCTCCTGCGCGAGAACCAGCGCATCGTCGCCAAGACGGACGCCCGCCTGCGCGCCGAGATCCTCAAGGACTGGAAGCGCAAGGGAGCGGAGGGGCGTGCCGCGCTGGAGGCCAAGCGCGGCGGCGGCGGCGCGCGGCACTCGGGCTGGTAGGCCGTCGGTCCCGCTGCGGGGACCCCGGGGCAGCGCGGTGTCCGAAAACCGCCAGCCGAGCACCCGGGGCTCCCGCACACTGGATCTCGTGATGGACGAGGACACCAGGTACCAGGCGGTGAGCAGCCGGGACGCCCGGTTCGACGGAGAGTTCTTCTTCGCCGTCGAGACGACCGGGATCTACTGCCGGCCCAGCTGCCCCGCCGTCACACCCAAGCGCAAGAACGTCACCTTCTTTCCGACCGCGGCCGCCGCCCAGGCCCACGGCTTCCGCGCCTGCCGGCGCTGCCGGCCCGACGCCGTGCCCGGCTCCGCCGAGTGGAACGTCCGCGCCGACGTCGTCGGGCGCGCCATGCGGCTGATCGGGGACGGCGTCGTCGACCGCGAGGGCGTCCCGGGGCTCGCCGGGCGGCTCGGCTACAGCGCCCGCCAGGTGCAGCGGCAGCTCACCGCCGAGCTCGGAGCGGGACCCGTCGCACTCGCCCGCGCCCAGCGGGCGCACACCGCACGGCTGCTCCTGCAGACCACCGGGCTCCCCGTCACGGAGATCGCCTTCGCGTCCGGCTTCGCCAGCGTGCGCCAGTTCAACGACACGATCCGCCGCATCTACGCCCGTACCCCCTCCGAGCTGCGCACCGAGTCCGGCACCGGCGCGGGCCCCCGCACCGCGCGGGCCGCCGGGGTGCCGCTACGGCTCGCCCACCGCGGCCCGTACGCCGCCCGCGAGGTCTTCGACCTCCTCGCCGCCGAGGCCCTGCCCCACGTCGAGGAGGTGCTCGGCACCCCCGGCGCCCGCACCTACCGCCGTACGCTCCGCCTCCCGTACGGCACCGGCATCGTCTCCGTCGACGAGCGCGCCCCCGGTCCCTGGCTGGAAGCCCGCATCCACCTGACCGACCTGCGCGACCTGACCACCGCCGTCCAGCGCCTGCGCCGTCTCCTCGACCTGGACGCCGACCCGTACGCGGTCGCCGAACGCCTCGGCGCCGACCCGGGCCTCGCCGAGCGGATCGCGGCCCGCCCCGGCGTACGGTCGCCCGGCGCGGCCGACCCGGAGGAGTTCGCGGTACGGACCGTGGCCGGGCCGGAGGAGGCGGCCCGGCTCGTCCTGAGCCACGGCACCCCCCTGGACAGCGCCTGCGGCACCCTCACCCACCTCTTCCCCGAGCCCGCCGCCCTGACCGGCCACCCGGTGGCCGGCCCGCTCGCCGCCGCGCTCGCCACCGGGGCCGTACGCCTCGATCCGGGCGCCGACCGCGACGAGGCGGAGCGGGCCCTGCGCGCCGTCCCCGGCGTCGGCGCCGCCCACGCCGCCGTCATCCGGATGCGCGCCCTCGGCGACCCCGACGTCGCCCCCGAGGGCGCTCCGGACACCGAGGCCTGGCGGCCCTGGAGGTCGTACGCCCTGCGCTACCTGGCAGGATGACCGCCATGATCACCACCGAACGGCTGGGACCCGAGGACCGCGAGGCCTGGGAGCGGCTCTTCCGCGCGTACATCGACTTCTACGGCCGCACCGAGGGCCCGGAGACGTACGAACGCGCCTGGCGTGCCTTCCAGGACGGCACCCGGCTGCACGCCCGGGCCGCCCGGCTCGACGGCCGGATCGTGGGCATCACCCACTTCTTCGTCCACCCCAGCACCTCGGGGCCGGACGTCTGCTACCTCCAGGACCTGTTCACCGAGCCCGAGTCGCGCGGCAAGGGCGTGGCCCGCGCCCTGATCGCGTCCGTCACGGACTGGGCGAAGGACCAGGGCTGCGACCGGGTCTACTGGGTCACCCAGGAGTCCAACACCACGGCCCGCCGGCTCTACGACCAGGTGGCCAGGAACACCGGATTCATCCGGTACCAGATCGACCTTCCGAGGTAAGGGCGGGCAGGCCCCAGCTGTGGATCCTGCGGGGGTGGATCCGGATGACCTCCTCGCTGAAGTGCGGGCCGAGCTCGTGCGGCCCGACCAGGAGCTCGGCCTCGCCCCGGATCTCCACCCCGCGCACCCGCCAGGGCCGTACGCTCGCGAGATCGTCGACCACCAGCGCCACCTTCGGGTTGGCCCGGAGGTTGCGCCACTTCTTCGAACGGCCCATGGCCATGCCGCCCACCAGGACCGTGCCGTCCTCCTGCGGGAAGAAACCGACCGGGTTGGCCTGCGGCTGGCCCTTGGGATCGACCGTGGCCATCCGGCCCAGCCGCTGGGTACGGAGGTAGGCGAGCTCCGCCTCGCTGAATCCCTCGAAATCCCTCATGGGACCAGCCTCCCGCGCCGGCCGGGCCCCGCGCATCGGCGATCCGACCGACCCGCCGTGGGGCCCGGGTCCTTGGACTCATCCCCAGATCACCGCCCCCACCCACGCCCCGGCGATCAGCAGGCACGCAAACAGCTCCACGAGGATGCTCGTCCCGGCCGCCCGCATCACCGTGCGGGTGGAGGCCCTGGCCTGCCCGTGGCCGCCGAGACGGAGCCGTTCGGAGAGGTAGATCCCGCCGATGAAACCGGGGATCGCGCCGAGCACGGGGATCAGGAAGAAGCCGAGGAACGCGCCGACCCCGGCGTACGTCACCATCCGCCGGGTGATGCCGACCCCGCGGATCCGGCGCTGCGGCAGCTGCCATACGACCACCTGGGTGAGCAGGAGCAGGGCGGTCGAGGAGACGAGCAGGATCCAGGCGAGCCCGGTCTGCACGTGCAGCGACCACCAGAGCATGGCCGCCCACACCAGCCACGGCCCCGGCACGCCGGGAGCCAGTACCCCGAACAGGCCGAGCAGCATCACCATCGCGACGAGCAACAGCTGCCACACACCCATCTGCCCAGCGTGCAGGACCGATGATCTTCCCGCAGGTCGCAGGGTGCGTACGGGGGGCCGAGGACGAGGGGTCCCAGGGCGCGCGGCCGCCCGTGCCGGCGGCCGTCAGCCCCGCGCCACCCACCCCTTCTCGTACGCGTGCCAGCCCAGCTGGAGCCGGGTCGTCACGCCCGTCAGCTCCATCAGGCCCTTCACCCGGCGCTGGACCGTACGCAGGCCCAGGTCGAGCTGCTTGGCCACGCTCGCGTCCGTCATCCCGGCGAGGAGCAGGGAGAGGATCTCCAGGTCCGTCGCGTCCGGGCCCGGCTCCTCCGCCTGCTCGACCTGAGCGCCCGCGCCCAGGCGCAGCGGCAGCGCGTCGCGCCAGACCGACTCGAACAGGCCCATGAGGGACTCCAGGAGCCCGCTCGCGTGCACCACCAGCGCGGCCGGCTCCACCCCCCGTCCCGTCAGCGGGACCATCGCGAGCGAGCGGTCCGCGACCACCAGCTTGGTGGGGACCCGGTCCACCACCCGGATCTCCTCGTTCCGGCCGAGCGCCGCCGACAGCTCGATGATCCCCGACGGCTGCGTCAGGACCTCCCGCTCGATGACCACCCGGTAGCGCACCCCCCGCTCGGCCGCCAGCTCCTCCGCGTCGTTCTCCAGGCCGGACACGGCGACCGGCTTGCCCGTCACCAGGGCGCAGACCTCGTCCTGCGCGCCGAGCTGGAGCTGGAGGAAGCGGTGCGTGACCGCGCTCGCGCCGGTCGCCACCTCCACCAGGTCGTGCACGGACGGCTCCGCCGCCTCCGCCCGGTACTCCTCCGCGAGCAGCGCCGCCGCCAGCTCCGCCTGCTCCAGCTCGTGCCGCTGCTGGGTCAGCAGCGCGCCCAGCGCGACCCCCGGCGGCGCCGCGACCCACCGCCCGGTCCTGGCCGAGGACTGGGCGGCCAGGCCCTGCGACTCCAGGCGCCGCAGCGTCCGCTCGGTGTCCGTCTCCGGCAGGGCGAGCCGGTGCGCCAGGTCGGGCACCTCCGCCGCGCCCATCGCGACCAGTGCGCGGTACGCGGACTCCTGCCGCTCGTCGAGACCTATCGCTCCCAGCATTGCTGCCCCACCCCTCACCGGACGTCCCGGGACGTCCCGGGGCATTCCCCCGACGTTCACCGGACGCAGTCGTTCCGTTGGTGCCTGGCGGGAATCGGCCACGGCGCATTCCCGCCGCGCCCATCATCCCTGCACCACCCGCACCTCTGCCAATGTGGCGCCACCGCAGCACCAACAGCCTCCGGACCTGGGTCTTTTGCCTGCTCTTGGGCCGGAATCAGATGGGGAGAGCGATGCGCCCGATTTCGCGTACGGCTCTGGGGGCGGCGACCGCCGCCGTCCTGGCCGTCACCGCGGTCGCGCCGTCCACGGCCGCCGCGCCGCAGGACGACCCGACCGGCAATCGACCGCTGGTCGGCAGCGAGGCCTGGGCCCGCTCCGCCGGGGAACGGACCGCCACCGTCACCCTGGTCACGGGCGACCGCGTCCTGGTGACCCGCGACGAGGCCGGGAACCCGGCAGCCGCCGCGCTGCCCCGCGAGGACGGGACCGTGCCCTTCGTCCAGACCCGCCGCTCCGGGCAGGACCTGTACGTCTACCCCGAGGACGCCACCGCCGCCCTCGCCGCGGACCGTGTCGACGAGGAGCTCTTCAACGTCACCGGGCTGATCCGCCAGGGCTACGACGACGCCGGCACCACGACGCTGCCCCTCATCGCCGTCTACGGCTCCGACCTCGCCCGCTCCGTCCCGGCCACCCCGCGCGGAGCCCGGCGCGGCCAGGTCCTCAAGGCCGTCGACGGCGTCGCCCTCAAGGCCGACAAGAAGCAGGCCGCCACCTTCTGGGCGGACGTGAACACCCCCGCCGCCCGGTCCGCCTCCGGCATGAAGAAGCTCTGGCTGGACCGCAAGGTCGAGGCCACCCTGGAGCGCTCCACCCAGCAGGTCCACGCCCCCGAGGCCTGGGCCGCGGGATTCGACGGCACGGGCACCAAGGTCGCCGTCCTCGACACCGGCGCCGACACCGAACACCCCGACCTCAAGGGCCGGATCGTCGCCTCCGAGAACTTCACCGACTCCGACACCGCCGGCGACCACCAGGGCCACGGCACCCACACCATCTCCACCGTCGGCGGCTCCGGCGCAGCGAGCGGCGGCAGGAAGAAGGGCGTCGCCCCGGGCGCGCGGCTCCTCAACGGCAAGGTCCTGGGCGACTCCGGCTCCGGCGCCACGTCGTGGATCATCGCCGGCATGGAGTGGGCCGTCGCCCAGGGCGCCGACGTCGTCTCGATGAGCCTCGGCAACCCCTCCGAGACCGACTGCACCGACCCGATGGGCATCGCCGCCGAGCGACTCGCCCAGAACAAGGGCACGTTGTTCGTGATCGCCGCCGGCAACTCGGGCCCCGCCCACAACACGGTCTCCTCGCCCGGCTGCGCGCCGAGCGTCCTCACCGTCGGGGCCACCGACCGCGACGACTCCACCGCGTACTTCTCCAGCCGCGGCCCGGCCGCCGACGCCACGCACACGCTCAAGCCGGAGATCGCCGCCCCCGGCGTCGGCATCTCCGCCGCCGCGGCAGGCGGCCGCGGCATCTACGCCTACCAGTCCATGTCCGGTACGTCGATGGCCGCCCCGCACGTCGCGGGCGCCGCGGCCGTCCTCAAGCAGCGCCACCCGGACTGGACCGCCAAGGAGATCAAGGCCGCGCTCGTCTCCTCCGCCGTGAGCTCCGTCCCCGGCGGCGTGCGCGAGGTCGGCGGCGGCCGGCTCGACGTCAAGGCGGCCCTGGACCAGACGGTCCTCGGCGCCGGCGCCGTCCAGGGCGGCACGTTCGACTGGCCGCAGGACAGCGGCGACCGCACCACGGTCTCCGTCCCGTACACCAACACCTCCGACCGGCCTGTCACCCTCTCGCTCGCGGTCGAGAAGGTCACCGGCAACGACGGCTCGGCCGTCGACGCCCGCGTCGCCCGTCTCGGGCAGCGCACGGTCACCGTCCTGGCCGGTGCCACCGCCGACGTACCGCTGCACCTCGACCCGGCAGCCCACCTGGAACGCGCCCAGTACGGCGACGTCACCGGCCGGATCGTCGCCACCGGCCCCGGCGGCGTCCACGTCTCGACCCCGTTCTCCCTCTACGTCCAGCCGGAGACGGTCACGCTCCGCGTGAAGCTGATCGACCGCCAGGGCAAGTCCGCTGACGGATCGTCATCGCTCGACGTCATCGGCACCGACACCGCCACGGGCTCCCGCCGCTTCAACGAGGGCGCCGCCGACCAGGTCTACGAGCTGCGCCCCGGCAGCTACTTCCTCTCCTCCTACGTCACCACGCCCGACGCGGGCGAGGGCGCCACGCTGTACGACTCCCTCGGCTATCTCGCCCGCCCGCAGCTGGAGTTGACGAAGGACACGACCGTCGTCCTCGACGCCCGCGAGGCCGCCCGGCTCTCGGTGAAGACGGACAAGCCGTCCGAGATCCGCGGCGCCACCCTCGCGTTCTCCCGCTCATGGGACGACACCTGGCTGCACGCCGGCACGGCGGGCGGCTCCCGCACGGTACGCGGCTACTACGCCTCGGTCGAAGGCGGCGCGGACGAGGGCGAGTTCGAGTTCGGCAGCTACTGGCGTGCCGCCGCCCCGCTCATCTCGGAGCTGAGGACGGCCGACGGCCTGACCCTCCACCCGGTCACGGCCTCCATCGCCTCCGACAACCTCGACGGCACCGGCTCCGCCCGGCTCGTCGACGCGGGCACCGGAACCCCGGAGGAACTGACGGCCGCGGGCGTCCAGGGCCGCGTCGCCCTGGTCCGCTTCCCGGACACCAGCACCGCCGCGAGCACGCAGGCCCGCGACGCCAAGGCGGCGGGCGCGGTCGCCGTCCTCGGCTACCGCACCTCTCCCGGCCGCTGGTACCCGACGTCCGGCTTCGTCGGCGCCGGCTTCCCCGTCCTCGCCGTCGACTCCGCCGAGGCCGCGGCCCTGCTCACCAGGCTCTCCTCCGGCGAGGTCACCCTCTCGTGGAAGGCCACCGCGAAGAGCCCGTACCTGTACAGCCTGGCCTTCCCCGAGTCGGGAACGATCCGCGACGACACGGTCTACCAGGTCCGCGACAGCCGGCTCGGCCGCACCGAATCGGCGTACGCCTCGATGGGCGTCACCACCGACTTCATCGACAACCCGGTGGCCCACCGGCCCGACGGCACCGCGGTCTTCTTCGGCGCGATCGAGACGGTCGCGGCGCCCGGCACCCGGACCGAGTTCTACACGGCCGGGGACACGCGGTGGCAGCAGGTGCTCTCCTCCAGCTTCCCCTTCGGTGAGTTCATGATCGGGGCCAAACGGTCCTTCCAGCCCGGCGAGAAGCACATCGAGCGCTGGTACGACGGCGTCGTCGCCCCCACCGCCCCGCGCGACGCGGCCGGCGAGCCGGTCCTCGTCGCCGAGCGGCAGGGCGACCTCATCGGCTTCGCCGACGCTCTGTGGGGCGACGGCACGCACCACGCGGAGGCGGGTTCCTTCGGGGACATCGGCAACCTCAGCCTGAGCAAGGACGGCGAGCTGCTCGGCGATTCCGCTTGGCCGTTCGGTGTCTTCGAAGTCCCGTCCGAGCAGGGCACGTACACGCTCGAACAGAACGTCATGAAGATCGGGAGCAAGGTGTGGGCCCGCTCCACGTCGGTCAACTCGGTCTGGAAATTCACCTCCCAGAGCGATGAGAGCGTCTACTCTCAAGGCATCCCGATTCTCTTCCCCCGGTACAACCTGCCGGAGGACGGACGGAAGACCCTCGCCGCGACCGACGGCCAGCAGATCGGCCTCACCGCGACGGGTCACGCGGGCTACACGCCCGCCGCGCTCACCTCGGCAGAGCTCTCGTACTCGTACGACGGGGGCGCCACCTGGACCGAGGCGCAGGTCTCCCAGCAGGGCGGCGCATGGACCGCGACCGTGAACCACGCGGGCGCCGCCGGCAAGCCGGTCACCCTGAGGACCGAACTGACGGACGCCAACGGCAACTCCGTCACCCAGACCGTGGTCCGCGCTTACGACGTGCGCTGATCACGCCGGTCCGCCGGGCGTCCTTCCCGTGGGGGGTGGGGCCGCCCGGCGGACCTCTTTTTCCTCATGTCCCGTTTTCGGGCGGCCCGTGCGGTGGACAATAAGGGCATGACTCAGCAGGGGGACAACTGGTGGGACAAGCTCTACGACGAGTCGGACCCGGACACGGCGCCGACCGCGACGGGCGACACACTGGACGACCGCTTCGACTCGGCGTCCCGGGCGACGGGCGGCGGGGGAGCGCCCGGCTCTTCGACGGCCCCGCCGCGACCGGAGAGGCAGCCGCTGCCGCCGCGGGCCCCCTGGGAGCCCCCCGACGCGACCGACCCCGGCCCCGGCCCCCGCTCGTTCCCGGCGCCGCCACCCCGCCCACCCGCACCCGCACCCGCACCCCCGCCACCCCGCCCACCCGCACCGGCTCCTGACGCTCCGGCGGCCCGACCGCCCGCCGTCCCGCCCGAGCCCGAGGCGAGCCCCGCGCCCGTGCCCGTGCCCCGCCCCCGTACGGCACACATCGGCAGCCGGCCGCCCACCTACGAGGCCGAGCCCACCGCCCTGCCCGCCGCCCGGCCCGGCGAGCTCGCCGACCTGGTCGCCGACACCGTCCTCGACGGCGCCCGCTACGGCTCGTACACCCTGCGCGCCGCCTCCCTGCGCGGCGACTCCGCCCGCTACCGCGGCGAACCCCGCAGGGACGCCCTGCTCACCGCCCGCTTCGGCCACGACACGGCCGCGCTCGTCCTCGTCGCCGTGGCGAGCGGCGCCCGCGCCGCCGACGGCGCCCATCTCGCCGCCGCGGACGCCTGCCGCTGGATCGGCGAGGCCGTCGGACGCAGCCACGCCCGGCTCTCCGAGGACATCAGGGCCGGCCGCCGCGGCGACCTCAAGTCCGGCCTCCACCGGCTCACCGACCGCACCTACGGCAGGCTTCGCGCCCGCGCCGCCGAACTGGGCGTGGAGCCCCAGGAGTACACCGCGAGCCTGCGCTGTCTGCTGCTCTCCGGCGACCCCGGCTGCCGCACCCGGGTCTTCTTCGGCATCGGCCGCGGCGGGCTCTTCCGGCTCCGCGACGGCGCGTGGCAGGACATAGAGCCGCTGATCCCCGAACCGGCCGCGCTCAGCGGCGCGCCCGTCGTCGGCTTCGGCTCGCCGCCCTCGGAGACCGCCGACGGCGACCGGCTCACCATGAGACTCGGGGTCGCCACGCCCCCCGGCCCGTCCGTCGAGGACCCTCCCCCGGCCTCCGGCCGGGGGGACGCCACTCTCGCCTCGCTCGCGCCTCCCGCCGAACCGTTCCGCTTCCGCGCCTCCGTCGCCCGGCCAGGGGACACCCTGCTCCTCGCGTCGAACGGTCTCGCCGAGCCCATGCGCGGGGAGCCGGCCCTCGCCAAGGAGCTCGCCGAGCGCTGGGCCGCTCCCGAGCCGCCCGGACTCGCCGCCTTCCTCGCCGACACCCAGCTACGGGTGAAGGGGTACGCCGACGACCGTACAGGGGTGGCCGTCTGGGAGGCGTAACCGTGCGGCCCATGTGTTGATGGACCCATGGCCAAGAAGAACGTCGCAGAACAGTTCGTCGACATCCTGGTCCGCACGGGCGTCCAACGCCTGTACGGAGTCGTCGGCGACAGCCTGAACCCCGTCGTCGACGCGATCCGCCGCACGCCCGGCATCGACTGGATCCAGGTCCGGCACGAGGAGGCCGCCGCCTTCGCCGCCGGGGCCGAGGCGCAGATCACCGGCCGGCTCGCCGCCTGCGCCGGCTCCTGCGGCCCGGGCAATCTGCACCTCATCAACGGCCTGTACGACGCCCACCGCTCGATGGCCCCGGTCCTCGCGCTGGCCTCGCACATCCCCGCCGCCGAGATCGGCCTCGGCTTCTTCCAGGAGACCCATCCCGACCGGCTCTTCAGCGAGTGCAGCCACTACAGCGAGCTGGTCTCCAGTCCCCGGCAGATGCCCCGGCTGCTCCAGACGGCCATTCAGCACGCCGTGGGGCAGGGCGGGGTCAGCGTCGTCTCGCTGCCCGGCGACATCGCCTCCGAGCCCGCCCCGGAGAAGACGGCGCAGTCCGCCCTCGTCCCGTCCCGGCCCTCCGTCCGTCCGGGTGACGGCGAGATCGAGGCGCTCGTGCGGATGATCGACGAGGCCGATCGGGTGACGCTGTTCTGCGGCAGCGGCACGGCCGGCGCGCACGCGGAGGTCATGCAGTTCGCCGAGCGGGTGAAGTCGCCCGTCGGCCACGCGCTGCGCGGCAAGGAGTGGATCCAGTACGACAACCCGTTCGACGTGGGCATGAGCGGACTGCTCGGCTACGGCGCCGCGTACGAGGCCACGCACGAGTGCGACCTGCTGATCCTGCTCGGCACCGACTTCCCGTACCGCGCCTTCCTGCCCGACGACGTCAAGATCGTCCAGGTGGACGTCCGGCCCGAGCGCCTCGGCCGGCGCTCCAGGCTCGACCTCGCCGTCTGGGGCGACGTCCGCGAGACTCTGCGCTGCATCATCCCGCGGGTGCGGGCCAAGACGGACCGCCGCTTCCTCGACAAGATGCTGAAGAAGCACGCCGACGCTCTCGAAGGGGTCGTCAAGGCGTACACCCGCAAGGTCGAGAAGCACCGTCCGATCCACCCCGAGTACGTCGCCTCGGTCCTGGACGAACTGGCCGACGACGACGCGGTGTTCACCGTCGACACCGGCATGTGCAACGTCTGGGCGGCGCGCTACATCTCGCCCAACGGCCGCCGCCGCATCATCGGCTCCTTCTCGCACGGCTCGATGGCCAACGCCCTGCCGCAGGCCATCGGCGCGCAGTTCACGGACCGCGGCCGCCAGGTGATCTCGATGTCCGGCGACGGCGGATTCGCCATGCTGATGGGCGACTTCCTCACCCTCGTCCAGTACGACCTCCCGGTGAAGATCGTCCTGTTCGACAACTCCTCCCTGGGCATGGTCGAGCTGGAGATGCTGGTGGCCGGTCTTCCCTCGTACGGAACGACGAACCGCAACCCCGACTTCGCGGCGATCGCCCGCGCGGCCGGCGCCTACGGCGTCCGGGTGGAGAAGCCCAGGCAGCTCGCGGGCGCCCTGAAGGACGCCTTCAAGCACAAGGGCCCGGCGCTCGTCGACGTCGTCACGGACCCCAACGCCCTCTCCATTCCTCCGAAGATCAGCGCCGAGATGGTGTCCGGTTTCGCCCTCTCCGCCGGCAAGATCGTCCTCGACGGCGGCGTCGGCCGCATGCTCCAGATGGCCCGTTCCAACCTCCGGAACGTGCCTCGTCCCTGAGTGCGTATGAATGGGGGCGTTCGGGCGGGGCATGCATCCCCGTGAGCCTGTTCGAGGAGGGGGATATGGCCGGGGAGGCGAGACAACCGACTCACCTGCTGAAGAAGGTGGGGGGTACGGATCTCACCGCGGTGCCGGAGGTACGACACGCGTTACGCGAGATGCTGCGGAAATGGGGTGACCCGGGAGCCTCCGACGTGGCGGAGCTCCTCACGAGCGAGCTGGTGACCAATGCCCTGATCCATACGGACCATGGTGCGGTGGTCACCGCGACCATGGTCCCCGAGAACCTCCGCGTCGAGGTGCGGGACTTCGTCTCCGGCCTGTCCGCCCGGCACGTACCGCCCGCCGACGACGGTACGCACGGCCGGGGCCTCGTCCTGGTCGAGGCGCTGGCCGACTCCTGGGGGGTCGAGGACCACGGGGTGGGCAAGGTGGTCTGGTTCGAACTGAACGGCGGGGCCGCCTGAGAGGCGGCCCCGCCGACGTCGTTCCCTGGCCTCAGCCGAACTGCTGCTCCAGATCCTTGAGCTTGCGCTCCAGGGAGTCGAGCCGGGGCAGCGTCTGGGTGTCGTCCTCGGCGGTGAGATCCACCGTCCGTGGCTCAGTACCCCTCACGGCCTGGAGGGAGGGCCGGTGTCGAAGCGGCAGCTGTCCGGGGTCGGGTATGGCGGGCTCCGCGACGGCGGTCCCCACGGACGCCGTCGCGGAGCCGGTGCCGGAGCCCAGGGACGGCACCTCGACCTGCCGGCCACCGCCGCCACGACCGAGACCGAAGGCGGCCCGGTGCTGCCGGTTGATCGCCCTGAGTCTCGCCCGGTCGAGCTTCTCCTGGTCACGCCTGCGCAGCCGGTTCTGCTGCTTCTCGCGCCGGTCCTCGCGTACTTCGTCCACGGCGTCGTCCAGGGTCCGCACGCCCTCGAGGAGCATCAGGGACCAGGCGGCGAAGGTCTCCCTGGGAGCCCGCAGCCACCGGACGATCCGGATCTGCGGCAGCGGGCGGGGCACCAGGCCCTGCTCGCGCAGCGCCGCCCGGCGGGTCTGCTTGAGGGCCCGGTCGAAGAGGACCGCCGCCGAGAGGGACATGCCCGCGAAGAACTGCGGGGCGCCCGCGTGGCCCAGGCCCCGGGGCGCGTGCACCCAGTTGAACCAGGCCGCCGCGCCCGCGAACGTCCACACGAGGAGGCGCGAGCCGAGAGCGGCGTCGCCGTGGCTCGCCTCGCGGACGGCGAGCACCGAGCAGAACATCGCGGCGCCGTCGAGGCCGAAGGGGACGAGGTACTCCCAGCCCCCGGTGAGATTGAGGTTCTGCCGGCCGAAGCCGACGAGCCCGTGGAAGGAGAGTGCGGCGGCGACGGCCGCACAGCAGAAGAGCAGGACGTAGGAGGCGATTCCGTAGATGGCTTCCTTGCGTCTGCGGCGTTCCTCGCTGCGCTCCCAGGAGTCCTCGGCCGCGGCCTGGTCACCGGCGCGCTTGCCGCGCGCGAGCACCGCCACCGCCGTCAGGACTCCGGCCACCATGACGCCACCCGGAAGCAGCCAGTCCAGCGATATGTCGGTCAGTCTCATGCGGTGTCCCTTGCATCGCAGTAGGGCGTTTCGGCGGCCCATACTGGCCGACCCCGCAGGCCCCTCAAGGGGTTTCGCGGCAAGAGCACGCCATTGGGGTCGCACGGCATACGAATAGGTGCGATCTGGTCGAACGGCCGCACGATGAAAGGGAGTTGCGTTCGATTTACGTCACCTGTGCGGGTGGCGTAACCGTCCGACGGTCAGGCGGTCGCGGCGAGCCTGCGGACGCGTTCCGCGTCGCAGGTGCGCGGACACGTCATGCAGGTGTCCTCGGGGCGCAGCGTGTAGAAGAAGCAGCACGTCGCCCGGTCCCGGGTGGAACGGGCCGTTCCGTCGGCCGCCTCGGAGCCGGCCAGCGCGCGGAAGCCCGCGGCGCCGGCGTACGGCTTGACGGTGCCGGGCATCAGCAGCTCCAGCTCGGCCATCGCCCGCTCCTCCTCGCCGAGCAGCGCCGCGATGTACCAGAGCCCCTCGACGATCTCATCCGTCGCCATGCCCCACAGCGCCCGCTTGCCGCGCCGCATCCGCGGTCCGAAGCCGGCGAGCACGTCCTCGAAGTGCTCGGCGAGGGAGTCCCTGACCGCGGCGCGCAGCGCCTCCTCGTCCGGGACGACCCGGGCACCGGGCAGGGCGGCGGCGGGGTCGCCCGGCAGGCAGGCGAACTCCTCGACGCGGACGGTCATCCGGCCCAGGGCGCGCTGGAAGGCCACGTTCCGGGCGGGCAGGCGCGGAACCCGGCGGTGCAGGAACCAGGGGACCGTGACCAGGAGGCAGGCGGGCCAGGCGTACCGGTGCAGCCCGAAGCTGGCGACGACGTCGGGGCGGGCCTGCTGCCCGTAGTCGCGCAGCACCTGGGCGTTGTCCCAGGCGAGGAAGGCGTCGAGGGCGGCGCCCCCGGCCGCGAGCTCGTCCGCCCTGACCCAGCCCGCGCCGCGCGGCGCCCGCTCGCCGCTGCCCAGCTCCTCTATCCGCAGCCCGGAGAACACCTCGCCGAGGCGGGCGTACGAGGCCGCGACGGGCGAGGTGAAGGGCGCGGGGAGCAGCGTGGGGACGGCCATGCGGGACCACCGAATCACGATCGTTAGCAGGTTAGCCTTACCTTACCCGATGTGACCGATGTTTGAACTGCCCCACTGTCCGCTTATGGTGCACGGGGGGCCTCGGTATCGCGAGCCGGGCCCGGCACGACCCCGCAGGAGGACCCGGGTGGAGCAGGGCAGAGCGCGCGAGCGGGCGACCCAGGAGCCGAACCCGCTGCCTGGCGGTGCCGTACGGGTCCCCGAGCAGGCGCGCGGCGAGCACACCCACAGCGAGCCGCCCGCGCCCGGGCCCGCCCCCCGCCCGGTCCAGCGGCACTCCGTACGGGGCCAGATCCTGCAGGCCCTGCGCACCGCACTCGTCGGCGGCGAACTGGTACCCGGCGAGGTCTACTCCGCCCCCGTCCTCGCCGAGCGCTTCGGCGTCTCGGCGACCCCGGTGCGCGAGGCGATGCAGCAGCT
This sequence comes from Streptomyces vilmorinianum, assembly GCF_005517195.1. Lineage (NCBI taxonomy): Bacteria > Bacillati > Actinomycetota > Actinomycetes > Kitasatosporales > Streptomycetaceae > Streptomyces > Streptomyces vilmorinianum. The sequence goes on along the minus strand of NZ_CP040244.1, from coordinate 5,138,546 downwards.
GGCGATCGAGGGCGCCGTCGAGGTCGTGCCGAACCGCGGCTTCCGGGTCACCGAACGCACCCCGCGCGAGCTCGCCGAGCTCGCCGAGGTCCGCGCGCTCATCGAGATCCCGGTCATGCTCCGCCTGGCGCGGACCGTCCCTGCCGCCCGCTGGGCCGAGCTCCGCCCGCTCGCCGAGGCCACCGGCGCCGCCGCCGCCCGCGGGGACCGCGCCCACTACGCCGAGGCCGACCGCGCCTTCCACCGCGCCGTCCTCGCCCTCGCCGGCAACGAACAGCTCCTGGCCGTCGCCGACGACCTGCACCGCCGCTCCCAGTGGCCGCTGGTGAGCGGCCCGGCGATCCGGCACGGCGACCTCGTCGCGGACGCGGCCGAGCACACCGCCCTCCTCGACGCGCTCATCGCCCAGGACCTGACCGTCGTGCAGTCACTCGTACGAGAGCACTTCACCGGATCGGCGGGCTGACGACTAAGGTCGTTGCCGTCAGCCCGCTCGCTCAGCGCCGTCCGTGAGGTGTCCCATGCCGTCCGTTCACGGGGAGCGCCCCGCCGCCGGTACGGAGGCCGAGGCGGCGGCCCTGCTCGGCTGGCTCACCGACCCGGACGCGCCCCGCCTGTGCCTGGTCACGGGCGCCCCCCGACGCGGCAAGTCCGCGCTGCTCTCCTGGCTCGCCGCACACGGCACCCGCTCCGGTCACCGCTCCGGCCACCGGTCCGGGACGCGGCGCAGGCGCCCGGCGCGGGCCCTGGTCCCACTGGCGGGGCAGAGCGCGCTCGGCACGGCCTGGACGATCGCCGACCGGCTCGGCGTGGTGGCCAGGACGCCGGCCGAACTCGTCCAGGTGCTCGCCACCACCGAGGTGCGTCGCGCGACGCTCCTCCTGCCTGATCTGCACGCCGCCGCGGAGCCCGAGGAGATCGCCGAACTGCTCGGGGAGATCGCCGCGTTGGGACGGATCCGGCTCGCCGTCGAGACCTGTACGGGAACGCCGTCGTACGTCCTCCTCGCCGCCCACCGCGCCACGGTCGTCGACCTCGACGGCGACCTCGACGGCGGCACCGACGAGGCCGCCGCGGCGGACGAGCGCCGGGAGCCGTACGAGGCACGGCACACGGTGGACCTGGCCGACCCCGCCGTCGTGTGCGCGGCCGACCCGCTGCGCGTCACCACCGCCTACGCGACCGGCCCCGGCGACGACCATGGCGGCCTGCGACCGGCCTGGCTGCGCGCGGGACAGTCCCTCTGCCGCGACCAGGACACGGCGGACCGCGCCCTCGTCCTGCTCGCCGCCCTCGGGGACGGCGCGGACCCCCGGCTGCGCCCGGCCCTGCGGGAACTCGCCGCCGGCGCGCCCTGGCGGGTGCGGTGGACCCGGGTCAAGGGCGATCTGACCCCGCCCTGGCCGGGCCCCGTCACCGCCCTCGGAACGGCGGGCGACCACCTGCTCGTCGCCGGCCCGACCGACGCCGTACGGATCCTCGACGCGGCCGACGCGACCCCCGCGGGCGAGCCGTTCACGAGCCCCACGGGCCGGGTCAAGACGCTCGCGCCCGCCCCGGACGGCACCGTCCTCCTCCTGGACGAACGCGGCCGGCTGCACACCGTACGCGGACCCGGGCCCCGCCCGCCCTACCTGGAACGGCTCACCACGGCCGTCGCGGCGACCCTCGCCCGGCACCCGGGCACCGCGCTCGCGGCGATCGGCGGCTCGGTGGTCGTGGGCGACCGGCTGGGATCCGTGCACGCCTTCGGTCTGACGGGCGTCCACCAGGCCGCGCTGCACAGCGGCCGCGTCACGGCGGTGACCGCCGTCGAGACGCCCACGCCCTTCCTCTGCAGCGGGGGCCTGGACGGTACGGTCCGCCGCTGGATCCCCGGCCAGGACCCGCTTCCCGAACCGATCGCCGAACGGCCCGCCCCGGTCGTGGCGTTGCACGCCGCGGAGACGACCGGGGGCGCCTCACTCGCGATCGCCTGGGCCGACGGTCTGGTCGAACTCCACCACCTCGACACCGGGGAACGCCTGTCCTTCCGGCCGGGCCCACCCGTCCGCGCGGTGGCGCTCACCCCTGACGGGGGCGTGGTCGTGGGCATGGACGAGTCGCTGATCCGCCTGGACGAGGCGCCCCCCAAGGAAGACTGACGCCCCGTCACTCAAACTTCCGATGCTCCGTCAGATCGCGGTGTGGGGCGTCAGTTGGGCAGCCAGCCAGGTCGGCACCCCGCCGAGAAGGCGGAACAGCCGCCGCGCCTCCGCCCGCAGCCGCCCCGCCTCCGGTTCCGTCTCGGTGTCCGCGAGGGCGGTGAGGGCCGGGGCCGTACCGACCAGATAGCCGAGCTCCTCGCGGATCCTCAGCGACTCGGCGAAGCCGCGCCGCGCCTCCGCCAACTCGCCCTCGCGCAGGGCGAGTCCGGCGAGATGACGCCAGGTGGAGGAGAGGAGCAGGGTGTCGCCCTGGGCCGTCGCGCCCGCGTGGGCCCGGCGGTAGGCGGCGCGCGCCGCGTCGGGGGAGTCGCCGAGGTTCTGGGCGATCAGCCCCCGCCGGAAGTCGAGCAGCGGGCGCCCCTGGGCCGAGGGGCCGATCAGCGCGGCCGCGCGGCCGAGCGCCGCGGTGGCCTCGTCGGCCCGGTCCCTGACGCCGAGCAGCGTCGACGCGTAGGCGAGATAGCCGCGTTCGCACGCCGCCGCCCCACGCTCCTCGTCGCTCTGCGCGACCGCCTCCGCCGCCCGCAGCGCCTCCTCCGCCTCGGCCCAGCCCTGCTCGGTGTACAGACAGCGCTCGATCAGCAGGGCGGCTCTTTCGAGGGCCGCCGCCGGTTCGGAGGCGCGAGGTGCGAGCAGAGCGGCCGCGTCGGTCCAGCAGCCGCGCGAGCGGAGCCGCCATATGGCGGTCTCCATGGGGGTCTTCCTGCCGTAGGCAAGGGACGGATCGTCGCCACCCGTCGTTTCGGAACCAGACATGGCGGTGTCCGCCACATTGCCCTCCCCGAGCGCGCCATCGAGCTGTTGAGTTGAGCTGTTGAGCCCGCATCTCAGCACGAACGGGTGTGGCTGGCCAAGGGGTCAGGTGAATTATTTCACAAGTGCATTGCGTCTACGCCGGTGCAGACGCGGCCCCGGCCGCGGATTCGGCGGCCGGGTTACGTCGAACGGGTGAACTCACGACATGCGCAGGGCCAGGAAGAAGTCCAGCTTGTCCTCCAGACGCGACAGGTCCCTGCCCGTCAGTTGCTCGATCCGGCCCACCCGGTAGCGCAGGGTGTTCACATGCAGGTGCAGTCGGGTCGCGCAGCGGGTCCAGGAGCCGTCGCAGTCCAGGAAGGCCTCCAGCGTGGGGATGAGCTCGGCGCGGTGGCGGCGGTCGTAGTCCCGCAGCGGGTCGAGGAGCCGGGCGGTGAAGGCGCGGCGGACGTCGTCCGGGACGAACGGGAGGAGCAGGACGTGGGAGGCGAGCTCGTGGTGGCCGGCGGCGCAGACGCGGCCGGGGCGGGCGGCGGCGACGCGACGGGCGTGGCGGGCCTCCTCCAGGGCGCCGCGCAGGCCTTCCGCGGAGTGGACGGCCGCGCTGACGCCGAGGGTCAGGCGCCCGTCACCGTCGAGACCGGCCGACAGGGGCTCCCGTACGGTCGCGAGCAGCACGTCGGCGTGCAGGCCGATGCCGCCGGTGCCCTCGTCCTCGCTGTCCGGCAGCGGCCCCGCGGGCAGCGGGACCAGGGCGATGGCCTCGTCGCCGTGATGGGCGACGGCGATGCGGTCGGCGGAGTCGGCGCCCACGGTCGCGGGGTCCACCAGGACCTCCTCGAGCAGCGCCTGGGCGACGGGGCCGGTCTCCACCGTGCCCGCGCCGCCCTCCGGATCCCACTCGACCCGGGCGACGACGACCTGCCAGTGCGGCGCGGTCCCGAGACCGGGCAGCAGGACCGGGGCGGCCACCCGCAGGCGGGCGGCGATCTCGGCCGGGGCGGCGCCTGTCTGGACCAGTTCCAGGACTTCCTGGGCGAGCCGGCGCCGTACCGTGCGCGCCGCGTCCCGCCGGTCCCGCTCCACGGCGATCAGCTGGGTGACGCCCTGGAGCAGGTCGAGCCGGGCGGCGGGCCAGTCGCCCGCGTCCGCCTCGACGGCGAGCAGCCAGTCGGACAGGACGGTCTCCCGTACGTCCCGGGCGGCGGGCGGGGCGCCGCGCCCGGTGTTGCGGATCGGGAAGAGGGAGTACGTGCTTCCGGCGGCGCTCACCCGGTGGGGGCCGCGCCGTCCGGTCCGGGTGGCGGCGAGGTGCTCGCCGGCCAGGGTCGCGGCGAGACCGGCGTCCAGCGGCTCCCCTGCGCCCGCGATCTGGCGGCCGGTGGGGGAGAGGACCCAGGCCCGGAGGTCCAGGTCGGAGCCCAGGAGGTCGAGGACGACCTCGGGGCCACCTCCGGCGGGGCCGGAGGTCATCAGCCTTCTGTGGCGATCGACGACCGCCGCCAGGTCGCCCGCCCGCTCGCCGGAGACCTGTCGAACAACGTGCTCGGTGATCGTCGCGAACGCAACGGACTCGTTGACGGCGAACAGCGGCAGCCGATGGCGCAAACACGCCTGCACGAGATCGTCCGGGATGTCTCCGAGTTCCGCCTCGCCGGCGGCCAGGGCCGCCACCCCGGCGGAGGCCAGGATCCGGACGAACGGCTCCGCGTCCTCGGGCTCCCGCAGCCAGGCGAGTCCGGTGAGGACCAGCTCGCCACCGGAGAGATACCGGCTGGGATCCTTGAGGTCCGTCGTCATCACGCCGCGGACGGTGCGGTCCAGCTCGTCCTCACCACCGAGCAGGCGCAGCCCCAGCGCGTCGGTTTCCAGCAGTGCGCGCAGCCGCATCTCGTCGCCGCCGTTCCTTCTCGTCCGTCACTCGTCTGTCACTCTCGGCGGCGCTCGCCCGCGCCGCCTCCCCAGACCCCGGCAGCTTCGGAAACTGTCGCGATGTCGTCGGTGGCGTGGTGCCACCGTTTCCAGGGGAAAACGGCGAGGTTACTGAGGCCCGCCTTTCGTTCGAATCTACAAGACGAACATGGTCACCAGCCAACTCCTTCATGTTTTCGGTGACTGCACCCCGGCGGGCGGGGCTTGTGTACTAGGCCACACATCGCGTTAACAGCACGTGAACACACTCGAAGTCGAGGGCCGACCGTCCCCCCGGGCCCGACGAACGACCCCCGATCACTAGAAGCACTAGAAGAGAGCCACCATGGACTTCCTTCGCCCCGCCAGCTGGGAGGAGGCGCTCGCCGCCAAGGCCGAGCACCCCACGGCCGTGCCCATCGCCGGTGGTACCGACATCATGGTCGAGATCAACTTCGACCACCGGCGTCCCGAGTACCTCCTGGACCTCAACCGGATCGAGCTGCTGCGCGAGTGGGAGGTCGGCGAGGAGAACGTCCGCCTCGGCGCCTCCGTCCCGTACACGCAGATCATGGAGAACCTGCGCGAGGAACTGCCGGGTCTGGCGCTCGCCTCCCACACGGTCGCCTCCCCGCAGATCCGCAACCGCGGCGGTGTCGGCGGCAACCTGGGCACCGCGTCCCCGGCCGGTGACGCCCACCCCGCGCTGCTCGCGGCGGGCGCCGAGGTCGAGGTGGAGTCGGTGCGCGGCACCCGGTTCATCCCGATCGACGAGTTCTACAAGGGCGTGAAGCGCAACGCGCTGGAGCCCGACGAGCTCATCAAGACCGTCCACATCCAGAAGGCGGACGGGCCCCAGCAGTACTCCAAGGTCGGTACGCGCAACGCGATGGTCATCGCCGTCTGCGCCTTCGGCCTCGCGCTCCACCCGGAGACCCGGACCGTGCGGACCGGCATCGGCTCGGCCGCGCCGACCCCGGTGCGGGCGACGGCCGCCGAGGAGTTCCTGAACGCGGCCCTCGAAGAGGGCGGCTTCTGGGACAACGGCAAGATCATCACTCCCTCGATCGCCAAGCAGTTCGCGGAGCTCGTCTCCGGCGCCTGCAACCCGATCGACGACGTCCGAGGCACCGCCAAGTACCGGCGGCACGCGGTCGGCATCATGGCCCGCCGCCAGCTCGGCTGGACCTGGGAGCAGTACCGCGGCAGCGGCCGCACGCTTGAGGGAGCTGCATAACCATGCGCGTGAATTTCACGGTCAACGGTCGTCCGCAGGAAGCCGACGACGTCTGGGAGGGCGAGTCCCTTCTCTACGTTCTGCGTGAGCGCCTGGGTCTGCCCGGCTCCAAGAACGCCTGCGAGCAGGGCGAGTGCGGTTCCTGCACCGTCCGTCTCGACGGGGTGCCGGTCTGCTCGTGTCTGGTCGCCGCCGGCCAGGTCGAGGGCCGCGAGGTCGTCACCGTCGAGGGCCTGGCGGAGTACGCCAAGCAGCGTGAGGAAGCCCATCGGGAAGGAGGTGCCTGCGCCTCCGGCGCCTGCGGCACCTCGCTCGACGAGGCCAAGAGGTGGGAGGCCAAGCCCGGTCAGGACTCGCAGACCGGCGAGGGCGTCGAACTGTCCCCGATCCAGCAGGCGTTCATCGACGCCGGCGCCGTGCAGTGCGGTTTCTGCACCCCCGGTCTGCTGGTCGCGGCCGACGAGATGCTGGAGAGCAACCCGTCCCCGACGGACGCGGACATCCGCGAGGCGCTCTCCGGCAACCTCTGTCGCTGCACCGGTTACGAGAAGATCCTCGACGCGGTCCGCCTCGCGGCCGCTCGCCAGGAGCGTCAGGGAGAGGCGGTCTGACGATGGCTCAGAACACACGCACCGTACCGGCGGGCACGCCCACCGAGGTCACCCAGAACCACACCAAGGGCGGCGTCGGCGAGTCCACCCTCCGTCCGGACGGCACCCTGAAGGTCACCGGCGAGTTCGCCTACTCCTCGGACATGTGGCACGAGGACATGCTGTGGGGCCAGATCCTGCGGTCCACGGTCGCGCACGCCGAGATCGTGTCCATCGACACCTCCGAGGCGCTCGCGATGGACGGCGTCTACGCCGTCCTGACGCACGAGGACCTGCCGGCCGCGAAGAACTACGGCATGGAGTTCCAGGACACCCCGGTTCTCGCCTACGGCAAGGTCCGTCACCACGGTGAGCCGGTCGCCCTCGTGGCCGCCGACCACCCGGAGACCGCGCGCCGCGCCGCCGCGAAGATCAAGGTCGACTACCGGGAGCTGCCCCTCATCACCGATGAGGCCTCGGCGCTCGCCCCGGACGCGATCCTGGTCCACGAGAACCGCGACGACCACCACTCCGGTCACGTCCCGCACCCGAACATCGTGCACCGCCAGCCGATCATCCGCGGCAACGCCGCCGAGGCCGCCAAGCGCGCCGACGTCATCGTCAAGGGCGAGTACACCTTCGGCATGCAGGACCAGGCCTTCCTCGGCCCCGAGTCCGGCCTCGCGGTGCCGGCCGAGGACGGCGGCGTCGACCTGTACGTGGCCACCCAGTGGCTGCACTCGGACCTCAAGCAGATCGCGCCTTGCCTCGGCCTGCCCGAGGAGAAGGTGCGCATGACGATGGCCGGCGTCGGCGGCGCGTTCGGCGGTCGCGAGGACATCTCGATGCAGATCCTCGCCTCCGTGCTGGCGCTGCGCACGGGCAAGCCGGTGAAGATGGTCTACAACCGCTACGAGTCCTTCTTCGGGCACGTCCACCGCCACCCGGCGAAGCTCTACTACGAGCACGGCGCCACCAAGGACGGCAAGCTCACGCACCTGAAGTGCAAGATCGTGCTCGACGGCGGCGCCTACGCGTCGTCCACGGCCTCGGTCGTCGGCAACGCCGCGTCCCTCTCGGTCGGCCCGTACGTCGTCGAGGACGTCGAGATCGAGGCGATCGGCCTCTACAGCAACAACCCGCCCTGCGGCGCCATGCGCGGCTTCGGCGCGGTCCAGGCCTGCTTCGCGTACGAGGCCCAGATGGACAAGGTCGCGGCCAAGCTGGGCATGGACCCGGTGGAGTTCCGCCAGATCAACGCCATGGAGCAGGGCACGATCATGCCGACCGGCCAGCTCGTGGACTCGCCGGCCCCGGTCGCCGAGCTCCTTCGCCGGGTCAAGGCCCGCCCGATGCCGCCGGAGCAGCAGTGGCTCGCGGCCGGCGAGGCGGCGGACGTCCGCGCGCTGCCGGGCGGTCTGTCCAACACCACGCACGGCGAGGGCGTCGTCCGCGGTGTCGGCTACGCCGTCGGCATCAAGAACGTCGGCTTCTCCGAGGGCTTCGACGACTACTCGACCGCCAAGATCCGCATGGAGGTCATCAACGGCGAGCCCGTCGCCACGGTCCACACCGCCGCGGCGGAGGTCGGCCAGGGTGGTGTCACCATCCACGCGCAGATCGCCCGCACCGAGCTCGGCGTCCAGCAGGTCACCATCCACCCCGCCGACACCCAGGTGGGCTCGGCCGGTTCGACCTCCGCGGGCCGCCAGACGTACATGACCGGCGGCGCCATCAAGAACTCCTGCGAACTCGTCCGCGAGAAGGTCCTGGAGATCGGCCGGCGCAAGTTCGGCTCGTACCACCCGGCCTGGGCCAACGCCGAACTCCTCCTGGAGGGCGGCAAGGTCGTCACCGACGGCGGAGAGGTCCTCGCGACCCTCGTGGACGTCCTCGGGGACGAGGTCGTGCAGATCGAGGAGGAGTGGCGCCACCGCCCCACCGAGGCCTTCGACCTGGTCACCGGCCAGGGCAACGGCCACGTGCAGTACGCCTTCGCGGCGCACCGCGCGGTGGTGGAGGTCGACACCGAGCTCGGCCTCGTGAAGGTGATCGAGCTGGCCTGCGCCCAGGACGTCGGCAAGGCGGTCAACCCGCTCTCCGTCATCGGCCAGATCCAGGGTGGCACCACCCAGGGCCTGGGCGTCGCGGTGATGGAGGAGATCATCGTCGACCCGAAGACCGCGAAGGTGCGCAACCCCTCCTTCACGGACTACCTGATCCCGACCATCCTCGACACGCCGACCATCCCGGTCGACTATCTGGAGCTTGCCGACCCCAACGCGCCGTACGGCGTGCGGGGCATCGGCGAGGCCCCGACCCTGTCGTCGACCCCGGCCGTCCTCGCGGCGATCCGGAACGCGACGGGGCTGGAGCTCAACAAGACGCCGGTCCGCCCCGAAGCGCTCACCGGCACCTTGTAGGACTCTCCGGGCGGTACGTGCCTCCCAGGAACGTCACACTTCCCCCGCCCGTACCGCCCGGAGCAACCCCCAGCAGTACCCGGCACCACCAGCAGTACCGATTCACCCAGTTCGTCTCGGGCCGTCCCCCGGGTCGTGCAGCCCACGCAGCATCCCAAATCCCGCAGCTTGTCTGACCTTCGGAAAGTCTTATGCGGGTGCCCCTTTGAACCTTGGGAGTAGGCCCCATGACCCAGTCGTCAGTGGAGCCCAAGACCGCCTCGGAGGACGCGGGCTCCGGCTCCAACGTCCCCGCCGGCCGCTCTTGGCTCGACCGGTACTTTCACATCTCGGAGAGAGGATCCACCGTCGCGACGGAGATCCGCGGCGGCGTCACCACCTTCATGGCGATGGCGTACATTCTCCTGCTCAACCCTCTGATCCTCGGCGGCAAGGATGTGGACGGAAACGTCCTCAGCCAGCCCGCCCTCATCACGGCGACCGCTCTGGCCGCCGCCGTGACCACCCTGCTGATGGGCTTCTGGGGCAAGGTCCCCCTCGCCCTCGCAGCGGGGCTCAGCGTCTCCGGTGTGCTCTCCTCGCAGGTCGTCTCCGTCATGACCTGGCCGCAGGCCATGGCCATGTGTGTGGCCTATGGTGTGGTGATCTGCCTCCTGGTGGTCACCGGCCTGCGCGAGATGATCATGAACGCGATCCCGCTGGCGATCAAGCACGCGATCACGATCGGCATCGGCCTCTTCATCGCCATCATCGGCTTCGTCAAGGCCGGCTTCGTCCACGAGAACCCCGCTCCCGGCGGAGGCCCGGTCACCCTGGGCCCGCTCGGTGAGCTGCAGGGCTGGCCTGTCCTGATCTTCGCGGTGACCCTGCTGCTGATCTTCGCGCTGCAGGCCCGCAACATCCCCGGCGCCATCCTCATCGGCATCGTCGCCGGCACGGTCATCGCCATGATCGTCAACGCCGTCGCGGACATCCCCGCCAAGGGCGCGGGCGCCTGGTTCTCCGGAGCCCCCGAGCTCCAGGGCAGCGCTGTCTCCACCCCGGACTTCTCGCTCATCGGCGAAGTGTCCTTCAGCGGCTGGGGCGACGTCGGCTACATCACGATCACCATGATCGTCTTCACCCTGGTGCTCGCAGGCTTCTTCGACGCCATGGCCACCATCATCGGTGTCGGCTCCGAGGCCAACCTCGCGGACGACAAGGGCCGCATGCCGGGCCTGTCCAAGGCCCTGTTCATCGACGGCGCCGGCGGTGTCATCGGTGGTGGCGTCGGCGGCTCCGGCCAGACCGTCTTCGTCGAGTCGGCGACCGGCGTCGGCGAGGGTGCCCGTACGGGTCTGTCCTCCGTCGTCACCGGCGCGTTCTTCGCGGCCTGCCTCTTCTTCACCCCGCTCACCGCGATCGTGCCCGCCGAGGTCGCCTCCGCGGCCCTGGTCGTCATCGGCGCGATGATGATGCAGAACGCCAAGCACGTCGACTGGAGCGACCGCTCCGTGGCGATCCCGGTGTTCCTCACCGTGGTCCTGATGCCGTTCACGTACACCATCACCACGGGTGTCGCGGCCGGTGTCATCTCCTACGCCGTCATCAAGGTGGCGCAGGGCAAGGCACGCGAAGTGGGCGCCTTCATGTGGGGCCTGTGCGCGATCTTCGTCGTGTACTTCGCGATCCACCCGATCGAGAGCTGGCTCGGCGTTGGCTGACGCCTTACCGCCGCCCTTCACACACATATCGAGGAGTTCGAGATGCTGGACATCGCCGAAGAGCTGCACCGGTGGGTCGAGCAGGGACGCACCTTCGCCGTCGCCACCGTGGTGGCGGTCGGCGGGAGCGCGCCCCGGCAGCCTGGCGCCGCGCTCGCCGTCGACAGCGACGGCACGGCGATCGGCTCGGTCTCCGGCGGGTGTGTGGAGGGCGCGGTGTACGAGCTGTGCCAACAGGCCATCGAAGACGGCAAGACCGTCGTCGAGCGCTTCGGATACAGCGACGAGGACGCCTTCGCGGTGGGTCTGACCTGCGGCGGAGTCATCGACATCCTCGTCACGCCGGTACGCGGCGGGGTCTACCCCGCAGCCCTGGCGGCGGCGGCCGTCAGGGAGCCGGCGGCCCTGGCGCGGATCACCGAAGGACCCGAGGACCTGAGAGGGCGGGCGCTGCTCGTCCGCCCCGACGGTTCGTACGAGGGCGGCCTCGGCGGCCACCCCGAGCTGGACCGCACCGCCGCGGCCGAGGCCCGCGCGATGCTGGACGCGGGCCGCACCGGCACCGTGGAGATCGGCGAGGACGGCAGCCGCTGCGGACAGCCGCTCACCCTCCTGGTCGAGTCCTCCGTCCCCGCCCCCCGCATGATCGTCTTCGGCGCGATCGACTTCGCCTCGGCCCTCGTCCGGGTCGGCAAGTTCCTCGGCTACCACGTCACCGTGTGCGACGCCCGGCCGGTCTTCGCGACCGCCGCCCGCTTCCCGGAGGCCGACGAGATCGTCGTCGAATGGCCGCACCGCTACCTCGAGTCGACCGACGTCGACGGCCGCACGGTCCTGTGCGTGCTCACCCACGACGCCAAGTTCGACGTCCCGCTCCTCGAAACCGCACTGAAGCTGCCCGTCGCCTACGTCGGCGCGATGGGCTCCCGGCGCACCCACGAGGACCGCAACAAGCGCCTGCGCGAGGTCGGCGTCACCGAACTCGAACTCGCCCGCCTGCGCTCCCCGATCGGCCTCGACCTCGGCGCTCGCACCCCGGAGGAGACGGCCCTGTCCATCGCGGCCGAGATCGTCGCCAACCGCCGGGGCGGCTCCGGCGTGTCCCTGACGGGCGCTCACACCCCGATCCACCACGACGGCCCCCGCGCACCGGACGGACGGATAGGTTCCGTCGCCTGACGCACACGCGGACCAGCCTTTCGTGTCATTGACGTGTACGAGGCGGTCGGGCGACGCTCGCGGGAGCGCTCCCGTCGCGTGCCGGAGCGTGCCGAGAGGACGTCTCCCATGCACCACCGCTCCACCGCCGTGCCGTCCGCACGGGTCCTGGCCCTCGCCTCGCTCGCCCTCGCCCTGCTCGCCGCCGCGCTCCTGCCGGTGACGGCCGGGGGCGCACCGCCCGACCCCGTCCGCTTCCACACCCCCGCCGCCAACCCGGCCGCGCTCGCCCAGTACCACGAACTCCGCGCGCGAGGAGACGAGCGCACCGCCGCCGGACTGCTCGCCCTGGTCCGCACCCCGCACGCCGTCTGGCTCGGGGACGGGACACCCGCCGCCGTCGAACGTGCCGCGCGCCACGTGGTGGAGACCGCCACGCGGGAGGGGACCGTGCCCGTCCTCGTGCTCTACAACGTGCCGGGCCGTGACTGCTCGCAGTACTCCGCCGGCGGCGCGGCCACCGAAACCGGCTACGACACCTGGATCCGAGCCGTCGCCCGGGGCATCGGCGGCCACCGCGCGCTCGTCGTCCTGGAACCGGACGGCATCGCCCTGCTGCCCTCGGACTGCGGCCAGGACGACAGCCGGGGGACGCGAACAGCCGCCCGCTACGCGGCGGTCGGTCGCGCCGTCGACACCCTCGAACCGCTCGCCGGCACCACGGTCTACATCGACGCGGGACACCCCGGCTGGCACGCCGTCGGCACCCTCGTGCCCCGGCTGCTCAAGGCCGGCGTCGGCCGCGCGACCGGGTTCGCGGTCAACGTCTCCCACTACCACTCCGACGAGGACACCGCCTGGTACGGCACCCTCGTCTCCGGCTGTCTCGCCCACGCCTCCAAGGCGGGCGACCCCGCCGACTGCCCCGGCCCGAGCCGGAGCCGCGCCGAGGCCCGCGCCTGGCTGGCCACCCACGCCGGAGCCCCGGCGGCCGGCCGCGCTCACTTCGTCACCGACACCGGCCGCGCGGGCCGGGGGCCCTGGACCCCGAAGCCCGGCGCCCACCCCGACCCGCAGGAGTGGTGCAACCCGCCCGGCCGCGGACTCGGACCCCGGCCGACGGCCGCGACCGGCGATCCGCTCCACGACGCCCGGCTGTGGATCAAGACGCCAGGGGAGTCCGACGGCCGCTGTCTGCGCGGTACGGCCGGTCCGAAGGACCCCGAGCGCGGGACGGTCGACCCGAAGGCGGGCGACTGGTTCCCGGGGCAGGCCCTCGAACTCGTACGCCTCGCCGACCCGCCGATCCTGCCGGACTAGGGCCTGTCTCTTGGGCCTTGCCGAGCTCGCGCCGCCTGGGGAACGGCCCTAGCGGCCGATCAGCGTACGGAGGTGGGCGCACGCCGCCGCCTCCGTGGCGTGCGTGGCGACCGGCTCGTACGCGCCCCGCTCGTACACGCCCACCTCCCAGCGGCCGCCCTCAAGCGACCGCAGATAGACGAAGTCCGGCGGGGTGGGCGCCGGTTCGTGGGCGCCCTCGATCCAGTAGTGCTCGGCGGGTACTCCGGCCTCCTGGAGTGCCCGCGCGAGGTTCTGCCGGTCCGTCACGGTCACGCGGTGACGCGCTCCAGATAGCCGTGGTCCAGCAGCCACTTCACGTTCAGCCGCTGCCCGTCCCCCGGGTTCAGGAACGCCGGGTCCAGCTTGATCTGGCGGCCGCCGCCCGGCTGCTCGAACCAGGGCGCGATCCCGCCCTCCCAGACGGTGAACGACTTGGTCACCTCGTACAGGTGGTAGTCGCACGGGAAGGCCGCGTCACGGGTGTTCAGGTTCTGCGGGGGCAGCGCGCGCTTGGCGTACAGGTCGCCGGCCGGGGCGAGGTAGGAGCCGTACTCCGAGCCGAAGCGGTCCAGGCGCTCGCCCTCCTCCAGGGTGTCCGGTGCCTTGTCGATCTCGCCGTTGACCTCGGCGAAGCCGTCGTTCGGCGGGTACTTCCAGCCGCCGGTGTCGGCCGGGCCCTCCCAGTACTTCTTGAGGAAGTCCGCCGAGGAGAGCTTCCCGGTGCGGTGGTAGTGGCGCAGCAGCGGACCCACCGGCTCCTGCTTCTTCTTCGGCAGGTACTTCGGGCCGAGGCGCTTGTCGCCCTCGAACTCGCCGGAGCACGGCGCCGGCGGCACGGCCTTGATCTGTTCCGCGGGCGCGGCCTGCGCGGCGGGGGCGGTGGCCAGCGCGGCGGTGACGCCCATCGCGGCGAGTACGGCACGGATCCTCAGGTCGGTACGGCTGCGCTCCACGCGAAGAACTCCCTGTGTCGTGGCGAATCGATGCGCCGCACACAGTAGTGGATCAGCTGCGAAGGGTGACGGACGGGTGGCCGGTATCGGCCATGCCTCAGTTCCTGCGCAGGCCGTTCAGGAGCAGCTCCGCGAGCTGCCCGTACGCCTCCGCGTCCGCGAGCCCGGTCGCCGCCGCGACCTGCCGCTGCTGGATGCGGACCATGACGGAGGCGATGACATCGGCCGCGAAGGTCACATGGACCTCCCGGAAGGCGCCCGCGCGCACGCCCTCCTCGATCAGCTGCTGCACCCGGCCCGCGGCCGCGCGCGTATTGCGCTCGTAGACCTCGGCTGCCGGTTCGAAGGCGGCCACGTCGTCGAAGAACTGCGGGGAGACCGGCGCCAGTTCCGCCGCGACCGCCCGCAGATACGCGGCCAGCCGCTCCGCGGGCTCGGGCTCCGCCGCGAGGACCGCCTCGACCCGGGTGGTGGCGCGCCGGAAGAAGTGGACGACGGCCGCGCGGACGAGCTGTTCCTTGCTGTCCGCCAGGCCGTAGAGCGTGCGCTTGGAGCAGCGCAGCCGGGCCGCGAGATCGTCCAGCGTCAGCTGGGCGAAGCCCTCGGCGACCAGGAGGGCCACCAGCTCCTCGAACAGGGCGGACCGGCGGGCGGCGCCGCGGCCCGTCAGCTTCGGAGCGCCGGCGGCTGAGGTCTCGATCACCCGAACAGTATGCCGGTCGACCCGTTCGGGGGGTTTCGGTGGCGCCCTTCTGCGTTACTCTAAACGGTACTGCCGTACCGCCTGCAGTACCGTTTGATCGGTGCTGAGTGTCACTGGAGTCGCCATGGATGTCGACCGCCTGCTTCCCACCCCCGAGGCAGCGGACCTCATCGCCCTCACCCGGGAGATCGCCGACAAGGAACTCTCTCCCCGCGTGGACGAGCACGAGGCCGCCGAGACGTACCCGGAAGGTCTGTTCACCACCCTCGGCGAGGCCGGGCTGCTCGGCCTCGCCTACCCCGAGGAGTACGGCGGCGGAGGCCAGCCGTACGAGGTGTATCTGCAGGTCCTGGAGGAGCTGGCGGCCCGCTGGGCGGCCGTGGCCGTCGCCACCAGCGTCCACACGCTCGCCTGCCACCCCCTGAACTCCTTCGGAACCCCCGAGCAGAAGGAACGCTGGCTCCCCGCGATGCTCGCCGGCGAGACCATCGGCGGCTACAGCCTCTCCGAGCCCCAGGCCGGCTCCGACGCCGCCGCGCTGAACTGCAAGGCCGAGCGCACCGAAGACGGCGCTGGTGGTACGGCGTATCGGGTCACCGGAAACAAGGCGTGGATCACCCACGGCGGCAAGGCCGGCTTCTACGCCCTCTTCGCCCGCACCGCCGCCGGCAGCCACGGCGTCTCCTGCTTCCTCGCCCCCGGCGCGACCGAGGGCCTCACCTTCGGCAAGCCCGAGCGCAAGATGGGCCTCCAGGCCGTCCCGACCACCTCCGCCCACTGGGACGGCGCCCTCCTGGAGGCCGACCGGCTCATCGGCGACGAGGGCCAGGGGCTCCAGATCGCGTTCAGCGCACTGGACTGCGGCCGCCTGGGCATCGCCGCCTGCGCCACGGGCCTGGCCCAGGCCGCCCTCGACGCCGCCGTCGAATACGCCAACGAGCGCACCACCTTCGGCCGGAGGATCGTCGACCACCAGGGTCTCGGCTTCCTCCTGGCCGACATGGCCGCCGCCGTCGACTCCGCGCGCGCCACCTACCTCGACGCGGCCCGCCGCCGCGACCTGGGCCGCCCCTTCAGCCGCCAGGCCAGCGCCGCGAAGCTGATCGCGACCGACGCCGCCATGAAGGTGACCACCGACGCCGTCCAGGTCCTCGGCGGGTACGGATACACCCGCGACTTCCCGGTCGAGCGCTATATGCGCGAGGCCAAGATCATGCAGATCTTCGAGGGCACCAACCAGATCCAGCGGCTCGTCATCAGCCGCGGGCTCGCCCGCTGAACCTCCCGGGTTGCCGGGCCGTGCCGGCGGGCGTAGTCCGGAAGGGGGGACCCGATCCGTCGTCTCAGGAGAGGAGCCCCATCATGCTCGGAGACCTGATCGGTGAGGAAACGGGAGAGGTCACGGGAATCCGGGTGCTGTCCACGGACGGTGGCCACGCGGTCCTTGAGGTGTCGATCCGCGCGAGCGGAACTCTTCTGGGCGTCGAGGGCACCACCATGGGCACGTACGAGTCGGTCATGCGTGCCGACGGCACCCTCTTCGGAGAAGGCCAGGGGGTCACCATGACCCGCGACGGCGAGTCCGTCACCTGGCACGGCTCCGGAATCGGGCATGTCACCGAGTCCGGCGGGGCCAGCTGGCGCGGCTCGATCTTCTGGGAGAGCGCCGCCGCGCGCTTCACCCGGCTCAACGGCACCGTCGGCGTGTTCGAGTTCGAGCAGGACGAAGGCGGGAAGTTCACGGACAAGGCCTACGAGTGGAAGTAGCGCCCAGGCCGGCCCTCGCCATCCATCCATCACCACACACCTACGGCGGCCCGTGACGGGCCGCCGGTTCGTACGAGGAGTTCCATGGACATCGCAGGTTCCGCCGCGCTCGTCACCGGTGCCGCTTCGGGGCTCGGTGCGGCCACCGCCGCAGCGCTCGCCGCGCAGGGCGCCACCGTGTACGGGCTCGACCTCGACAAGGCGGTCGCCGGGGCCGAGGCGCCCGCGGACGGGGTCACGCTGCTCCCGGCCGACGTCACCGACGAGGAGCAGGTGCGGGCGGCGCTCGGGCGGATCGCGGAGGACGGGGCCGAGCTGCGGCTCGCGGTCAACTGCGCTGGGATCGCGCCCTCCGCGCGGGTGCTCGGGCGCAAGGGACCGCACGACCTGGCACTCTTCAGGGCGGTCGTGGACGTCAACCTGGTCGGCACCTTCAACGTGATGCGGCTCGCCGCCGAGGCCATCGCCCGGCAGGAGCCGGACGAGAACGGGCAGCGTGGCCTGGTCGTCAACACGGCCTCGATCGCCGCCTTCGAGGGCCAGGTCGGACAGATCGCCTACGCCGCCTCCAAGGCCGGCGTCGCCGGGATGACCGTCACCGCCGCGCGGGACCTCGCCCAGTTCGGCATCCGGGTCGTCACCATCGCGCCCGGCATCGTCGACACCCCGATGATGGCCGGATTCAGCGAGGAGGTCCGGGCCGGGCTCGGCGCGAGCGTCACCTTCCCGCAGCGCCTGGCCCGCCCGGACGAGTACGCCCGGCTCGTCACCATGGTCGCCGAGCACGACTACCTCAACGGCGAGACGATCCGGATGGACGGCGCCCTGCGGATGGCCGCCCGCTGACCGCCGTAGGCCCCTGAGGGCACTTGGTGCCGGTCAAGCCCGGCACCAAGTGCCGCTTTCCCGTACCCCGGATGTTAGGTTCGGGCCATGGGAACAGCCTCGACGAACTCCGCGAAGCCCGCGATGCGGGACTCCCTCATCGCCGCGGCCTTCCAGCTCTTCCTGGAGCGCGGGTACGAACAGACGACGGTCGACGACATCGTCACGCTGGCCGGGGTCGGCCGGCGGTCCTTCTTCCGGTACTTCCCCTCCAAGGAGGACGTGGTCTTCCCCGACCACGAGCAGTGCCTGGCCGACATGACCGAGTTCCTCGCCGCGAGCGGGGACACCGACGACCCGCTGGTCAGGGTGTGCGGCGCCGCCCGCCTCGTCATGCGGATGTACGCCGAGAACCCCACCTTCTCCGTCCAGCGCTACCGCCTCACCCGCGAGGTGACGGGCCTGCGGACGTACGAACTGTCGGTCGTCTGGCGGTACGAGAAGACGCTCGGCGACTATCTGCGCACCCGCTTCGCCGACCGCCGCGACGGCACGCTGCGGGCCAACGTGGTCGCCGCCGCCGTGGTCGCCGCCCACAACCACGCCCTGCGCCACTGGCTGCGCTCCGGCGGCGAGGGCGACCCGCTGGCCGAGGTGGACCAGGCCCTGGAATTCGTCCAGAACACCTGGCAGGAGGGGCGCGAGGGGCCCGGTGCCGGCGGTGTCCAGGAGGACGCGGCCGAGGACGTCGTCGTGGTGATCACCAAGCGGTCCACGCCGATGTGGCGCGTGGTGCGCGAGGTGGAATCGAGCCTCGGCGAGAGCTGAGGGACCCTCGGGGATCTCAGTATCATCAATTCAGGGAACTGAGGTCTTTATTCTGTGGCACTCAGTGCCATATGTTGACTCCATGCACGGTCGAGCCGCCGAGTGCAAGGAGAAGGCATCGTGTTCCACACGGGATCGGGATCCACGGGACTGAGGATCGGGAGCGCCGCCGTCCGGACCGAGGAATCGGTCGCCGACGCCGAGCTCTACTACCAGCTCTGCCGCTGGTGCCACACCACGACTTTCCAGCGCCTGCTCTGTCCGACCTGCGGGTCGACCGACCTCGCGCCCGAACGCAGCGAGGGCGAGGGCGTGATCTCCGTACGCCGCGGGGTCGCCGCGGCCGACGCCGACCTCTGGCCGGTGTACATGGCCGAGGGCTTCGTCGTCCGGTGCCGGGTCGACGGCCCGCTCCACGCGGTGCGCCCCGGCGTACGGGTCAGGCTCGCCTCCCGCTCCACCGCCTCCGGCCGGCAGCCGGTCGTCCGGCTCTGCGAAGAGGTCCCCCTCGACGGCTGGATCTGACCGGGAGCCCGGAACGAGAAGAACCGGCCCGGTGGCACAGAGTGCCACCGGGCCGGTTCTTTTTCGGCGGGAGCCGGGCGGTCAGCGCGCGCCGATCTCGTCCGTCAGCTGCGGCAGGACCTCGAAGAGGTCACCGACCACGCCGTAGTCGACGAGGTCGAAGATCGGGGCCTCGGCGTCCTTGTTGACGGCCACGATCGTCTTCGAGGTCTGCATGCCCGCGCGGTGCTGGATCGCGCCGGAGATGCCCGCCGCGATGTACAGCTGCGGCGAGACCTGCTTGCCGGTCTGGCCGACCTGGTTGGAGTGCGGGTACCAGCCCGCGTCGACCGCGGCGCGCGAGGCGCCGACCGCCGCGCCGAGCGAGTCGGCGAGCTTCTCGACGACCTCGAAGCCCTCGGCCGCGCCGACACCGCGGCCGCCGGAGACCACGATCGCGGACTCGGTCAGCTCGGGGCGGCCGGTGGAGACCCGCGGGGTGCGCGAGACGACCTTGGCGGCGTTGCCCGTGAAGGCGACGGTGACATTCTCGACCGTACCGGCGGCCGGGGCGGCCTCCGGGGCGGCGGAGTTGGGCTTGACGGTGATGACCGGGACGCCCTGCGAGACCCGCGACTTCACCTGGTACGAGGCGGCGAAGACGGACTGGGTCGCGACGGGGCCCTCCTCGCCGGCCTCCAGCTCCACGGCGTCGGTGATGAGACCGGAGCCGAGGCGCAGCGCGACGCGCGCGGCGACCTCCTTGCCCTCGCCGGAGGAGGGCACCAGGACGGCGGCGACGCCCTTGTCCTTGGCGATCTGGGTGAGCGCGTCGACCTTCGGCACGACGAGCCGCTCGGCGAACTCGGCGCCGTCCGCGACGTACACGGTGGCCGCGCCGTACTCCCCGGCGGTGGCGGCGATCGACGCCGCGGCCTCACCGGCGCCGAGCACGACGGCCGTCGGCTCGCCGATCCGGCGGGCCAGGGTGAGCAGTTCGAGCGCCGGCTTGCGGACCGCACCGTCGGCGTGGTCCACGAGAACCAGGATCTCAGCCATGATTCCTTGCTCCTGAACGGTAGTGACGGTGGGTCAGATGAACTTCTGCGACGACAGGAACGTGGCGAGCTGCTTGCCGCCGTCGCCCTCGTCCGTGACGATCGTGCCCGCGGTACGGGCCGGGCGCGCGGCGGCCGACTCGACCAGCGTCCAGGACCCGGCCAGACCGACCTCGTCGGCGTCGATGCCGAGGTCGTCCAGGTCCAGCTCCTCGACCGGCTTCTTCTTGGCGGCCATGATCCCCTTGAAGGAGGGGTAACGGGCCTCGCCCGACTGGTCGGTGACCGAGACGACGGCCGGCAGCGGGGCCTCGAGCAGCTCGGTGGCGGCGTCGCCGTCCCGGCGGCCCTTCACCAGGCCGTCCTCCACCGAGATCTCGGAGAGCAGGGTGACCTGCGGCAGGCTCAGCCGCTCGGCGAGCAGCGCGGGCAGCACACCCATCGTGCCGTCGGTCGACGCCATGCCGCAGACGACCAGGTCGAAGCCGGTCTTCTCCAGCGCCTTGGCGAGGATCGCGGAGGTGCCGATGACGTCGGTGCCGTGGATGTCCTCGTCGTTGACGTGGACGGCCTTGTCGGCGCCCATGGACAGCGCCTTGCGCAGGGCGTCCTTGGCGTCGTCGGGGCCGACGGTGACGACGGTGACCTCGGCCTCGTCCGCCTCCTCGGCGATCTGCAGCGCCTGCTCGACGGCGTACTCGTCCAGCTCCGAGAGCAGGCCGTCGACCTCGTCGCGGTCGACGGTCAGGTCGTCGGCGAAACCGCGGTCGCCGGTCGCGTCGGGTACGTACTTCACACAGACAGCGATCCTCAGGGTCACGGCCTGGCTCCTTTCAAGTGACAGACGATTACGGGAGGTTGCGGGCCATGACGATGCGCTGGACCTGGTTGGTGCCTTCGTAGATCTGGGTGATCTTGGCGTCGCGCATCATGCGCTCGACGGGGTAGTCGCGGGTGTAGCCGTAGCCGCCCAGGAGCTGGACGGCGTCGGTGGTGACCTCCATGGCGACGTCGGAGGCGAAGCACTTGGCCGCGGCGCCGAAGAAGGTCAGGTCGCCGTCCACGCGCTCGGACTTGGCGGCGGCGGCGTAGGTGAGCTGGCGGGCGGCCTCGAGCTTCATGGCCATGTCGGCCAGCATGAACTGCACGCCCTGGAAGTCGGCGATCGGCTTGCCGAACTGCTTGCGCTCCTTGACGTAGCCCTTGGCGTAGTCCAGGGCGCCCTGGGCGATGCCGAGGGCCTGCGCGGCGATGGTGATACGGGTGTGGTCCAGGGTCTTCATCGCGGTGGCGAATCCGGTGCCCTCCGCGCCGATCATCCGGTCGGCCGGGATGCGCACGTTGTCGAGGTAGACCTCACGCGTCGGGGAGCCCTTGATGCCGAGCTTCTTCTCCGGCGCGCCGAAGGACACGCCCTCGTCGCCCTTCTCCACCACGAACGCGCTGATGCCCTTGGAGCGCTTGTCGGGGTCGGTGACGGCCATCACCGTGTAGAACTCCGACACACCGGCGTTGGTGATCCACCGCTTCACACCGTTGAGCACCCAGAAGTCGCCGTCGCGCACCGCGCGGGTCTTCATCCCGGCCGCGTCCGAACCGGCGTCCGGCTCCGACAGGCAGTACGAGAACATCGCCTCGCCCTTGGCCAGCGGGCCCAGGTACTTCTTCTTCAGCTCCTCCGAGCCGGACAGGATCACCGGCAGCGAGCCCAGCTTGTTCACGGCCGGGATCAGCGAGGACGAACCGCACGCGCGGGCGACCTCCTCGATCACGATCACCGTCGCCAGCGCGTCCGCGCCCGCACCGCCGTAGGACTCCGGCACGTGGACCGCGTGCAGATCGGCCGCGACCAGCGCGTCCAGCGCCTCCTGCGGGAAACGGGCCTCCTCGTCGACCGCCGCGGCGAACGGCGTGATCTTCGCCTCCGCCAGCGCACGGACCGTCTCCCGGAGCATCTCGTGCTCCTCGGACGGGCGATACAGGTCGAAGTCCTTGCCCATGATGGTGAGCTCCCCTAAGGCTTGTGGCACTGAGTACCCTCAGCAAAACACACTCAGTGCCACGGACGCCAGTGGCTAGGGTGACGCCATGCTCCAGATCCACGAGGTGGAGGCGGACGGGCCCGACGCCG
Organism: Streptomyces vilmorinianum; assembly: GCF_005517195.1. Taxonomy (NCBI): domain Bacteria; kingdom Bacillati; phylum Actinomycetota; class Actinomycetes; order Kitasatosporales; family Streptomycetaceae; genus Streptomyces; species Streptomyces vilmorinianum. Next base: position 5,116,451 of record NZ_CP040244.1, on the reverse strand, counting down.
CCGTCTGCGTCGTCCGCTGTGTCGGCGGCCTGGTCAGGACGGGCGACGGGTTCGAGGGCGGGGAGCTGGTCCTGGACCGGATCGAGCTGTACGGGCGCGAGGTGGGGGAGATCACTCCGCCCCTGGCGGCGAGGGTGCGCCTCTCCGGCGCGGCCGTCCGCGTGCTGCGGCCCCGGATCGTGATCGCCTCCGCCGGACCGCGGCGGTACGGGTACGTCGGCCCGCCGGAGATCCGTGCGGCGGTCACGGAGGGCAGCTCGGGCCGGGTGATGCGTACCCCTGAGGACTTCGCGGCGTGGGTCGCCGCCCGGACGGCCGGGGACCTCGACGAGCCGTTCACCTATGTCGTGGACGAGGACGGCTTCCTGCGGCTCGCGCCCCGCCGCAGCGAGCATGTCGCCTGCGCCGGGCGGGGCTGGGTGCGCGCGGCGGGGGAGATGGCCTTCGTCGAGGGGCCCGGCGGCTGGGAGGCCGCCGAGATCAGCAACCAGTCGACCGGCTACTGCCCGGACCCCGACTCCTGGGCCTCCGTCGCCGCCGCGCTCGCCCGCGCGGGTCTCGCCCACCCGGGACGGTTCACCCACGAGATCGTGTTCCGGCGCTGCGCGGGGTGCGCGGAGCTGAACCTCGTACGCGAGGGGGAGTACGTCTGCGCGCTCTGCGGGGCCGGGCTTCCTCGGGAGTGGAACCCCACGCCCTGAGGCTCAGGCCTGCCGCTGCTTCGCGTCGATCTCGGCGACGAGGCTCTCGATGAGGCCCTTGATCTCGTCGCGGATCGGGCGGACGGCCTCGACGCCCTGACCGGCCGGGTCCTCCAGGGCCCAGTCCAGGTACTTCTTGCCGGGGAAGATGGGGCAGGCGTCGCCGCAGCCCATGGTGATCACGTAGTCGGACGCCTGGACGGCCTCCGTCGTCAGCACCTTCGGCTTCTGGTCGGAGATGTCGATGCCCAGCTCGGCCATGGCGGCGACGGCGGAGGGGTTGACCTGGTCGCCGGGCAGGGAGCCCGCGGAGCGGACCTCGACGCGGTCACCGGCGAGGTGGCGCAGGAACCCGGCCGCCATCTGGGAACGGCCCGCGTTGTGGACACAGACGAACAGCACGGAGGCGGCAGGAGCGGAGGACATCGTTTCTTCCTTGGTGGGCGGGGACGGGGACTACGGGCCGGCCGACATGGTCAGCCCGGACTGGTGTCAGCCCCAGCTGATGTGACAGTATCAGCACATGATGACGTCAGTCGACACTGATCTGCTCCGGGTTCTGGCCGATCCGCTCAGGCTCCGGATCGTGACCCTCCTCGCCCGGGAGACCCTCTGCACCACCCACCTCGTGGAGGAGACGGGCGCCAAGCAGACCAACCTCTCCAACCACCTCAAGGTGCTGCGCGAGGCCGGCGTCGTGGAGACGGAGCCGTGCGGCAGATTCACTTACTACCGCCTGCGCCCGGACGTCATCGATGCCCTCGCCGGTCAGTTCGCCGACCTCGCGAAGACCGCGCGCGCCACCGCCGAAGCGAACCTCAAGCGGTCCTGCCCCTAGAGGGTGTCCGGCGGATCTTGGCCGGACACGCCCTGACCCTCCCGAGCCCGTCCGCTCTGCCTCACCTGCCCGAGGAGAACCTGTCTTGACCGCCATCGAGCACGCCGGCACGCCCATATCCGCCGACGCGCCGCAGCCCGCACCCGGCGCCACCCCACCCCGGACGCCGCTGGTCGCCCGCGCCGCCGCCGAGCTGATCGGGACCGCCGCCCTGGTCGCGGTCGTCGTCGGCTCCGGCATCCAGGCCACCCAGCTGACCGACGACGTGGCGCTGCAGCTGCTCGCCAACTCCACCGCCACCGTCTTCGGCCTCGGCGTCCTCATCGCCCTCCTGGGCCCGGTCTCCGGCGCCCACTTCAACCCGGCGGTCACCCTCGCCGAGTGGTGGACCGCCCGTCGCGGCGGCGCCGGTGTCGACACCCGCGAGGCCGCCGTGTACGTGCCGTCGCAGATCGCCGGAGCCATCGCGGGCGCGATCCTGGCGGACGCGATGTTCGGCGAACCGCTCGTGACGTGGTCCACCCACGACCGCTCCGCCGGGAACCTCCTCCTGGGCGAGGTCGTCGCCACCGCCGGACTGATCCTGCTGATCTTCGGCCTGGCCCGCACCGACCGGCTGCGCTTCGCACCCGTCGCGGTCGCCTCGTACATCGGCGCCGCCTACTGGTTCACCTCATCGACCTCCTTCGCCAACCCGGCCGTGACGATCGGCCGGGCCTTCACCGACACCTTCGCGGGGATCGCCCCCGGCTCCGTCCCGGCCTTCATCGGCATGCAGCTGGTCGGTGCCGTGGTGGGCCTGGCCCTGGTCGGGGTCGTCTTCATGCGACCCAAGGCATGACGGACCACAGCGACGTCGTGGTGATCGGCGGCGGCCAGTCCGGGCTCGCCGCCGCCTACCACCTGCGCCGCCTGGGCGTGGACTGCGTCGTCCTCGACGAGCAGGCCACGCCCGGCGGCGCCTGGCAGCACACCTGGGACTCCCTGCGCCTGTTCTCCCCGGCGGCCTTCTCCTCCCTGCCGGGCCGGCTCATGCCGCCGCAGCCGGGCGAGACCTACCCCGACGCCGCCCACGTCGTCTCGTACCTGGCCGACTACGAGAAGCGCTACGCGTTCGCCGTCCGGCGCGGGGTCCGCGTCGAGGGCGTCCACCGCGACGGCCCGCACCTGCGGGTCGAGACCGACTCCGGCGCCTGGCGGGCCCGCGCGGTGATCAGCGCCACCGGCTCCTGGACCCGGCCGTTCCTGCCCGCCGTGCCGGGCCGCCCCGACTACGCGGGCCGTCAGCTCCACACGGTCCGGTACCGCGGCCCCGCCGAGTTCGCCGGGCAACACGTGGTCGTGGTGGGCGGCGGCAACTCCGGTGCCCAGATCGCCGCCGACCTCGCGTACGACACCGAGCTCACCTGGGTGACACAGCGCCCGCCCCGCTACCTCGCCGACGACATCGACGGCCGCGCCCTCTTCGACGCGGCCACCGCCCGCCGCCGCGCCCTCGACGAGGGACGTACGGACACGGGCGGGGTCGCCTCGCTCGGCGACATCGTGGCCGTACCGCCCGTACGCGAGGCCCGTGACGCCGGACTGCTCACGGCGCGGCCGATGTTCACCCGCCTGACCCGTCGCGGTGCGGAGTGGGCGGACGGCACGACCGCCGAAGCGGACGCGGTCATCTGGTGCACGGGCTTCCGCCCCGCCCTCTCGCACCTGGCCCCGCTCGGCCTGCGCGGCCCGCGCGGCCACATCCCCACCACCGGCACCCGGGCCGTCGGCGAACCGCGCCTCCACCTCCTCGGGTACGGGGACTGGACGGGCCCCGCCTCCGCGACCCTCATCGGCGTCGGCCGCCCCGCCCGCGAGGCCGCCCGCGCGATCGCGGCGGACCTGCAGGCCGGAGCCTGAGGGCTCCGGTCAGCTCCCAGCGGCCGGTCGGGTCTCCTTGGCGACCGCCTCGCGCACGGCCGGGACGATCTCCCCGGCCCACCGGCCGAGGGAGGCGGAGTCCTGCGTGCCGCCACCGGGGGAGAAGAGGATGAAGCCCGAGGCCCCGTGGTCCAGTACGGCTCCGGTCAGTTCCTCGGCCCACTGGTCGACGGAGCCGCCGATCCAGCGGCCGTCGCCGTCGCGTGTGGCGGTCAGCGGACGGTCGGTGATGCGGCCGGGGAAGTTGAACACCGTGCGGATCTCGCGCGGATCACGGCCCGCGGCCGCCGCGGCCTCGTCGACGACCGGACGCGATGTGCGGTAGCGCTCGCTGAGCCAGTCCGCCGCGTGTCCGGGCAGCCACCCGTCGGCCACCCGGCCGGTGGCGGCCAGGGACTTCGGGCCGACCGACCCGGTCCAGACGGGGGGCGCGGCCACCGGAGCCGGCTCGATCTCGTTCACCTGGTAGTGGCGGCCCCGGAAGGTGACCGGAGGACCGCCCCCCGACAACTTCCTGACCAGGACGATCGCCTCCTCGAAGGCGTCGACGGCATCGCCGGGTGAGAGCCGCTCCACTCCCATGGCGGAGATCCGGTCCCACAGCCCGCCCGCCCCCATGCCGAGCACGACGCGGCCGCCGGAGAGCGCGGACAGGGACGTCACCGTCCGCGCCAGCAGGGGAGCGGGCCGGGTCGGCAGGTTGGTGACGTTGGCGAGGCCGGAGATGTGCCGCGTACGTCCGAGGACGAATCCGATGGACGCGTACGCGTCGAGCCGGCCACCGATGTAGGGGTGGTCCGACAGCGAGAAGAGGTCGAGCCCGTCACGGTCGGCCTGCTGGGCCAGGCGCAGCAGCTCCGGACCGTCGTCGATACCGCTGTGCGCGCCGAAGCCGAAGACGACTTCCTGTACGGACATGGTCCTGCCTTTCGTTCGCTGGTTGGCTGGTTCGCGGGTGGTTCAGCCGGCGGTGGGGCCGAACTGTTCGGTGAAGCGGGCGGTGAACAGATCGGCGCCCTTGTACGCCGAGACCGTGCCGGCCGGGACGACGGACGGGCCGTCGGGCGTGGGCAGTTGGCCGACGCCGCCCTGCGGTCCGAGCGGGAGAAGGATCACCGGATGGGGCAGGGGCCGGTAGGTGGCCGTGGGCGGCTCGCCGCGCAGTTGGGCGGTGATGTTCCGTGCCACGACCTCGGCGTGCTGCATCGCGTACCCGGCCATCTTGGCCTCGGCGACGTCGGTGATGTCGCCGATCGCGTAGACGTGCTCGTAGCCCTCGACGGCGAGGGTCTCGGTCACGGGGACCTGTCCCTCCGGTGTGCGCGTGGTGAGCCGGCCGTCGGCGAGGTAGTCGCTGTTGACGCGCACCCCGTGGGCGCGGAACCAGATGTCGGCGGTGATCTCCTCACCGCCGGTGGTGGTGACGGTGAAGGTCTCGGCCCGGCCCGGCTCGGTCGTCGGCGGCGCCGTCAGGCCGGTGCCCAGCCGCAGCCGGATGTCCTGCTCGTCGAGCTGCCGGTGCAGGTCCTCGCGCAGCTCCGGCTCGAAGCCGGACAGCAGCTCCTCGGCGGGGTCGACGACGGTCACCTGCTTGTGCGGCCAGACAGCCTTGATCTCCCCGGCCAGTTCCAGGCCGACCGGACCGGCGCCGACGATCAACACCCTTTCGGAGCCCAGCAGTTCCTTGTGGGTGCGGTGCAGTTCGTCCAGGGCCTCACTCATGGAGTCGGCGTCGGACTTGGCGGGGTAGGCGTAGCTGGAGCCGGAGGCCAGGACGAGGTAGTCCGCCTCGACACGCTCACCGGACGCCAGGGTGACACCGCCGGGGTCGACCGAGACCGCGCGCTCGCGCACCAGCGTGCCTCGGGTGAGCAGGGTCTCGAAGGGGAAGAACATGTTGCCCGCCCAGTCGGGCCGGGTCAGTGCCCGCAGCGAACCGGCCGCGTTGACGAACGCGTCCCGGGGATCGATGAGCACGATGTCGGCTTCGGGGCCCAGGGCCTTGGCCAGCGCCGACCCCCCATAACCGCCGCCGATGATCGCGACTGTACGACGCATGATGCACACTCCCACAGACGAAAGAGTTGAAGTTCGTTACACGAACCATATTGGTTCGTGTAACGAACTTCAACTCTTTCGATTCTCGGGTCAGTGTTTACGGATGGTGGGAGCTCCCTCTTCCGGCTCCAGGAAGACCGCCGGAACCTCGTTGTCCCGCACGACGCGGCCGAGCAGATCGGCGAGCGTGGCGAAGTCCGCCGCGTCGAGCCCCGCCGGCAGCCGCTCGACCCGCCGGCAGGTCTCGGCGTAGAACTCCTCGGCGACTTCGGCGCCCCGCGGGGTGAGCGCGACCCGTACCGCGCGCATGTCCCGCGGGTCCGCCTCGCGCCGGACCAGTCCGTTGCGCTCGGTACGGTCCACCAGGCCGGTGAGGCTGGACTTGGCGAGACCCAGCATGGCCCCCAGTTCACTCATGCCGTACGGCTGCGCCATCAGGACGCACAGCAGTTGCCCCTGCTGCGGAGTGAGGCCGTGTTCCCGGCTCGACTCGGCGTACACGGCATTCACCAGGAATGTGGACCGCACCAGCGCGGTCGCCATCCCGATCCGGCCGTCATCATGCTTACCCATGGGGGCAGGCTACACCTGGACGGCCCTGTAATTCGCTCAGCGAACTACCCGGGATGTGCGTTCAGGGATGGGAGAACACGCCGACCATGCGCGTGTCCGGGTTGCTGCTCATCCCGACGATCGCGGCGCCGTCGGCCCGGTTGGCCCGGGCGTGCGCGCCGGCGTACCCCCGGTCGGTGAGGAAGACGCCCAGGGCCGCGACCCAGTCGTCGACGGCGCCGGTGGCCGGGTCGTACACCGGCTCGGGGCGGGGCGTGACGCGTTCCTGGGCCAGATAGCCGTGTTCGGCGGCGAAGGCCAGCGCCCGGTGCCACTCGGCGTCGGTGCTCTCCCAGCCGACGAACGTGTCCAGGCCGCCGTACCCGGCCCCGGGTTTGAGGATGAGCCGCTCCCTGCGCTCGCGGCACAGGTCGAGGAGCTCGGCAGGCCCGGAGGCGCGCAGCGTACGGCTCCATGGCAGCACCCGGTCCACCAGGGCCCGCTCGTCGGCGTCGAAGGCGGTGCTCCAGCGCGGGTCGGAGAGCAGGGCCAGCGCGCTCTTGTGGGAGTAGAGACCGCTCTCCAGTGAGGTGAACAGCACGGTCCTGCCCGCCTCGTGGGCCCGGAAGAACGGTTCCGCCACCTCCGGTCCTTCCGGATCGTCGAGCAGCTGAACGGCCGCGAAGTTCCGCAGGACGACGTCGAGCGGGGTGCCGTCCAGGGTCAGCTTGCCGTCCGGCCGGGCGCGCACCTCGCCGACCTCGCCGATCCGCAGATCGAGACCCTGCGCGGCCATCGCCTCCTGGAACGCGCGCATCAGCCGCCCGTACGGAGCGACGCCCCCGCGCCCCTCGATGAGCCCGACCACCGGCTCCGCGCCGCCCGCCACGACGGGCCGGGCCCGCTCGCGCAGCACGGCCGCGATCTCCGCGGCGATGTCCACGTGGCCGAGCCGGTGCTCCTCGGCGAAGGCGGCGAACTCCGGTACGCGCAGCAGCCCTTGGTTGAACACGGCCATGTCCAGGCCTCCCACCTCGCTGCCGAGGTTGAACTCCAGGAGCTTGTACGAGGTGCCGTCGTGATACGCGTCGGCACGGCCCAGCCTGTCGGGACGGCCGGAACCGGCCCGGCTGAGCAGCGCCGCGTGGTGCGGTTCGAGCCCGATCTCCTTCGCGTACCGCTCCATGTCACCGTCGAAGAGCCGGTGCGGCAGGGACACGAGGAGGTCGAAGAGGCTCTCCACGTCCTGGGCGAAGGCGGCCATCTCCGGGGCGTGGACGAACCAGGGGCGGGGGAGCAGATGCCGTCGCCAGGCCTCCGTGAAGGCCGGGGGCAGTTCGGCGCGCGCGACGGCGTCGCGCAGTCCGCCGCCACCCTCGCGCCGGCACTCGTCCACGTATATCCGACTCAGCTGCGTCATGTGTATCGGCTCGATTCACTGAGGAGTTCGGGTACGTGGGCCAGTCGACCACGCCGGCGCGGCCGGTCGTGGCGAAACGCGGCGCCCGCGCCCGTCTCCGCTCAGCGCACTCCCTCGGGACGCTCGATCCGGCCGCTGTACGGGCCCTGGTTGTCCTCCCGTACCTCCTGCTCGTACGCGATGTCCTGCCCACCCGCGTACGGGACGAGGAAGCCGAACGTGAACCGGTGGCTCGTGACGCGGTACGTCTTCGCGTCCAGGACCAGCACCTCCTCGAGATGCGAGAGGGTCAGCCGCGCGTCGCTCACCGGGATGCCGGCGGCGCGGAGCTGGTCGGCCGTCGGGTCGAACTCGCGCTTCGCCTTCTTGACCCAGGGCAGGTCCCGTACGGCGGTCAGCTTCCGCTTGCCGTCGCTCCTCACGGCGAGCTCGATCGTGCCGTCGGCCTCGACCTCGGTCACCGTCACGGCGTCGTCGCCGGCCCGCGCGTACGCCCGGAACTCCTCGACGGCCGCGACCGCGTCCTCGACCTTGTTCCGCATCGCGGGCTCGGAGGCGGGCGCGGCCTTCCACGCCGCGCCGCCCTCCCTGAGGTACGCCGTACCGCCGACGACGTAGATCTCCTCCTTCTTCGTCCTCCCCTTGCTGCTGGTACTGCTCCCCTCCCCGTGCAGGACCTCCGGCTCCATGCCCCGCCGGACCGTGGCCCGGTAGGTGGCGGCGCTCCTGTGCCCCTGGTGCGTCAGCCCCTCCTGCCCCCGCACGGAGAAGGACCAGGCCGCCTCCTGCGCCATCGCCTTCTCGGCGAGGCGGAGGTGGTCCTCGGCGGACTCCGGCCCGGGCGGGGGCGCGGCCTCGGACGCAGTCGCGGTCGCAGTCGCGGACGTCCGCACGGCCTCGGGGCTCTCGCCCTCGTCGGCCGCCGCGCCGCAGGCGGTCAGCGCGAGCGCGAGCGGAAGCGGGAGAGCGAGTGCGGCGGCGCACCTGGGGCGAGTTCGCATGGAGCAGTCCTTACGTCACGGCGGGGGCGCGGACTGTACAGCAGCGACCGGCCCGCGATCACGCCGACGCCCATTGCTCGCGAACGGCACAGAACGCGCCCCTCTTCGGCCGGTCAGGCGGTCCGCCGCCTTGTCACGGAGCGACCGCGCTGCCGCCGAAGGTCACGACAAGGCGGCCGTCCGCGGCGAAGGACCAGGCCAGGGCGCCGGCGTACGAGGAGCAGCGGGAGCCGTTCGTACCCGACCAGAACGGGTTCGAGCCGTCGACGTCGCCGATGGTCCTGTGCGTCACGGGGCCGGTTCGAGCCCCCAGGCCGCCGCGCGGGCCGCCGCCGCCGCGCGGTTGGGGAGGTCGAGCTTGGTCAGGATGTGCTCGACGTGCGTGGCGACGGTACGGGGCGCGATGTGCAGGCGGCCCGCGATCTCCCGGTTGGTGCGCCCGCCGGTCAGTTCGGCCAGTACCTGCAGCTCGCGTGGGGAGAGCCCGCCCGGGGCTCTGTCCGGGGCTCCGCCCGGAGTCCCGGGCGGACCGGTGACGGCGCGGGCGCACGGGTCGGTGACCATGGCGAGGGCTTCCGTGAGCAGCGCGAGGACCGCGCGGACGGGGCCGCCCGCGTCCTGCGGCCGGCACGTGCTGACGTTGAGCATCCCGACGTACCGGCCGTCCGGCGCGAACAGACACTGCGCGACGCCGCCCTCGACGCCCAGGGGCCGGAGCACCTCCTGGAACCCCGGTGAGCTCGCGAGGAGTCGGTGCGGCACGTCGCCGAGCCAGAGGCCGCCCTGCGAGGGTTCGCGGAGCACGGAGAACATCGGGTCGTGATGGAGCCCCGTCTCGATGTACGCCGTCGCGTCGTACGGGTAGCTGCCCGCCAAGGTGGCGTGGCGCCGCAGCAGCGGATCCCACCGGGCCAGAGAGGCGTGGTCGTACGCCATCACACCGGACAGCGCCGCCAGCACCGAGTCGGCCGCCCCGGCCTCCCCGGCCGCCCCGGCCTCACCGTGCACCGCGCTCCGGGCCGCCTCGCGTACCCGGAGCGCCGCGTCCAGAATGTCCGTGGCGGTCCGTTCCTCCTGCATCCTCCAAGGATGATCACGAGCCCGAGGGCGGTCAAACGGCGAGGTCGTCGTGGACGATCCGGCCGCCGAGCACGGTCAGGACGACGGGCATGTCCGGCACGTCGTGGGCGTCGGCCGTGAGGAGATCCCCCGCGAGCGCGCAGAGGTCGGCGACCTTGCCCACCTCCAGGGAGCCCTTCCAGTCCTCGGCGAAGTCCTGCCGGGCCGCGTTGATCGTGTACGTACGGATCGCCTCGGCCAGCCCGATGCGCTGCTCCGGGCCGCTGACCCTGCCGCCGGCCTTCGACTCGCGCAGCAGCATCGTGGCGACACCCTGCCGCCAGTCGGGGAACGTGACGGGCGCGTCGGAACCGCTCGCCACCGACACCCCGGCGTCGATCGCGTCGCGGTAGGGCCACGCGTACGCGGCGCGCTCGGCCCCGACGAACTCCTCCTCCATGTCCGCGACGGTCCACTTGATCGTCGGGTTCATGTTGACCCCGAACCCCTGCTCGGCCAGCGACTTCATGCTCCGCGCGCTCAGGAAGTCGCCGTGGATGACGTAGTGCCGGGAGTCGGAGCGGGGGTGCTCGGCCGTTGCGACGGCGAACGCGTCCACGACGGTGTCGATACCGCGGTCACCGGTGACATGGACACCGATCTGGAACCCGGCCTTGTGCGCGTGCCGGATCATCGCGCCGATCTCCGCGATCCGCTCCTCGTCCGTGTCGCCGCCGGCGCAGAGGGCCCCGCAGCCGCCGCCGATGTACGGCTGGTGCATCCAGGCCGTCTTGTTGGGCACGATGCCGTCGGCGAAGATCTTGACCCCGAGGACCCTGAGCAGCCGCGGATCGGCGTCGTCGGGGAGCCGGAGGCCGTCCAGGGCTTCGGCGAACTCCGCTGCCGTGCTCGCCATTCCGGTCGGGAGCAGCAGGACGCCGACCCGCGCCGTCAGTTCGCCGTCGGCGAGGAGCCGCCGGTAGACGTCGAGCGTGCTCGTCGCGAGGGCGCCGCGCATCAGTTCGTCGCCGCCCGGACCGAGCCCGGGCTCCGTGTAGCTGGTGATGCCGAGCCTGGCCAGGGCGGCCAGGGTGGACCTGATCGCGTCGGCGCGTACCGCGGGGGAGAGGGCGGGCAGGGCCCGTTGGACGAGGGCCTGGGCACCTTCGTGGAGCAGCCCGATGGGCTGCCCGGTCTCGTCGGTGAGGATCGCGGAGCCGGGAGGCGCCTCGGTGCGCGCGTCGACGCCGGCGAGCTCCAGGGCCTTGGAGTTGACCCAGGTGGTGTGCCCGGAGAAGGAATGCAGCAGGACCGGGTGGTGCGGGCTGACATGGTCCAGGTCGTGGCGGGTGGGCAGCCGGGACGGATCGGCCACGCACTCGTCGAGGTAGCCGGTGTCCCAGCCGTTGCCGATGATCCACTCACCGGCCGGGAGCCGCCCGGCCGCGTCGCGGACCGCCTCCGCCACGTCCGCAAGCGACGTCACGTGGGGGTGGGTCAGGTCCAGCGCGAGCGGCGGCTGCGTCAGGCCGAAGGCGCACGCGTGCAGATGCGAGTCGTTGATGCCGGGAAGCAGCGTCCCTCCCTTCAGGTCGACGACCCGGGTCACGGGGCCGATCAGGGGCGCGACGTCGTCGCCGTCGCCGACGGCGCTGATGATCCCGTCCGTCACCGCCAGGGCCGACACGACCCTGAAGTCGGGGTCGACCGTGAGTACCTGTCCGTCGAGAAACACCAGGTCCGCGTACGTGGTCAAGGCAGAGTCCTTTCGAGCGGCGGCCGGCGGGCGTGGCCCGCGGGCCGGTCTGCGAAGGACTATGCGTGCGAGGCCGCGACACGCACATCGGTCATCCGACCGATGGGGACTCACCGACGCTCCCCGCAAGCCGCTCGACCGGGGTTCCGCCGGTGCTGTCACGACCTGGGGTACTTCGTGACCGGAATCCTGACCGGGTGCGGGACGGCCGCCGTCGGGGCGGGAGACTCCCGTCAAGTCCGGTTGCTAAAGTCAATATTTCGAGTGGTAGATCGAACCGGCTTATCCAAAACGGCGGAGCAACAGGACGCACGGGGGAAGGGGTCTGATGGCCTGGGACGAGTGGGAGCAGCTCAAGACGGAGGCCGCCGAGAAAAGCTCCACGGCGATGCAGCTGAACCGGGTTCCGGACGAGGGCGGCGCGCCGCCACCCCCCGGGGGTGATCTGAAGGTCAGTCAGCAGGACCTCGCGGCCGTCGGTGACGCGGCCTTCCGTCTTTTCGACAATCTGGGGAAGTACGGCCGTGACGCCTGGTCCGTCAGCCAGACGGCGGCGAAGGACCTGAGCACCCAGGGCTTCGCGCTGGGCGGCGCGCTCGACCACGTACAGGAGCGCTGGGAGAAGCAGCTCAAGACCTTGCTGGACGCCTGCGCGCACATTTCCAACCACATGGACTTCACCCAGGGCGCACACGCGGGTGACGAGTACTACATCTACGGCGTCGTGAGCAGCATCGCGACGCTGGACGAGGGCTTCACGGAGAGGACGCAGCGCTGATGGATCTCGAAACGCTGCGACAGGGCAATTTCGCCCAGCTCGGGCAGGCCATCACCGCCTGGAAGGGGGTGGTGGACAAACTCAAGGGGCTGGAAACGGACGCTCGGGACGACATGAAGGCGAAAGCGGACAAGGCCAACTGGGCCGGCATGAACGCCACGATCTCCCGTGAATTCATCACCAAGACGGCGCACGAATTCTCCGACGCCCACACCCAGGCGACGACCATCCACGACATCCTCAAGGACACCCGCGACGAGCTGGTGAGTTACAAGGAGCAGCTGGACCAGGCCCTGGAGCGCGGCCGCAAGAAGAACCTCACGGTGACCCCGATCGCCGGTGGCGGCTTCACCGTCACGATGCTCATCCACCCGGACCGCGCCGCCAAGGGCCACGAGGTCCCGGACCACTCCCCTCAGGACGCGGAGCACCTGCGGGACGACGTGCAGCGCATCCTGAACCGGGCGACGGAGAGCGACACGACGGCCGCGACCGTCCTGCGCGCCATCGTCGACCAGGCCGAGACCGGCTTCTCGGGGGCCAAGTACGGCGACCGCGACTCCGCGATCGACGCCGTGCGCAAGGCCGAGGAAGCGGCCAAGCTGATCAAGGAGAAGGGCGACGAGATGTCGCCCGAGGAGTTCCAGAAGCTGAACGGGCTCCTCGCCTCCTACAAGAACGACCCGCTGTTCCAGGAGAAGTTCGCCACGCAGGTGGGCCCGAAGGGAATGCTGGACTTCTGGGCGGACCTGTCGAGCCCGGACAGCACCAAGGACCTGACCCGGACGCAGCTCAACCAGCTCGGCGAGTTCCAGAAGAACCTCGGCTTCGTCCTGGGCGGCGCCACCCAGTCGGACAGCCCTGCCATGCGGCAGTGGGAGAACGACATGGTCAAGCTCGGCCCCGAGCGGTTCCGCACCCGCACCGGGGAGGCCTACGGCTTCCAGATCATGAGCAACCTCATGCGCACGGGCGACTACGACGACCAGTTCCTCAACAAGTACGGCAACTCCCTCGTGGAGACCGAGAAGAAGATGAGGATCCCGGACCGGTTCTACCTGATGGAACCGACGCTGAAGATGAACTTCATCGGCGATGCGGAGTTCGGCCGTGACCCGATGGCGGGCTTCATGACGGCGCTCTCCAACAGCCCGGACGCGGCGACGGACTTCTTCAACACGAAGGAGCCGCAGGACAACGCCCAGTGGGTGCTCAAGGACCGCCCGTCGTTCGACGACTCCCCGCTGAAGGACGGGCCGAACGAGACCCTGGACGCGACCGGCAAGGCCATGTTCGCGGCGGTGTCGGGCGCGACCGGCCCGGACGCCCCGAGGTCGGAGTTCCTGGAGCACACGCCCGAGCATGTGGAGGCCATGAAGCGGTCCCTGCAGTTCCTGTCCGAGACGGGCAACGACTTCCCGCCGGAGCTGCGGAACGACATGGCGTGGGCCATGGGTAACCATGGCGACGTCGTGCACAAGGCGATGAGCGATCCGTTGGGCACGCATGGACTCGACTCCGGGCAGCTGATGGAGGTCAGCAAGCAGATCTCCCGGAACAAGGAGGCCTACGTCGAGCTGACGAACCAGATGCACCTGGCGATCATCGGCGACATCAATACGGAGACGAAGCATCCCGAGAACAGTCTGGACCGGGCGGGTCGCACCGTCGGCTTCCTGGAGGAGGCGCGGTACCAGGCGACCAACGACGAGAAGAACGGCGATCTCACCGACGCCTCGTGGAAGAAGAACTGGGCTTACCACATCATCGGCGGCGCGATCACCCCGTGGCACCCGGCCGGCGACGCGGCACAGCGAGTCGTGGACCTGGTGGCGTCGTCCTGGCTCCAGGACAAGCAGAACGAGATCAACGACACGGCCACGGCCAACCACAAGGAGACGTACGCCGCCCGTAACGGCGAGCTCCGTGGCCTGGCGGACGTCTGGTACGAGCGGAACAAGGCGTGGGCCGACGACCCGGCGCGCGACGGGTACTCCGGGGACTTCGGCGTCTACTCGAAGATCGGCGCCTCCGCCAATGACGGCAACGACAAGGCCGAAGGCATCGCAGGGGACAACTGATGAGTACGAGAATGAGCCGCGCCATCGCGTCGCTCGTGGGCTGCGGCCTCGTGCTGTCGCTCACGGCGTGCGGCGGCGGGCGCGAGTACGCCGTTCCGCAGGAGGCCTGCGGGGTCGCGCTCAACGAGAAGACACTCGATCCGTTCCTTGTCGACGGCAAGGAATTCAAGGTCGTCGGCGATCCGCTGACCGAGTCGAACGGGAAGAACTCCTGGAGTTGCTCGATCTCGGTCGATGACGGGCTGGTGGTCGACTTCCGGGTTGACAGCGTCGACAAGATCTACGATCCGATGGACGAATCGGAGAGCTTCCGTTTCACCCATCGGGCGAAGATGGAGGACCTGCCGTTCAGCGGCCTGGGCGCGCTGGGCGACCGTACCGCCATGGTCAGTACGAACTGCGCCGGTCCCAAGGCGGACTACCTCGTCACGGAGATCCGCCTCAGCACGAAAGCCGGCGGCGACGACACCGAACGCCGCAAGCACATCGAGGCCTTCACCGTGGACTTCGTGCCCAAGGTGAAGAAGGTACTCGGCTGCACGGCCTGACACCCGCGCCCGCGGCCGGCTCCTGCGGGAGCCGGCCGCGGGCGTGCGCTACTTGCCGACCGTGAAGCCCTGGTCCTTGCCGTACTTGACGCTCGCCTCCTGCCAGGCCGTCAGGCCGTCGGTCAGCGTCGTGGGGGAGACGTACGCCTTGCCCACGGTGTCGTTGAAGACCGAGTTCGCGTACACCTGGTAGGGCAGGTAGGACCAGTCGGAGCCGACGTTGGCGGCGGACTCGGCGAAGATCTGGTTGGCCTTCTGGCCGCCGAAGTACGGGAACGGGGTGTCGAGGAAGGCCTTCGACTTCAGGTCGGCGCGGGTGGCCGGGAAGGCGCCCTCGGCGACGCGGCTGCTCGCGCCGGCGCCGGTGGTCGCGAACTCGGCGAAGGCGTAGGCCAGTTCCTTGTTCTTCGCGGCCTTCGGGACGGCGAGCGAACTGCCGCCGTTCTCCGCGCTCGCCTTGGCGCCCTTCGTCCACTGCGGCAGCGGGGCCACCCGCCAGTCCCCGGACGCTGGGGTGACACCGGACGTGAAGTTGGCCGGCATCCAGGCGCCGATGGAGAGGGTGGCGATGGAGCCGTCGGCCAGGCCCTTGTACCAGGCGTCGCTCCAGGAGCTGATCGGCGCGACCAGCTTCTCGTCGAGGAGCTTCTGCCAGGTGGCGGTGTACTTCTTGGTGCCCTCGTCACCGAAGTCGATCGTGACGTCGGTGCCGGCCGTCTTGTACGGGCGGCCGCCCGCCTGCCAGATGAGGCTGGTGGTGGCGCCCGCGTCGCCCGTGTCGTTGGTGATGAAGACCTTGGGGTCGGCCTTGTGGAGGGCGCGGGCGGCGTCCACGTACTCGTCCCAGGTGGTCGGGACCGCGATGCCGTGCTTGTCGAAGACCTTCTTGTTGTAGAAGAACGCCATGGGGCCGGAGTCCATGGGCAGGGCGTGGATCGCCTTGTCGTCGGCGACCGCGTTCCAGGGGCCGGGGGTGAAGGTCGTGCCGTACTTCCCGGCGCCGTAGCCGGCGAGGTCCTCGACGGACTTGGCGATGGTGAACTGGCCGAGGGCGTAGTACTCGACCTGTGCCACGTCGGGCGCGCCGGAGCCGGCCGCCATGGCGTTCTGCAGGGCGGTGTACTGCTTGTCGCCCGTACCGGCGTTGACCAGCTCGACGTCGACCTTGGGGTACTTCTTCTCGAAGTCCTCCGCCACCTTCTTGAGCGTGGGTTCCCAGGCCCACACGGTCACCTTTCCGCCCTTCTCCAGCGCGGCCTTGACGTCCTGCGGGCTGCCGCCGCTGCCGCTGCCGCCGCCGTCCGAGGCGTCGGAGCCGCAGGCCGTGGCGGTCAGGGCGAGGGTGGAGGCCATGGCGAGGGCGCCGAGAAGCCTGCGGGTGGTGTGCGTTCTCATGGGATGTGCTCCTGGTCGGTGGTGCGGGTGGGAGGGGAGGGACACAAGAGGGGTCATTCCTTGACGCTGCCCGCGGCCAGTCCTGACTGCCAGTACCGCTGGAGCAGCAGGAAGACCACCACGATCGGGACGATCGTCAGCAGGGAACCGGTGATGATGAGGTCGAAGACCGCCTCGCCGCCTGCCGTCTGGGCCTGGGCGTTCCAGGCGTTGAGGCCAAGCGTCAGCGGGTACCAGTCGGGGTCCTTGATCATGATCAGCGGCAGGAAGTAGTTGTTCCAGGTCGCGACCATCGAGAACAGCAGCACGGTGACGGTCCCCGGCATCAGCAGCGGCAGGGCGATCCGGAAGAAGGTGCGCAGTTCCCCGGAGCCGTCGATGCGCGCGGCCTCCAGGAGCTCCGTGGGGACGGCCTCGGCGGCGAAGACCCACATCAGGTAGAGCCCGAAGGGAGAGATCAGGGAGGGGACGATGACGGCCCACGGGGTGTTGGTCAGCCCCATGGTGCTGAACATCAGGAAGGTGGGGACGGCCAGCGCGGTGCCGGGTACGGCCACGGCCCCGATGACGACCGCGAAGACGGCCTTGCGGCCCGGGAACTCGTACTTCGCGAGGGCGTAGCCGCCGAGGACGGCGAGGACCGTGGCCCCGCCCGCGCCGGCGACGACGTACAGCAGGGTGTTGAGCAGCCAGCGGACGAAGACGCCGTCGTCGTACGTGAGGGTGCGGGTGATGTTGTCCCAGAGGTGGACGTCCTCGGCGAACCAGAGCCCGAAGGAGTCGAGGAGGCCGTTCTGGTCCTTGGTGGCGTTGACGACCAGCCAGGCGAGCGGAAGCAGGGTGTAGACGAGGACCAGGCCGGTGACGAGGGTCAGCGGGATGCTGGGGCGCGGGTTGAGCGGGGTGTGGGGTATCGACTTCCGGCGCGTCGACCGCTTCGACCGCTTGGACGCGGTCGGGGCGGCTCCGCTCGCGGACGGCTCGGCGGCGGGGGCAGAGGCCGCGGAGGCGGCGGTGGTGGTAGGGGAGGTCATCGGCTCAGCCCTTCCGCATGCCGCGCAGCTGGACCGCGTAGGCGATGATCGCGGTGATCACGCCCATCACGATCGCCACGGTCGCCGCGTAGTTGTGCTGCTGCCCCGAGAAGGACAGCGAGTAGGTGTAGAGGTTGGGGGTGAAGTCGCTGGTGATCGCGTTGGGGGCGAGCTTCTGCAGGATGCTCGGCTCGTTGAACAGCTGGAAGCTGCCGATGATCGAGAAGATCGTGGCGATGACCAGCGCGCTGCGGATGGCCGGAAGCTTCACCGAGGTCACGACGCGCCACTCGCCCGCGCCGTCGATCGCCGCCGCCTCGTACAGCGATCGGGGCACGACCTTCAGCGCGGAGTAGAAGATCAGCATGTTGTAGCCGACGAACTCCCAGGTCACGATGTTTCCGATGGAGGCGAGGACCAGCGACGGCGAGAGGGGGTCGGGCAGGGTGACCCCGAAGGTGTCGTTGATGTTGCCGACGAGGCCGAAGCGCGTGCCGTACATGAAGCCCCAGATCAGGCTGGCGACGACGGCGGGGACCGCGTACGGCAGGAAGATCGAGACGCGGAAGAAGGTCCTGCCGTAGAGCCGGCCGCTGTCGACCGCGAGGGCGACGAGGAGCGCGATGCCGAGCATGATCGGCACCTGGACCAGGAGGAAGAGGCCGACCCTGATCAGCCCGTCCCAGAAGCGGGGGTCGGCGAGCGCCTCGCCGTAGTTGTCGAGTCCGACGAAGGAGGTGCCGCCGATGAGCCGGTCCTTGAAGAGGCTCAGGTAGAGGGCGTATCCGATCGGGGCGAGGAAGACGAGGCCGAAGACCGCGACGAACGGGCCGGCGAAGCCCCAGCCCACGAGGGCCTCCTTGCGGAGGCGGATACGGACTCGTGGGCGGGGCGGTGGTGCTGCCGTAGCGCGCGTCGACAGGAGCGTCATGGCTGGGTCCTTGCGTCGGTGACCGAACGGTCCGGAGACGGGGAGCGAGATAGGCGTGCCTGGGGGCCGGAAACCGGCCTGCGAGGTCTGGCCGACGAGAAATGTTTACGTAATCATCGGTAGCGTGATGGTGACACCCCCGCTGGGGGGCGTCAAGCGCGAAGCAGCGGTGAATGAGAGGGATTCGGGTGGCGGACAAGAACACGACCGGCCGGTCGACGGCGGCCGGAACCGACGGCCGGCGAGGCGCCAGAGGCAGGCCGCGCCGTGTCTCCATGGCGGACGTCGCGCAGCTCGCGGGAGTCTCCTCGCAGACCGTCTCCCGGGTCTCGAACGGGGACGCGGCCGTCGTCGAGAGCACCCGCCGGAAGGTCCTCGACGCGATGAAGGAGCTGGGCTACCGGCCGAACAGCGCGGCCCGCGCCCTCAAGCGCGGCGAGTTCCGCGCCATCGGCGTGATCACCATGGGGCTGTCCAGCACCGGCAACGTACGCACCCTGGAGGCCATCGCCGGATCGGCCTCCCGCGCCGGCTACGCCGTCACCCTGATCCCGCTCGACGCCCCGACGCAGGACAACGTCCGGGGCGCCTTCACCAGGCTCGACGAGCTGGCCGTCGACGCCGTCGTCCTGATCATGGAGGTGCACCTGCTCGACACCGCCGCGCTGACCCTGCCCCCGCACGTCAAGGTGGTCGTGGTCGACTCCGACGCGACGGGACGCTTCCCGGTCGTGGACACGGACCAGCGGCAGGGGGCCCGTACGGCCGTGCAGCACCTGCTCGACCTCGGTCACGGCACGGTGTGGCACGTGGCGGGGCCCGAGGAGTCCTTCGCCGCGGGCCGTCGCGCCGACGCCTGGGAGGCGGTACTGCGCGAGGAGGGGCGGAAGGTGCCCCCGGTGCTGCGCGGGGACTGGACCCCCGAGTCCGGTTACGAGGCCGGCCTGCGGCTCGCCGCCGAGGCCGCCGCCTGCACGGCGGTCTTCGTGGCCAACGACCAGATGGCGCTCGGGGTGTTGCGCGCCTTCCACGAACGGGGCGTGCGCGTCCCGGAGGACGTGAGCGTCGTCGGCTTCGACGACATCGCGGAGGCCTCGTCGTTCATCCCGCCACTGACGACGATCCGTCAGGACTTCGCCCAGGTCGGCGAGTTGTGCGTGGACGCTGCTTTGAGGGAGCTGCGCGGCGAGACGGTGACGGGGGTACGGCTCGTGCCGACCACGCTGGTCGAGCGGGCCAGTACGGGGGCGCCGGGACGGGGCGCGGGAGCGCGCTGAGGGTCGGGTGGGCTCAGACCCGAGTGGTTCCGGTGGGCTCGGGTGGGCTGGGGGGCCTGGGGTGGGCTCGGGTGGGCTCAGGCCGTGCTGCCCGGCCGTGGCGGGGCCGTACTGGAACGGACCACGAGGACCGGTTCCACCGCCCTGCTCCGCGGGCCGCTCGTACGGCCTTCGATCTGGTCGAGCAGCAGCGCGACGCAGTGCCTGCCGACCACCTCGAAGTCCTGGTGGACGGTGGTCAGGGGCGGATGCAGATACGCGGCCTCGGCGATGTCGTCGAACCCGGCCACGCTGATGTCCCCGGGGACGTCCCGGCCGGACTCGTGCAGGGCGCGCATGAGGCCCAGCGCCATCTGGTCGTTGGCGGCGAACACGGCGGTGACCTCCGGCCGGCGGGCCAGACCGAGACCGGCCCGGTACCCCGACTCCGCCGACCAGTCCCCGTACAGCACCGGGGGTACGGGAGCGCCCGCGCCGGTCAGCGTACGGTGCCAGGACTCGGCGCGCCGTCGCGCGGCGAAGGAGTCGTGCGGGCCCGCGAGATGCCAGACCGTGCGGTGCCCGAGCCCGAGGAGATGGGCCACCACGCTGTGCGCGCCGTGGGCCTGGTCGAAGTCGACGTGGGGGTAGCGGTGGCCGGTGTCCCCGTCGGCCACGACGACCGGCATCGACGGCGGCAGATGGAGCGAGGGGGTGTCGAGGATCTGCGACTCGACGAGCACGATGCCGTCGACGGACTGCAGCATCAGATGCTGGAAGGCCTGGCGGACGGCGGCCTCGGTCGGGGCGCGTACGCCCATGAAGTTCACCGAGAAGTCGGCCTCGCGGGCGGCGTCGGCGATCGCGCCGAGCGTACGGGCGTTGCCGTGCGCGCCCATCCCGAAGCTGACCACGCCCAGCGCGCCGAACCTGCCGGTGACCAGGGCGCGGGCCGCCGTGTTGGGGCGGTAGCCGAGGACCTGCATGGCGGCGAGCACCTTCTCGCGCGTGGCCGCGTCGACGTTCTCCCGGTTGTTCGCCACCCGGGACACCGTCTGGGAGGACACGCCGGCCATCGTGGCGACGTCCGCCATGGACGGCCACTGGCGGGCCGGCCGCGAGCGGGGCGACCTGGTTCTCTTCTCCGTCGCCATGCACACGACCTTCCGTCGAAAGACTGGCGGCGGACGGCACGCGGGCCGGCCACCGTACTGCTGCATGTTGACGCAAACATGGGGGGCGGTCAAACCGTCGGGCGGATGTCGTCAGACTCCTTGACAGCCCCTTTCGGCCCTCTCAGACTCTCCCCGAGCCGCTCGTGTTAACGCGAACATGGAAGGGTGACACCGCGAGGCATCGTGGCGGTCACCTCCGTCGGCGGTGCCGGGACCGACGCCCGGTGCTCCGCCCTTTCCGTACACCGCACGCTTCCCGGGGGCGTGCGTTCCGGCCTGCCGCATCCGCATCCGCAGGCTGCCCGCACCCGTACCCGCATCCGCATCCGCAGGCTGCCCGCACCCGCATAGCACCGCAACTGACCGTGGTCCGGGCACTCGTCCAGTGTGCCTCCAACGGCGGCCCGCCGACGAGACGTTGCGGCGCCGTACGGCCCTCTGACCGGCGCGACCACCCGAGCCGCACTCGACCCGCACTCGACCCGCACTCGACCCGCACTCACCAGGGAGTTGTACGTGTTGTCCCCACGCGTTCGAAAGGCAGCCGGGCCCCCTCGGCGTACCCGGCTGCGCGCCCTCGTCACCGCCTCCGCGCTCCTCCTGCCCGCCCTCGCCGCGTCCCCGGCCGGTTTGGTTCACGCGGCCGAGACGGCGGCCGAGACGGCGGCCGAGGCGACGGCCGAGGCGCGGACAGTTCGCCCCGATCCCGGCTACCAGCAGCCGGCCTTCGAAGGCTGGGGCACCGCCCTCGCCTGGTTCGCCAACGTCACCGGCGGCTGGCCCGACGCCCAGCGCAACCGGCTCGCCGACGACCTCTACGGCGCGAACGGCCTCGGCTTCACCATCGCCCGCTACAACATCGGCGGCGGCGACAGCCCCGAGACCGCCCCCTACATGCGGCCCGGCGGCGCCGTCCCCGGTTACTGGAACCGGCCGGGCCCGGAGAGCCCCGACTGGTGGGACCCGGACAATCCCGCCCACTGGAACCCGCAGGCCGACGCGAACCAGCGCTGGTGGCTGAGCGCCGCCCAGGCACGCGGCGCCGACACCTTCGAGGCGTTCTCCAACTCCGCCCCGTACTTCATGACGAACAGCGGCCTCGTCTCCGGAGCCGTCGACCCCCGGCAGGACAACCTGCGCTCCGACCAGTACGACCGGTTCGCCGCCTACCTCGCCGGCTCGCTCCGCCGCGCGGAACAGGGCTCCGGTGTCACCTTCGACTCGCTCTCCCCGGTCAACGAGCCCAACACCGACTACTGGCGGGCCGGCGGGCGACAGGAGGGCTCGCACTGGGACCCGGCCTCCCAGGCCCGGATGATCGGCACCCTGCGCGCCGCGCTCGACGCCCGGGGCATCGCCACGCCGATCGCCGCCATGGACGAGACCAACCCCGGACTGGCCCGGACGAACTGGGAGCAGTACGCACCCGCCGTCCGTGACGCCGTCGGGCGGATCAACGCCCACACGTACGGGACGAACGGACGCACCGGCGTCCGCGACATCGCCAAGGGCGAGGCGACCCCGCTGTGGATGTCGGAGGTGGACCTCGGCGGCAGCGTCCCGCAGAGCTTCACGGACATGAGCCCCGCGCTCGACCTCGCCCGCCGGATCAACGACGACATCCGGGAGCTGGAGCCCCGGGCGTGGGTGCTGTGGCAGGCCGTCGAGGACTACGAGAACATGACCCCGGAGCGCGAGAACTCCAACTGGGGCCTCATCCAGACCGACTTCACCCCGGCCGACGCGGCCACCGAACCGCTGCGCAAGAACAAGAAGTACTGGGCCATGGCCCAGTACAGCCGCTTCGTCCGGCCCGGCGCCCGTGTCGTCGCCACCGACGACCCCGACACGCTGGCGGCCGTACGTCCCGGTGGCCGGGGACTCGTCCTCGTCCACACCAACCGGAGCGGTACGGCCCGCGAGCTCACCCTCGACCTCGGCGGCTTCCGGAGCGCCGGCGGCGCGGTCGAGCAGTACACCACCGACGCCACCCGCAACCTGCGGCGCGGAACGGACCTCATGGTCTCGTCCACGTCCCTGAAAGCCACCGTCGGCGCCGGTTCCGTCACGACGTTCGTCCTCCCGGGCGTCACGGGAGTGGACCCCGCGGCCACCGGGGCACCCACCGGAGCGGCGCGGCAACTCCTCAACGACCACAGCGCAATGGCCCTCGCCGTCGCCACGGTCGACGGCAGGGACGCCGTCGTGCAGCGCACCTCGAACCCGGCCGACACCGCCCAGCAATGGGCCTTCACCAAGCTGTCCCCGGCCGACTGGAGCAGCACCGCCACCTACCGCGTGACGAACGCCAGGACGGGCAAGGCGCTCGCCGTCACGGCCGGGGCGCTCGGCTTCGCGACCCCGGGAACGGGCGCCGACCAGCAGTGGATGCGCTCGACGACCGGTGACGGCCACGCCACCCTGGTCAACAGCGCCTCCGGCCTCCTCCTGGACGTCTTCGGCGCCGCGACGAACGACGGAGCCCCCGTCGGCGTCTACCGGCCGACCACGGGGGCCAACCAGTCCTGGACCTTCCGTACGACCGCGGCGGACACCTGGCAGGCGCCGGTCTTCCGGCACAGCTCCAAGTGCCTGGACGTGGTGGGCGGTTCGACGTCCGACGGCGCCTCGGTCGTGCAGTACGCGTGCAACGGCGGGACGAACCAGCAGTGGTCCCTCCGTCCGGCCGCGACCGGCTACGTGAGCGTCGTGGCCCGGCACAGCGGCAAGTGCCTTGATGTGAGCGGGGCTTCGAGCGCGGACGGTGCGCAGGTCTTCCAGTACGGCTGCAACGGCGGCCGGAACCAGGAGTGGGCGGTGCGGGCCGCCGACACGGGGCACGTCACCCTCGTGGCCCGGCACAGCGACAAGTGCCTTGATGTGAGCGCGGGTTCGACCGCCGACGGCGTCGCCGTCCGCCAGTACACCTGCAACGGCGGGACGAACCAGCAGCTGCGCTTCGGCTGACGGCTGACGGCTGACGGCTGACGGCTGAACGGAGGACGGCTCCGCGCGAACGGGCCGGGCACCGACTCGCGGTCGGCGCCCGGCCTCTGGCATGCCCTGCCGTCCCCTACTCCTCTACTCCTCGATGGGGCCGAGGTCGGCGGCCTGGCGGAAGTCGACGGTACGGGCGCGGTGGGCGGCGTGGAGTTCCAGGACGACGATCTCGTTCGTCCCGGGGCGCAGGGCGGGCGCGGGGACGTACAGCGACCGCTGTGGGCCACGGGACCAGTAGCGGCCGAGCGGGAAGCCGTTGACCCAGGCGTTGCCCTTGGTCCAGCCGTCGAGGTGCAGGAACGTGTCGGCCGTCTCGGTCAGCTCGAAGGTGCCGCGGTGGAAGGCCGGACCGACGGGTGTCGTGGTGGTGGCCGCGAAGGGGACGTCGGCCGTCGTGGTGAGCGGGAGCGGACGGTTGGTCCAGCCCGTGAGCGCGGCGCCGTCGAGGAGGACCTCGCCGAGCAGCCCCTTGCGGTCGTGGATGCCCTGGCCGTAGTTCACCCGTCCCTGGTTCTCGACGAGGATCGTGAGTGCGGTGCCGGCCCGGGGGACCGTGAAGGCCACGGCGTGCTCATGGCCCTCGCGCTCCAGGACGCCGACCGGCTGTCCGTCGACGAAGACCTGCGCCCGGTCGCGGACCTGCTCGACCTCGAGCAGGGCGGGTCCGTGCCCGGGCAAGGTGGTCTCGTAGAGGACGAAGCCGAAGTCCTGCTCCAGCTCCTCCATGGTGAGGGGGTGACGGGACTCGACGGCGGGAGCGAGCGCGGCGGCGTTCGGAAGCAGCTGCGCGGTCTCGGTCAACGCGACGGCGGGCAGGGCAAGTTTGCGGCCAGGGGCGGGGACGGGTCCGCCCGGGACGGGCGCGTACTTGGCGATGATCTCGCGGAAGGCGGTGTACTTCTCCGTCGGGTCACCGGCCTCGTCGAGCGGGGCGTCGTAGTCGTAGGACGTGACGGTGGGCCGGTAGGTGTGCTTGTCGTTGGCGCCGTTGGTGAAACCGAAGTTGGTGCCGCCGTGGAACATGTAGAAGTTGACCGAGGCGCCCGCGGCGAGGAGTTCGTCCAGCTCCCGTGCGGCCTGGTCCGCCTCGCGGACCACGTGCCGCGCGCCCCAGCGGTCGAACCAGCCGATCCAGAACTCCGTCGTCATCAGCGGCCCGTCCGGGCGCTGGGCGCGCAGGGCGGCCAGGTGGTGGGCCGAGCGGCTGCCGAAGTTCGCGGTGGCGAGGACACCGGGCAGCGCGCCCCGCTCCAGGTCGACCGGCTGGTCGCAGGTGAAGAGGGGCACGTCGACCCCGCAGCGGCGCAGCGAGTCCGCGAGGTGTTCCAGGTACGCGGTGTCGTCGCCGTACGCCCCGTACTCGTTCTCCACCTGCACGGCCAGCACCGGTCCGCCCTGCGAGGCGAGGTACGGCCTCAGCGGGGTGAGCAGGCGGCCGAAGTAGTCGTCGACGGCGGCGAGGAAGCGGGGGTCACGGGAGCGCAGCCGCATGCCGGGCTCGGCGAGCAGCCAGGACGGAAGCCCGCCACCCTCCCACTCGGCACAGATGTACGGCCCGGGGCGCAGCAGGACGTACAGCCCCTCGGCGGCGGCGAGTTCGAGAAAGCGGGGCAGGTCGAGCCCGCCGTCCAGGTGGAAGCGGTCGGGCCGCGGCTGGTGGAGGTTCCACGGCACGTAGGTCTCGACGGTGTTGAGACCCATGAGCCGCGCTTTACGCAGACGGTCCGCCCACTGCTCGGGGTGGACCCGGAAGTAGTGCAGCCCGCCGGACAGGATCCGGAAGGCTTGGCCGTCGAGCAGGAAACCGGCCTTGTCTGTCTGAAGAACGGGCATGGGCTTGCTGCTCCTGTACTCGAAAGTGCGGTGCGGGGTGCGAGGCATCGCTCCTCCCGAGTATGTTTACGTAAACATACTCGACGTGGCAAGCCCTCACCGAAGCGTTTCGATGGGCGCGCCGGGCCGGTCACGCGGCTCCGGAGGTACGGCCCCGGTGTCAGGGGCGGTCCGCGGGCGGCGGCGAGTCCCCGGGCGGCGGCGAGTCCCCGGGCTCTTCCCCGCCGCCGTCCCCGAGGCGGCGCCGGACCTCCTCCGCCATCGGGTTCCCCAGGGACTCGAGGATCGCGAGCGCCTCGGTCAGTGCCTCCCGGGCGACGGCCTCCCGGCCGACGGTGTCGAGTTGCTCGCCCAGCCGGACCAGCGAGCGCGCCAGGCCCAGCAGGTCCCCGACCCGTCGTCGTACCTCGACGGCCCGCTCGTACCGGTCGATCGCCTCGCTGGTCCGGCCGAGGGTTCGGCACACGTCCCCCAGGCCGTGCAGTGACGTGGCTTCCGTCGGCAGATCCGCCGTGGCGCGCGCACCGGCCAGGGCCTGCTCGTAGTCCTCGAACGCCTCAGCCGGTCGGCCGAGGGTCAGGTTCAGCGCTCCGATCTCGGTCAGCGTGATCGACTCGCCTCGCCGGTCACCGTTGCTCCGGTGGATCGGCAAGGCCTCCCGCTGGCGTTCCAGCGCTTCCTCGTGCCGTCCCATGAGGCGGAGCGTCCAGGCGACGTTGTAGATGCTCGTCGCCTGCCACTGGGAGTCGCCGATCTCCTGACTGATCCTCAGCGCCTCGGTGAAGTGGCGCATGGCGTCCTCGTGGCAGCCCATGTCCGATTCCGCCCCGGCAAGACAGATCAGGCTCCAGGTCTCGGCCCACTGGTCGCCCAGGCGGCGCGCGGCCACGACCGCGGCGTTCGACAGGTCGCGCCGGTGCGTGTTGTGCCCGCGCAGACGCAGGAAGTACACCAGCGCCACCGGGATCTTCCACGCCACGTCGTCCAGACCGAGCTCCACGGCCTGGCCCACGGCGGGGACGAGGCTGGGCAGTTCGGTGTCGCACCACTCGAGTGCGGCCGCGGGCCCCTGGAACGCCACGTGCTCCCGGTCCGCGTGGTGTTCGAGCGGCACGTGCCGCCGCTCGGGGACGAGCACCCGGTCGGCGGCGTCCGCCATCCGGAGATACTGGGACAGCTCGCGGTGCAGAGCCTCGGCCCGCGCCTCGGGGGTCTCCTCCTCCTCGACCCGCTCCCGGGCGTAGTCCCGCAGCAGGTCGTGGTACCCGTACCGTCTCGTTCCCGTCACCTCCAGCATGTTCACCGCTGCCAGCTCGCGCAGCACACGCAGGGCAGCGTTCTCGGGCAGAGCCGTCAGCGCGGCGGCCGTCGACACGGAGAAATCCGGCCCGGCGTGCAGCGCGAGCAGCCGGAACGCTCTGGCGGTGGCGGGCGACAGGTGCTGGTACGACCACGAGAACACGGTGCGAACCTCGTTTCCCTCGTCCAGTGTGGACAGTGCCTCCAGCCGGCGGCCGTCACCGGCCAGCTCCTCGAGAAGTTCGCTCAGACTCGTTCCGGAGCCCGCCTGCTGGGCGGCGATCCGGACGGTGAGCGGGAGACGGCCGCAGCGACGCACCAGCCGGGTCGCGCCCTCCACGTCGTGGTGACCCGACAGAAGGCGGAACAGCTCCACCGCCTCAGGCGTGTCGAGCGGCCTGATCGGCACGGGCGTGGCGCCGTCCATGGCCGTCAGGCCGCCGAGCCGGCTTCTGCTCGTGACGATCGTGAAGCAGCCGGGTGCGGACGGGAGCAGCGGCCGTACCTGGTCGGGACTGCTCGCGTTGTCCGCCACCAGCAGCACGCGTTTCCCGTCGAGCAGGGAGCGGAAGAGCGCGGACATGGCGTTCAGATCGCCGGGTATCCGGTCGGCCGGCGTACCCAGGGCGGACAGGAACCCGTGAAGGACCTCTTCGGGCGGGAGGGGAGCGAGCCGGTCGTAGCCCCTCAGGTTGACGTAGAGCTGGCCGTCCGGGTAGCGGTCCCTGGCGTTGTGTCCCCAGAGGACGGCAAGGGCGCTCTTGCCCACCCCCGCCGGCCCGGAGATCACGGCGACCGCGTTCGTCGTCGCGGCGAGCTCGCCCAGCGCGGCCTGGGCGTCCGCCCGGTCCGTGAAGAAGGTCGCGGCCCGGGGCAGTTGCCTCGGCACCGGCAGAATGTCTCCACGCCCGTTCACGCCGCCGTAGATGATCCCTGCCTGGACCACATTGGCGGCGCGGCCACCGAAGGCGTTGTTCCCGGTGTCTGCGTTCATGCGGGCGTTCCGGCCCTTCGTGACGCGGACGCGCGGCGAGGTACGGCCGTCGTGGGCGTCGAGGTCGGCGTCGAGGTCGGCGTCGAGGTCGAGGTCGGCGTCGGCGTCGGCGTCGGTGTCGGGTCAGCGGCGAGGCGGTCGATCGTGGTGCGCAGGCCGGCCGTGAACCGCGCTCCGGCCGGGGCCCATGCGGCCCCGGTGGCGAGCGCGTCCACGGTGACGTCGGCCCACGCCAGATGGCGGCGGAACGCCGAGACGGCCCGACGGACCTGGGCGGGGGCGCCCGGAGCCCCGCGGCGCGGGAGCCTCGTGGAACGCGCACGCCACAGCTCCGCCAGGGCCACCTGTCCGTAGAGGCCGTGGAGCGCCTGGCTGACCGGTACGGGGGCGGTTCGCCAGGGCACCGAGAGGGAGACGGACTGCGCGGTGTCGAAGAACGCGTACGCGTCCATCAACGCGTCGAGCGTGCCGCGCCGGAATTCCAGGACCAGAGCGGCGGCGGCATCGGCGGCTCTCGTGGGCAGCGCCAAGGCCGCGACACCGAAGGCCTGCCCCTGGACGATGGATTCCCCCTCCGACGGCGTCACCGCCAGGGGGACCACGGCCCGTAACCCGGCGCGCAGCGGGGCCGCGTACTGCGGGACCAGCAGGGACAGTTCGCGTCCCGCACGGCTGAGGGCGACCTGCCAGGCGGTCCACTGCCGCGGGGACAGACGGTCGAGGGCGACCTGGTCGTGGCGGGCGACGCGGTACGGGTCGAGGTCCTCGACGGTCACGGGCAGCCAGGACGTGGTCAGCCGTCTGACGCCGATCCAGCCGCGGGGCGGCCGGCCGGTCCGTCGCTCGACAGTCAACTCCGCGGTGGGCCCTGCGTGTTCGACCCGCACCGCGCCCAGGCCCGGCAGATGGACCAGTCCGGCCCTCACGGGCAGGGACAGGCGCGTCGTGACACCGGCTCGCATGGCGACGGCTGCCGCGATGCCGGCGATGTGCGCTCGGTCGCGCTCCCCGTCCCCGTCCCCGGCGCCGTCGGGGCGGAGGCAGCGCGTCACCCATGTCCGGACGAACGGGTGACGGAGGACCTCCGCCGTCTCGACGGGATGGCTGCGATCCAGTTCGAGCAGGAGCTCCCCGCCGTGCGCGGCCGCCGCCGCCAGGTCCGACGAGCCGTCGCCCGGATCCAGCCCGACCAACCCCGCGATGAGGGCCCGGGTCAGCGAGAGCCGCATGTCCTCAAGGGCCTTCGTTCCTTCGACCGTTCCCGCACCGGCGGCGAACGCGTCGAAGGCTCCGTCCGGCAACTGATGTCCGTCCGGCAACTGATGGACGACGGGCCCTGGGGGATCGCCTCCGCGCGGAGCCGCGATCGCCCGCATCCGCGCGGCCGGGATCTCCGACGCCAGAACCTTGAGATCGGCGCAGTACACCGACGGATTGTCGAAGCCGTTGCCCGGCCGGTAGCGGTGGGCATAGAGACCGCCCCCGCAGATACCGACCACCGGGCAGGCGAGACACGTGGCACAGAGGTCCGCGTAGCCCTGGTTCCGCGCGGCGACGCCGGGATGGGTCAGGAGTCGGTCCACGCTGTGCGTGAAGACGGACATGCCCGTCGCGGGTGCGCCGTCGTACGCCGTCTTCAAGGAGTCCGCCTGCTCCCACGATCCGTCGGTGTCCACCACGGCGAGGGCGACGGGCCGGAGCCCCACGGCCTCGCTGCCGCTCGCTCCACCCCAGGAGGCCGACGCGAGCGCCTCGAACATCCGGATCGGTACGGGCCGGCCGTCGGCGATCCAGCGTGCGTGGATACGGCTCAGCCAGGCGGCATAAGGTGCCCGCGCCTCTCCGTGCCGGGGCGGCGGATTCGCCCATGTGGCGTGGGGCAGCAGAAAGTCGAGGCGAGGCGGCGCCTCTTCCAGTAACGCCTCGTACACCGCGATCGGGTCGTTCGCGACGTCCACGGTGCAGAGGATCCCGCCGTAGAGGTGACGGAACTCCGGGCGCCTCAGCAGGGCGAGTCCGCGCAGCGCCGCGGCATGGCTGCTGCGGCCGTTCGCGTATCGACGGTGCCGGTCGTTGGAGGCCTTGTCGCCGTCGAGGGAGACACCCACCTGCACACCCGACGCGTCGAAGAGCCCGCAGAACCGCTCGCTCAGGGTCACGCCGTTGGTCTGGACGTGGAGACTGAGCCGGACCACGTCGTCCAGAACCGCCCGGAGCGTTCGGATCAGCTCGCGCATGCGCGAGATTCCGAGAAGGAGCGGTTCGCCTCCGTGGAGAGTGATGCGCACCATGGGTATCCCATGCTTTTCCGCGTGCTCCGCGATGCGCTTCGCCACCTGTTCCGCGACGGCCGGACTCATGGTCCGCGGCTTTGCCCGCCAGCTCTGGTCCGCGTGTTCGTAGACGTAACAGTGATCACAGGCGAGGTCGCAGGAGCCGTGGACCTTCAGGACGAACTGGTCGATGAAGGGAAGCACTCGCCCCCGCCGATTTCGGAGTTGAAGGCCGCCATCCGGGCGGGAAGGCCCGTTGCGAGGGCGCCGGCGAGGGCGCGGGCGCGAAGTTCCGTGACCAGGCCCGTGGAATCCGTGGCAAGGCTTGCCAGTGAGACGTTCCTGAGATCAGGAAGGGGACGCCCGAGAGGTTCGATATCGCTCATGGTCACCTTTTCCACCGTGGGAGGGAGATGATGGCCGATCGAGAGTGCTGAGTTCCCGGACAGGAGGATCGCGCGCGATGCGCGATGTGAGAGGACGTCACCGAATCGCCCCCGGTCATCTCAGACTAGCAGCGCAAGCCCCTTCCGTCCCGGCGTCCGCGGTTCCTCGTCCGGAGGTATGCCCTACACTCCGGCACGTGGGTATCGAACTTGATCGCACGTCACAAGTCGTACTCCGTCCGGTCGTTGCCGCCGACGAGCCGAGGTTCCTCGAACTGGTCCGCATCAGTGCGGAGTTCCACCATCCTTGGGTCACGATGCCCCGTACGCCCAGCGGGTTCTCGGCCTACCTCGCGCGATCCGATCAGGCTACCGCCGCCTGCATGGTGCTGAGCCTCAAGGACCGGGGCGACCTCGTGGGAATGATCAACATAAACGGAATCGTGCGCGGCCCTTATCAGCGGGGCGTGCTGGGCTATGCCGCGTTCCTTCCCTACGCCGGCCAGGGATACATGTCGGCGGGAGTGGCACTGGCCGTGCACCATGCCTTCGAAGGGCTGGGCCTGAACCGACTGGAAGCCGACATTCAGCCGGGCAACACGGCATCCCTGAAACTCGTCCAACGGCTCGGCTTCCGGAGGGAGGGTCTTTCCCCCGGATTCATCAAGATCGCTGGAGAGTGGTGCGACCACGAGCGCTGGGCGATCACCGCGGACATGGACCTCCCTGTCGTGCACGGGGAGTGACGAACGGCGTCACTCCATTGTCAGGCCGCCGTGGATGTCACGAACCTGCACCACGTTCTTGGCGTGACCGTGAAAGGAGTTGGCGACGCCGTCAGCCGCCGCCTGATTCCAGAGCGACTGGCACTCCTGCCGGAAGGACGGATCGCGCGTGAACTCCTCGTCCAGGGCGGTCGCGAGCCGTGTCTCCGACTCGTCCACGTCCGTGCGGCCCGCGAAACGCTCCCTGATCCGCCGAAACAGCGCGGGAAGGCCGGCCCCAGCGGATTCACCCGCCCCGGTGGCAACACCGGCCGCGAGGGCCCCGGCAATGGCAAGGGACAGGGGATCCATACGCGTCCTCCACTCGGCGGGCGTGCCGTGTGTCCATCATGGGGGCCCGGGGGAGCGCACACCATAGGGCCTCACCTGGGGCCTCGCCTAGGGCATCACGTAGGGCCTCACCCAGGGCCGCGGTCGGCCTGGACAGCGACTCCGGTACGCGAGCCGCGGACCGAGCCGCCGGCGGCGAGAGCTCACGTCCCCGCGTCCTCGGCCCTGCGTGCCGCGAAGGCGGCGAACCAGCGCAGCATCTCGAAGTGGGTGACGGCACCCTCGCTGCTGACGTCGGCGACGCGTGCCCCCTGCAGGAGGCGCTTGACGGGCACCTCGAGCTTCTTGCCGGTCAGCGTGCGCGGTACGGCGGGAACCGGCAGGATCACATCGGGCACGTGGCGCGGGGACAGCCGGCGCTTGATGGCCGTGGTGATCCGTTCCCGCAGCCCGTCGTCGAGTGCCGTTCCCCCGGTGGTGACGACGAACAGCGGCATGAAGTACCCGCCGTCCTCCTGCTCGACGCCGACGACGAGGCTGTCGGCGATCTCCGGGAACTGCTCCACGACGGCGTAGATGTCGGCGGAGCCCATGCGTACGCCCATGCGATTGAGCGTGGAGTCCGAGCGGCCGGACACGACGACCGACAGGTCCGGATCGACGGTGACCCAGTCACCGTGCCGCCACACCCCGGGGTAGGTGTCGAAGTAACTGGCGCGGTAGCGCCGGCCATCGACGTCGTCGACGAAGTACAGGGGCATGGACGGCAGCGGGGCGGTCACCACCAGCTCGCCCCGCGCGCCGGTCGACGGCTGCCCCGAGTCGTCCCATGCCGCCAGCGCGACGCCCAGTGCGGGGCACTGGATCCGGCCCGTCCGGACCGGAAGCAGTGCGGAGCCGCCGGCGAGTACGGAGCAGATGTCGGTGCCGCCGCAGATGGACTGCACCCAGACACCGGGCGCGAGCCGGTCGTGGACCCAGCGCCAGGTGCTCGGCGCCATGGCGGATCCGGTCTGAAGGACGGAACGCAGCGGACGGAGGTCGAACTCGGCGGCGGGATGGGTGCCCGACTTCTCCACGGCCGCGAGGTAGGCCGCCCCGACCCCGACCATGGTCGCCCGCGTCCGTTCGGCGATCCGCCAGGCGCCGCCCACATCGGGGAACGTGGGACTGCCGTCGTAGAGGACGATCGTGCTCCCGTGCAGCAGGCCACCGACGAGGAAGTTCCACACCATCCAGCTCGTGGAGGTGATGAACAGGTACCGGTCCTCGGGGCGCAGGTCGGCGCCCAGGCCGAGCGCCTTGAGGAGTTCCACGACGATGCCGCCGTGGCCTTGCACGATCCCCTTGGGAACCCCTGTGGTCCCGGACGACCACAGGATCCACAGCGGATGGTCGAAGGGCACGTCGGCGGAGACGAGCGCCTCACCGGCCGCCGGCAGCGTCGACCAGACGTGCTGCTCGACATCCGGCCGGGTGGACCGGGCATCGGTCGGCGCCGGGAACAGATGATCCACGGTGAGAAGGTGACGGACGGTGGGAAGTCCGTCCAGGAGTTCGGCGACCGTGGGGCGCCGGTCGTACTCCTTGCCCCCGTAGCGGTACCCGTCCGCCGCCACGAGGACCGTGGGACGGGCCTGTCCCAGCCTGGCGAGGACGCTGGGAGTGCCGAAGTCCGGCGAACAGGCCGTCCACACGCCGCCGACGGCGGCGGTGGCCAGCAGAGCCACCACCGCCTGCGGGATGTTGGTCAGATACCCGGCGACACAGTCACCGGGCCCCACCCCCATCCGCCGCAGGGCCGCGGCGACGTCCGCGACCTCGCGGCGCAGCTGCTCCCACGAGATCTCGACGGGTGTGCCGCCCTCGGCCACGGCGACCAGCGCGGGACGTACGTCGGTGGCCTGGGCGAAGCACCGCTCGGCGAAGTTCAGCCGGGCGCCGGGGAACCAGGAGGCTCCCGGCATCGATGCGTCGCCCAGTACCTCGTCGTAGGCGGTGACGGCGTCGAGCCCGTAGAACTCCCATACCGCCGACCAGAATCCGGGCAGGTCGGTGGAGCTCCACCGCCACAGCTCGGCGTAGTCGGTGAAGCACAGCCCCCGGACCTCTCCCAGCCATTCCATGAAGACCGCGACGTTGGAGTCCTCGAGCTCGCGGCGACCGGGTGACCACAACAGGTCGGTGTCAGTGTTCATCGTCGCCTTTCCGGGGCAGCGCGCGGTGGACGGGAGTGCTACGGGACTACGGACTACGGGCTACGGGCTACGGGCTACGGGCTACGGGACTTCGGAACCTCGGAACCTCGGGACTACGAAGCGGGCCGTGGCGCCGTCGTATGGCACCAGCCCAGTTCGAGCGCCTCGACGAGTGCCTCGGACTGGGGCCACGGACCGTGCCCGGAGGCGGGGTTGAGGTGTCCGACGGGGCCGATCTCCACGAGACGGCTTCCCCAGTCCCGGGCGAGCTCGGCGACGCGCCCCAGGGATCCCAGCGGATCGTCCGAACTGGCCGCGACGATGCTGGGGAAGGGCAGCGGCTTCCGTGGCACCGGTGTCCATCCGTGCGTTGCCAGCTCGTCGGGAGCGGGGTAGCCGTCCGGCAGCGGCGTCTCGAAGTCCGGGGGTACGGCCAGCAGGGCGCCCCGGACGTCCGTGCCCCGGACGTCCGCGTCGTGGCACTGGGCCCAGTGCACCGTGGTCAAGACGCCCGCGCTGTGGGCGACGATGACGACCGGCCCGGTGATCCGCGCCATCACGTCGACCACGTTGGCGACCTGGGCGTCGCGGCTGAGCCGGTCGCGCACGAGCGGTGGAACGACGCGGACGGTGCGGCCCGCATGGCCGAGCCGCTCGGCCAGAATGGTCTGCCAGTGGTCCTCGACGTGTTCCCGCATGCCGGGAACGATCACGATCGTCGACTCCGCGTCGCCTGTCATGAAGCCGGCTCCGGTTCCTTGGGCTCCACCGTGTCGCCGGGAGCGCCCGGTGCGCCAGGTGTGATGGGTGCGGTGAGGCGGCGGAGATCGTGCTCGTACCGGCTGCGGCCGATCAGGAAGGCCGCGGTGGCCGCGATGGCCACGAGCGGGACGAGCTGGAGCGCGCCGAGCAGACCGAACCGGTCCGCGAGCATCCCCGTGACCGCCGGGCCGGGGGCCAGTCCGAGCAGGCTCTGGGCCAGCGTGAGCGTGGCGAACGCCGTCGCGGCGATGGCCGCGGGCGTCAGGTTCGCCACCATGGCGGCCCCCGGCCCGGCCGTTCCGGCGCACAGCAGGGTTCCGAGCCCCAGCACCAGCAGTTGCGCCGGGCCGGCCGGAAGACGGAACGCGGTCATCAGCAGCACGAGGGAGCCCACGCTGCAGCCGATGGCGACGGCCCACTTGCGGATCGGGGCGCGCCGGCTGATCCGGTCCGAGACGATGCCGCCGACGATCATGCCGACACCGATCACCAGAGCGAAGAGGCCCGCGGTCGCGCCGGCCTTCGCGGTCGGCATGTCGTAGGAGCGGTTGAAGTAGCTGGGCAGCCAGGCGATGAGCGCGCCCGCGATGAACAGCTGCAGACCGCTGCCGACGTAGGCACTGATCACCGAGACGGAGGAGAACAGCTTCGGCAGAAGTGCTCGGAGCTCGCCGCGCGTCCCGGCGTCCGCCGTGCCCGGCGCGGGGGCGGGGCCCGATCCGGGAGACAGGCGCTTCTCGGTGACCACGATCGCGTAGATGCCGGCGAGCACGAGGCCGAAGACGCCCATCACGCCGAACGCCCAGCGCCAGCCGTACGCCTGGGCCACGGCACCGCCGATGGATATGCCCAGGACCGAGCCGAAGGCCCCGCCGGCGATGAAGGCCCCGGAGAGGGTCGCCCGCAGGGCCCGCGGGAAGACGCTCAGGACCACGGCGATGCCGACACTGCCGTACGCGGCCTCACCGACACCGACCAGGAGCCGGCCGATGAACATCTGGCCGTAGGTCGCCGCCACCGCGCAGCCAAGGGTCGCCAGGCTCCACATCGTCGCCGCGAGGACCAGGGACTTCACCCTCCCCCATCGGTCGGCCAGCAGCGAGAGGGGGAACGTGAGCAGACCGACCATCAGTGCCACGATGCCGCTGAGGGAGCCCAGCCGGGCGTCGGAGAGCAGCCATTCGGCCTTCAGCATCGGGAAGACGGCGTTGAGCACCTGCCGGGACATGTAGTCCGAGAGCAGGAGTCCGAAACTCAGTGCAAAGACCACCC
Organism: Streptomyces vilmorinianum; assembly: GCF_005517195.1. NCBI lineage: Bacteria > Bacillati > Actinomycetota > Actinomycetes > Kitasatosporales > Streptomycetaceae > Streptomyces > Streptomyces vilmorinianum. The sequence continues at coordinate 5,080,873 of NZ_CP040244.1, read as the reverse complement.
AGGCGTAGCGCCGGGAGACGGGCCACTCGGAGGAGCCGGAACCGGAACCGGAGCCGGTTCTCCCCGGAGCGGATTCCGCAGTGGTGAGAAACCCCATTGTCATCACCTCAACTGCTCTTGCTGGAAAGGGAACTTCGGATGGAGGGAGATGGAGGGAGAAGGTCAGAAGGGCCGGTCGCCGACGATCCCGGCGCGCTCCATCCTGCGGACGCCGGGCCAGTAGTCCTGGACGGCGTAGTGCTGGGTGGAGCGGTTGTCCCAGATGGCGACGCTGTTCTTCCGCCAGCGCCAGCGGACCTGGTACTCGGGGACCGCGGCCTGGCTGATCAGGTAGTTCAGCAGGTGGCTCGCGCCCGGTGCGTAGTCCTGGCCGAAGCGCACGTTCGCGGGCGTGTGGTAGTTGACGAAGTGCGTGGTGAAGGCGTTGACGAAGAGGATCTGCTCGCCGGTCTCCGGGTGGGTGCGCACCACCGGGTGCTCCGCGTCAGGGAACCGCGCCTTGAGCGCGTGACGCTGATCCTCGGGCATGACCGCGCCGAAGGTCGCCTCGATGCTGTGCCGGGCGCGCAGGTCCTGGATCTGCGCCCTGATGTGCTCCGGGAGGCGGCGGTAGGCCTCGGTCATGTTGACCCAGATCGTGTCGCCGCCCACGGGGGGAGACTCGACGCAGCGGAGTACGGCTCCCATGGACGGGTTCTCGCGCCAGGTGCCGTCGGTGTGGAGCGCGTTCTCGTAGTGCTCGGGCGCGCTGTCCAGGTCCTTGTAGATACGGACGAGGCCAGGGTGGTCCGGGTCGCTGCCGGCCACCGGGTGGTCCTCCAGCGCGCCGAAGCGTTCGGCGAAGGCGATGTGGTCGGCGCGGGTGATGTCCTGGTCGCGCAGGAAAAGGACCTTGTACTGCAGGAGCAGGCTCTTGATCTCGGCGAAGAGGTCGTCGTCACGAGCGGCGTCGGCGAGGCTCACGCCGGAGACCTCGGCTCCGATGGTGCAGGTCAGCGGCTCGACGTCGAGGGAGCTGCGGAGCGCGCCGGGGCGCGGTGGGGCGGGTGGGGCCGGGGGGAGTTCCTTCGGGCGGAGGGTGTCGGGCATGGTGCACTCCTGGGGTGAGGTGTGGCGGGGTGTGCTCGGAGGGCCGTCCTCGGAGGCCATGGAGGCCACGGAGGCCGCGGAGGCCATGGAGGCCACGGAGGCCGCGGAGGCCATGGAGGCCATGGAGGTCTCGGAAGCCTCGGAGACTCAGAGGACGAAGACGGACGATCCCGTGGTCCGTCCGGCTTCCAGATCGCGATGTGCCTGCGCCGCGTCCTCGAGGGAGTAGCGCTGGTTGATCTCGATCTTGATGCGTCCGGAAGCGACGTGGCCGAACAGCTCGCCGGCCAGGGCGTCCCGCTCCGCGGGGTCGGCGATGTAGTCGGCCAGCGCCGGTCGGGTCACGAACAGCGAGCCGTTCATGGCCAGTTGCATGGCGTCGATCGGTGGCACGGGACCGGAGGCCGTTCCGAAGCAGACCAGCAGGCCGCGGCGCGCCAGCGAGGCCAGTGAGCCGGCGAAGGTGTCCTTGCCGACGCTGTCCAGGACGACCGGCACCCCGGCGCCGTCGGTCAGCTCGCGCACCCGCTCGGCCACGTCCTCGCGCCGGTAGTGGATGATGTGCTCGCAGCCGTGTGCGCGTGCGAGCTCCGCCTTCTCCTCGCTGGACACCGTTCCGATCACGGTGATGCCGAGGAGTCTGGCCCACTGACTGACGATCAGGCCGACGCCACCCGCCGCCGCGTGGAGCAGCACGGTGTCGCCGGCCTTCAGCGGATGGATCCGGCGGAGCAGGTACGCCGAGGTGAGACCGCGCATGGTCATCGCGGCGGCGGTCTCGCAGCCGATCTCGTCCGGCAGCTTGATCAGGTGCGAGGCGGGCATGACCCGCTCCGTGCTGTACGCCCCCAGCGGGCTGCCGGTGTAGGTGACGCGATCGCCTTCGGCGACGTGCGTGACGCCCTCGCCGACGGCCTCGACCACACCGGAGGCCTCGACGCCGATTCCGTCGGGCAGCCGGACCGGGTAGAGACCGGTACGGAAGTACGTGTCGGCGAAGTTGAGTCCGACGGCGACGTGCCGGATGCGCACCTCGCCCGGACCCGGGTCGCCGACGGTGACCTTCTCCCAGGTCAGGACGTCGGGGCCACCGGTTTCGTAGAAGCGGACGGCGTGTGCCACAGGGGTGCTCCGATTGCTCGTGTACGGGGGCGTGCGTGTGGGGCTTTTTCGTGGGGCTCGGCTACGGGTACGGGCGCGGGCGCGGGTACGCGTACCGGCGTGGGCGGCCGGATCAGCTCGCGGCGTCGCGCAGCATGAAGCCGCGCTGCCCCGGCCGGCGGTTCGGGACCATGCCGAGACGGGCGAGGGTCTCGTCGGCGTCGGCGTAGTACTCGCCGATCTTGTAGATCTCCTTGGCCTCCGCGCCGGTCGCGATGTCGCGGCCGAGGGCGTTCGCGATCTGGACCATCTGCTCGACCTGCTCGACGGAGGACATCCGCTCGCCCTTGCGGCGCCACAGGTTGTCCTCGTTGCCCACCCGGACGTGCACGCCGAGGGCGATGGCGATCGCGTTCATCGGCGCCACGGCACGCATGGAGCTCTCGATGGTGAGGACGGCGCCGTCCGGAACGCGGCGCACGAACTCGATGAGGTCGGCGGGGTGCCGCCCGGCGAAACCGCCGCCGATCGCCACGTAGTTGAGGATCAGCGGGCCGGTGTAGATGCCGGCGCGGATGAGCCGCTCGACGGTCTCGAGCTGGGCGAGGGTGGCGAGCTGGAAGTGCGGCTGGATGCCGTTCCCGCGCAGGCGCTTGAGGTGCTCGAGGTAGAACTCGGGGCCGGCCTCGACGACCATGTCGCGGTAGGCCCGGTAGTAGTCCGGCTTCGCGATCGAGGTGCCCTCCAGATCGTCGTCGGTCATGATCTCGACGATGTTCATCTGGCTCGTGTTGATCGCGATGGTCACCTGGTCCGGCGCCGGGGTGAGGTCGGCCAGCAGGTGGCGGGTGTCGTAGGCGAGCCACTTGGCGTCGCCGCCCTCCCCTTCGGGGGCGAAGGAGATCGAGCCGCCGATCTGCAGGACCATGTCCGGCACGGCCTCGCGCAGCCGGGCAAGGAGCTCGTTGAACATGGACATCCGCTTGGAGCCCTTGCCGTCGAGCTCACGCACGTGGATGTGGAGCACCGTGGCGCCGGCGTTGTAGCAGTCGACGGCCGCCTGCACGTGCTCGTCCATGGTCAGGGGCAGGTCGTCGGCGTCGCCGGGCAGCCACTCCGGCCCGTACGGGGCGGCCTGGATGACCAGCTTCTCCTGGTTCTCGGGGAAGAGCGAGTCGTCGTGGAAGTGCACGGTCTTTCTCCTTCGCGTAGGGATGATCACCTGCCGCGGCCGTCGGCACCTGCGGTGTCGGAGCTGCCGGCGGCCGCGGCGGGAACTGGCGCGGGTGGGTCGGGGAGAACATCGGGCGCATGGGCCCGGCTGCGATCGGCTGGTCCGGAGGGGAGCGTCCTGCGGGGGAGCGGTGTGGCTCCCGTCCGGCAGCCGACCACCTTGAGCGGTGCAGCCAAGGTAGGGCCGGGTGAACACGGCTGCTTGACCCGTGGTGACGGGCGACTTGTCATTTGGGGACAGCGGGCCGACCCGGTGGGCGGTGCGAGGCGCCGCCGCCGCCCGCATCAGGCCCCGGGGCCGCGTCGGGGGCGGGGTCAGCCCCGGTCGGACTCCTGCTCCTGCTCCTGCTCCCGTTCCCGCTCCTGTTGGCGGCCCTGCCGCTTGCGCCACTCCCTCGGGCTGCACCCGAACTGCTCGCGGAACCACCGGGAGAACGCGCTCAGTGAAGAGAAGCCCAGGACATCGGAGATCTCCGTCAGTGACCGGCGCGGATTGGCCACGAACTGCTCCGCGAGCCGCATCCGGGTGGCGTTGAGCAGCGACGAGAACGTCTCTCCCGCGTGGGCCAGGTGACGGTGGACGGTGCGCCGGTCGACGCCGAGGCTGCGGGCGACCTGCTCGATCGAGCATCGGCCCGTGGACAGCAGCGCTTCGATGAGCTCGCGCACGCGGTCCACCTCCGAGGTGTCCCTGGGCACGGCGATGGCGTCGAAGTACTGCCGGGCGTAGTTCCGCAGCTGCGGGTCCGCCATCGCGTTGGGCGCGTCGAGATCGTCGGCGTAGAAGACGATTCCGTTGAACTCGCGGTCGAACTCAAGGCCGGGGCCGAACAGGCGGCGGTGCCTTCCGGAGTCCGCCGGAGCGCTGTGGGCGAACCACACGGAGACCGGTTGCCACCGCGGGTCGAGGAAGCCGCGCAGAATGCGGGCGAAGGCACCCACGGCCAGTTCCGTGGCCTGCCGGGCCGACGGCGCCGTCTCGCCGAGCCGGAGATCCACCTTGATCGTGGCCAGGCCGTTCCGCTCGGAGAGGCGCGCGTGCAGGAGCTCGTTGTACATGTGCTCGTGGCGGAGCAGCAGCCCCAGCGCACTGCGTACGTCGGGCTCCTCCCGGACGACCAGGCTGATGGGGCCGAGATTGGAGAAGCGGCGCAGCTCGGCCATGCGCAGGCCGAAGTCGTCGTGGTGCGAGGCGGCCGCGGAGAGCTCCAGGAGCCGGACGACGTCCGGGCCGGAGATCCACCGGTCCTGGACGGCGAGGTCCGCGGTGTCGAGACCCACGCGCTTCATCAGCGTGTGCGGGTCGACGCCGAGTGAGCGGCTCAGTTCGACAAAGCCGCTCAGCGCTGCGGTACGGACGAGGGGCCTCATGGGACGCTCCAGATGCGAGAGTCCCCAGAAGTTAAGTTTCCCGCCCCGTCACGTCAAGCATCGAGGGAGCGCGCACCCTAGCATCCGGGGCGTCGGCCAGTGCCTCTCCGCTCGGCCCGCTCTGCTGCTGGTCGACAACGCAAGCGCCACCTCGAATCCCGTGACCGCTGCCCGCACCGTACCGACGACTGAGCCGAGCCGAACAGAAGGAGACTGCCGACATGACCAACCTCGCCACGTTTCTGGTGAACTCCGCGGCGGCACGCCGCGATCAGATCGCGGTACGCCACGACGACACCACCCTGACGTACGGAGAACTGGACGACGCGAGCGCCAGGTTCGCCGCGGTGCTGCGGGACCGTGGTCTGCGGCCGGGCGACCGCGTCGCCATGACCATGCCCAACGTGCCGCTGTTTCCCGTCGTCTACTACGGGATCCTCCGGGCCGGGGGTGTGGTCGTGCCGATGAACCCCCTGCTCAAGGCCCGTGAGGTCGCCTATGTCCTGCGCGACTGCGGAGCGCGGGTCGCGGTGACGTTCCCGCTGTTCGCGGAGGAGGTCGCGAAGGCCGCCGCCGAGGTCGGGACCGAGTGCCTGGTGACGGAGCCCTCGGCGTTCCACGCCCTGCTGGCGGCGGCGGAGCCGCTGCCCGGCGCAGTCGAGCGGGCGGACGACGATCCCGCGCTGATCCTCTACACCTCGGGCACCACCGGCACGCCCAAGGGAGCCGAGCTGACACACCGCAACCTGGTCTCGAACACGGCCACCACCGCCGAGACGCTGCTCCACGTCGGCCCCGACGACGTCCTGTTCGGCGGTCTTCCGCTGTTCCACGCGTTCGGGCAGACCTGTGCGCTCAACACCGCCGTGGCCGCGGGGGCGACGCTGACCCTGCTGCCACGGTTCGATCCGCAGCGGGCGCTGGAGGTCATGCACCGTGACGGGGTCACCGTGTTCCTCGGCGTACCGACGATGTACTCCGCGCTGCTCCACGCCGAGTTGCCCGAGGGCTACGACGCCTCTTCGCTGCGGCTGGCCGTCTCCGGCGGCGCCGCGATCCCCGTGGAGGTGCTGCACGGATTCGAGCGGCGCTTCGGCGCGACGGTACTGGAGGGCTACGGGCTCTCGGAGACGTCGCCGGTGGCCGCCTTCAACCACCCGGACCGCCCGCGCAAGGCGGGCTCGATCGGGCAGCCCGTCCGCGGAGCCGAGATGATGCTCCTCGCCGAGGACGGCTCCGTGGCGGGGCCGGGCGAGGTCGGCGAGATCGCGATCCGCGGCGAGAACGTGATGAAGGGGTACTTCAACCGCCCCGAGGCGACCGCGGAAGCGATCCGCGACGGATGGTTCCACACCGGCGACCTGGCCCGCGTCGACGAAGAGGGTTTCTACTTCATCGTCGACCGCAAGAAGGACCTGATCATCCGCGGCGGCTACAACGTGTACCCACGGGAGATCGAGGAGGTCCTGTACGAGCACCCCGCCGTCGCCGAGGCCGCGGTCGTCGGCGTGCCGCACGACGTGCACGGTGAGGAGATCGCCGCGGTGATCACCCTCCGCGGCGGCGCCCGTGCGACGCCCGACGAGATCCGCGCGTACGTCAAGGAACGGGTGGCGGCGTACAAGTACCCGCGGATCGTCACCTTCACCGCCGAACTCCCCAAGGGCCCCACGGGAAAGATCCTCAAGCGCGAGATCACCGTCGACACCCCCTCCTGAGAACCTGCCGACCCACCGGCGGACCGCACCCCTCCCGGACGCGCTCCGCCGGGCGAGGCCGTGGCCCCACCCGGGAATCGCCCTCGCATTCACTGCCAACGGCGCGCCGGCGGTCCAGCTGCGCACCTACGCAGAGGAACGCGCACCGGAGCCCTCGTTCCCGTCTGGAGAGTGGCCGTCGGCACGCGGGGAGCGATGAGCAATGCTCTGCGTGTTCGCGCTCAGAGGGAGGAAAGATACTCCTCGCCCTTTTCCGTGATCCGCATGGCGTTGTCGATCACTGACCTGTTGGCGAGGCCGTCGCGATGCAGTCCCTTGAAGTGCGCTGTGATGTCGCGGGAGATGATGGCGTCGCCGAGTTTGTCGGTCAGCCAGGTGACGTCGGTGCTCTTCAGCGCGGGGACGCCCAGTTCCTTCGCCAGCTTGATGGCCCAGAGGAGCCGGTCGCGCTTGAGCTTCACCTGCTGGTAGGGCGGTACGCCGTCGATCGACGCCGGGATGTGGTCGACCTCGGCGAAGTCATCGGGCACGGGAATGGAGCGTGGTTTTCTCCGTGCCGCCGTTGCAGGTGCCTGTGATCTCCGCGTGCGCTTTCCTCGGTGGCCCGCGTAGCCGTCTTCAAGGAGGTTCCGCAAGGAGTCCGAGAGGTAGTACGCCCCCTTGGTCGTCCCCTCGTGAATCCAACCGGCCCGTACGGCCTTGTCGAAGTCGCGCGAGAAGTGCGTCGGTATGCGCTCGCGGGCCCGCTCGAAGAGTCTTCGAAGGTCTTGGTGGCCGAACGTCTCATGGCCTTCGACCAGCGTCAGGTACGCGGCGAAGGCAGTGATCTTCTCCGGGATGGTCTTGGCGCCGGAGGAGTCGAGCGCATGGCGAGGGCTCTCCAGGAGCGGCTGCCGCGTCGGCTCGTCGTTCGAGGGAAGCTCTCGGGTGCTCTCTTCTCTCGTCAGGGCGAGTTCTGGGAGCAGGCGGGGCGGCTCGGGGCCGGGAGTGGCGCGAACCAGTCCTGCGGGTGCCTGGATGATGGCGATTACTTGGGCGCCCTGAGCCACAGAGATGTCCTGTTCGAACGTGATGCGACCAGAGAGCGCCAGATGGACTTCATTGGGCATTTCGGTCATACGAAAAGGGTAACTCGCGGGGTGAATCTGGCACAGATCTGCCCCGAATCGGATATAGAGGTCCTCGGTGGACGTCTGGTGTTCTCTGTGTGTAGCCCTCTTTGTTCGATGGGTGGCGAGAACGCAAAGACCCGGGCCCTTTTGGCGCACATCATCGGGGTCTGTGTGCGCTCTGCGGCTGGAGCGAGTTGCGAGGGGGGCCGACCCGAGCCCAAGAGCGGGAAGACGGGTCTTACGTCGCCCGCTCGGACCGAAGGTGCGCCGAGGGACGTGGCGAGTACGCGCTGGAGGAGATCCCGCTGACCATGGAGGGGCTCGACGGCATCGACCTCAAGCCGGAGGAGATCGCTCACGTCCTACGAGGAGCCATCAGCGCCGGAAACCTCTGAGCCGAGGCATCGCTCTGAGCCTCCAGGTGCGTCAACCCGCCACCCAGGGCCGGCACTGAGATGAGCCGACCCTGGCGGCGTTCCGGCGTCAGCGAGCGGAGCCCGGACGGGACTCCTCGTCCTGCCCCGGCAGCAGCCGCAGGGCGAAGACCGAGCCGTCGGCGTGTACGGAGACGGGGCCGCCCCAGTCCTTGTCGAAAGCGAGGCGGGGACGGGTGTGCCGGCTGGCGTGGACGAGGGTGCGGTACTCCTTGATGTCACCACCGGAAAGGAGGTCGAAGAGGTCCACGGCCACGCCGGAGAACGCCTCGACGCGGGGGCCGTTGAGGCGGAAGACGTGGTCGGTGCCGGCGTACTCGGTGCCGAGGAGGGTGTGGGCAGCGTCCTGGACGCTCGTGCTGGCCGCGTGCTCGAAGCCTGTGAAGCGTTTGCGGCCCTGCCGGTCGGTCAGGTGGCGGGCGGTGGCCAGGCCGGAGCCGGTGAAGGCCATGAGGCCTGCCGCCGTGGTGTGGGCCAGGGACTCCTGGAACCAGGCGTAGTCCTTCGGTTGCACGTGGCAGCCCCGTACGGGCTCCGGCGCCACCAGGCCCTCGGCCGGCGGGTGGATGTCCGGCATCACGTTCGCCTGGACCGGTGGGGCGTTCAGGTTCGCCTCACGGCCCTCCGCCGGGAACAGCCGGCCGCCGCTGCCCGGTGCCTGCAGCGCGTGGACGGTCATGGTGCCCTCGTCCGTCGGGAGCTCCGTGCTGAACAGCAGGCTGGGAGTCTCGTTCCACGCCCCGATGTGGACCGCTTCGGCGTGGACCGAGGCGGAGGCCAGCTGGTCGGCGGAGGTGGCGGAGTTGCCGTGGTTGCCCTTGCAGGCGAGGGGGATGGCGAGGGACGGCTCGCCCGGGCGCCAGACCTCGGCGAAGTACGGGGGCCGATAGCGGTACTTCACCTTCTCGCCCTTGTCCCTGCTGGTGAGGGCCCAACCCGCGCGTAACGCCGTGTCGGCGGGGACGATCGTCACCGAATGGTCGGGGAAACGGCTGCGCAGCATGTGCTCGGCGAGGGTGAGGGCGAAGCCGACGCCGAGCTCGCCGGACTGCAGCGACTTGTAGTGGTCCGCGATGCGGTGGCCTTCGTCGGTGAGGCCGAGGAAGGAGTCGCGACCGCCGGCCAGGGCCTGGGTGTACTTGAGGGCGCCCCAGTGCTCCGCCAGCCCCCGTCCCGCACCGCGCCACGACAGGGCCGTGGCCCGGGCAAGGGTGTGGAGCACGTCCCAGAGGGTCACTTCGAACTGCCGGGGCAGCTCCGCACGCTGGATCGGGACAAGGTCGGGCTTCCTGCGGAGCGGCTCGTCCTCGTTTTCCTTCCGCTTCTCGTCGTCCGCCGCGATGGCGGCCTCCACCTTGCCGACGAGCGCGTCGTCGGAGTGGACGGAGATGTTCGAGGGCTGGGTCAGGTCCTGGAGCACTTCCTCGGTCGGCTTCAACAGCTCTCCCTCATGGTGTGCGCGGGCGATTCACCATCGGCTGGACCGTACGGAAGGGGACGGCGGCGCACGCAAGTGCGCACGGGCGCGTGACCTGGACTTCGGCCCGGACGTCGGACGGCGCCGGCAATGGCGGGGAGGCCCCCGTCGCCGGCCGGCTGCTCCTGTACGGGCTCGGGCCGGTGCCCTCGGTTCTCGTGGATCATGCATCGGCGCCCGCGGCGACGATGCCGCACGGTCCACTACGCCCGCTTCTTGCCCGAGGCCGGCGGCAAGGGGCGTGCGCAGTCGACGCGCTGCTCGGTGTGGTCCCCGAGTACGTCCCGGAGAACCTCACCTTGGCGTGAGTGAGCGGGGGCACAGCACACGCTGTGCTCCCGTAGTCGTTGGGCTGCCTGCCGGATTCAGCCAGTGAGGCTCTTGCGACGGACCCGTACCCCGTACGTCGTTCCCTCAGGTCCCCTGCTGCTGCCCCAGCCGACGCTGGTGGCGACGTCCCATCCCCTCTGTGCCTTCATCTGGGCGGCGAAGGTTCGGATGTTGTGGATCGTGCAGCCACAGTCCAGCGAGACATCGATACTCAGGTACGGGCTGCGAGGGTTGTCGTTTCCGTACGAGCTCTTCTCCCACCGCAGCTCGTGGACGTGTTCCTTGAGGCCGGTCCGCTCCTCGTCGTGGTTGATGCCGTGGGCCTTGGCGTACTCGTCCAGGTCGTCGATCACGAACAGGTGGCTGGTCCACTCACCGGGCCAGACCGCGAAGAGCCGCGAACTGCCTGCCAGGGCCCGTTCGTAGGCGGCTCGGTCAGCCCCGTGTGTCACCTGCCGTCTTCGTGGACCTCGATATAGCACGTCGTAGGCGCGGTGTACGGGAAGTCAGGGGATGGCCCGCAGGGATTCGTTCGACACTCTCGGTGACCACCGACTCTCAACCTTGCCTGTGGGATCGTTCCCGTGGTGGCCACAGAACTGCAGGCGGGGCAGCAAGCGTCCACTCCCCAGCGCCGCGCATTCTCCCCAGATTCTCCCCAGGGGTACGAAACGCCTTCTCCGGAATGTTCGCGCTTGTGAAGTTGATCAATTGGTCCTGGGGCTCTGCTACAGCCAGTCCCGCCGCTTGAAGATGAAGTACAGGCTCGTGCATACCGCCGCCATCAGAAGAATCGCGAACGGATAGCCGAAAGCCCAGTCCAGCTCCGGCATCGCGTCGAAGTTCATTCCGTAGATCGTTCCCACCAACGTGGGTGCGAAGAGAATCGCCGCCCAGGAGGAGATCTTCTTGATCTCCTCGTTCTGCTCGAAGCCCGCCTCCGCCAGTGCCCGCATCTCCGCGTTCTGCTGCTGCGTCACCAACGTCGCGTTCACCGTCAGGATCTCCGTCAGGGCCTGGCGGAAGCCGTCCACGCGTTCGCTCGTGTGGGTCACGTGGTCGGCCACGTCGCGGAGGTAGCGCTGGAGTTCCTCGTCCGTGCCGTACTTGGCGAAGCCGGCCATCAGGCCGTGGAGCATGCCGACCAGGGGGCGGGTCGCGCGTTGGAACTCGACCATTTCGCGGGAGAGTTCGTAGATGCGGCGGGAGACCGCGGGGTCGCCGCCGAAGACCTCGGTCTCGATCTCGTCGATGTCGTTCTGGACGCCCTCCACCACCGGGGCGTAGCCGTCGACGACCGCGTCGAGGATCGCGTACAGGACCGCCTCCGGGCCGAGCGCGAGGAGGTCCGGGTTCTCCTCCATGCGGTGGCGGACCGCCGAGAGGTCGGGGGCCGCTCCGTGGCGGACCGTGATCACGAAGTCCTGGCCCACGAAGATGTGGAGCTCGCCGAAGTCGACCTCCTCCTGGGCGTCGAGGTAGCGGGCCGCACGCAGGACCACGAAGAGGGTGTCGCCGTAACGTTCCAGCTTCGGGCGCTGATGGGCCTCGAGCGCATCCTCGATCGCCAGCTCGTGGAGGTCGAACTCGCGTGCCAGCGAGTGGAGTTCCGGCTCCGTCGGGCGGTGCAGGCCGATCCATGCCATGCCGGCCGGGTGCTCGCGCAGCTGGCGGAAGGTATCGGCCAGCGATTCGGGGGAGGCGACCCTGCGGCCGTCGCGGTAGAGCGTGGCCTGCACCACGCTCGGCCGGTCGGCCGGTACGGCGCCGGGTCCGGAGCGCTGTGGCTCCGGCGGTTCCGGCTGGCGGCGCCAGGCTGCGCGGGGGCGGCGCTCCGACATCGTGGGTCCATCTCCGTGGGCATGATCGGCATGATCGGCATGATCAGGATGATCAGGATGATCGGGACGATCAGGGCAGGTCAGGGTCTCCGGGCAGGATATACGGGGCGAATCACGGCAGCGCGCCGGCCCGTGGCGCGCTCGTACGCCACGGGGCGAATCACGGCAGCCCGTCGGCGCGTGGTACGCCCGTACCCGATTGCGGACCGTATCTGTCCGCAAGCCCGAGTAGCGTGCCGCGCATGGCCTCCAAGACGACGAACCCGGTCCTCCCCACCCGCGCCCTGGGCCGCGCCACGCTGGCCCGCCAGCTCCTCCTGGCCCCCGCCGCGATGTCCGCCAAGGACGCCGTCTCCCACCTTGTCGGGCTCCAGGCGCAGAACACCAAGCCGCCGTACTACGCCCTCGCCGCCCGGCTCGACGGCTTCCGGCCCGAGGATCTCTCCACGCTCATGGAGTCCCGCGAGGTCGCCCGGATCGTCACCATGCGCTCCACCATCCACACCCACACCGCCGAGGACGTGCTCACCCTGCGGCCCCTCGTCCAGGCCGCCCGGGACCGCGAGCTCAAGCTGTTCCGCAAGGGCCTCGCGGGCGTCGACCTCGACCGGCTCGGCGCGCTCTCCCGCGAGCTCGTCGAGGAGCGGCCCCGCACCCCCAAGGAGATCCGCGAGGCGCTGCTCGCCCACTGGCCCGACGCCGACCCGCAGGCCCTCAGCGTCGCCGCCCGCTGCCTGCTGCCGCTCGTCCAGGTCACCCCGCGCGGCCTGTGGCGCAGGAGCGGCCAGGTCTGCCTGACCACGGCCGAGACGTGGCTCGGCCGCGCCCCCGGACCCGTCCCCACCCCCGACGGCACCGTGCTCCGCTACCTCGCCGCCTTCGGCCCCGCCTCCGTCAAGGACATGCAGACCTGGTGCGGCCTCACCCGCCTCCGGGAGGCCTTCGAGCGCCTGCGGCCACGGCTCGTCACCTTCCAGGACGAGCACGGCGTCGAGCTCTTCGACCTGCCCGACGCCCCGCGCCCCGACGAGGACACCCCCGCCCCGCCGCGCTTCCTCCCCGAGTACGACAACCTCCTCCTCTCCCACGCCGACCGCACCCGTGTCGTGGCCGACGAGGCCCGGGTCCGGATGTGGACGGGGAACCAGGCGCACCGCGTCTTCCTGCTCGACGGCTCCCTCGCCGGGCTCTGGCGCCTGGACGAGGCCAAGGAGCGCACGACGATGACCATCCAGCCCTTCGGCCGTACGACCAGGGCCCAACGCGCCGAGCTGGAGGAGGAGGCGGAGCGCATGCTGCGGGTGATGGCTCCGCAGGGCGTTCCGTACGAGGTGGGGTTCGGGACCGTGGACGCGTGAACACCCCTGGGTCCTACGGCAGCACACCCGCCCTCCGCGCCGCGACCACCGCCTCCAGGCGCGTGTGCGCGCCCAGCTTCCGCATCGTGGAGCGGAGGTAGCCCTTCACCGTTTCCGGACGCAGCCCGAGGCGGTCCGCCACCCTCGCGTTCGTCGCTCCCGACGCCACCGCCGCCAGCACGTCCAGCTCGCGCGGTGTCAGTGCCACACCCGGCGCCACACTCAGCGCCACGCCCGGCGCCACACCCGGCGACTCACCCGGCGGGCGCTGCGGCCCGCCCGCGCCCGCCGACGCCGTCTCCAGGCGGCCGCACACCGCGAGCAGCCGATCCCGAAGCTCCGGGTCACCGACCCGGGGGGCCAGCTCCCGCAGCTCGCCGTGGGCCTCCCGGACCGCCTCCCACGACGGGCCCGGCTCCGGCACGTGCCGCCGCGCCTCGTCCCGTACCGCCAGGGCCTGCTCCACGTCCCGCGCCGCCGCGACCGCCGCGTCGAAGACGCGCTCGCCCAGCGGCAGCGCGTCCCGCAGCGCCCCGTACAGCACCCCCCGCACCTTCCGCCGTACGACGACGGGCACGGCGATCACCGAACGCAGCCCCTCCGCCGCCACCGGCCCGTCGTACTCGTGCGTGATGTGCCGCGCCGACGGATAGTCGACGACCGCGCAGGGCCGGGACAGGGCCAGGCACTTCCCGCCCAGGCCGCTGCCCGCCGAGATCGCGAGACCGCGCAGCGCCGGGGTCACCGCCCCGGTCAGCTCCGCGATCCGCAGCGGCCTGCCCTCGTGCAGGAGACCGCCGAAGGCGACCTCCAGGCCGGTGGCGCGGCGCAGCCGCAGCAGCGCCGCACGCAACTCCACCGCTTCCGTCTGCTCGGGCACGCGACTACTCCTTCACCCCCGAACGGGGGTAGTGAGACCTGGGTCACTGATTACACGATGGCGGGGACCGGTCCCGCAACGAGGAGGACACATGACGGCAACCACGGCGACGGAGAGGTTCCGGGCCGCCCGCGACTTCCTGCTCCAGCACCGCGAGGACTACGAGACGGCGTACGAGGGCTTCGCCTGGCCCCGCCCCGACCGGTTCAACTGGGCGCTCGAATGGTTCGACGTCATCGCGGCCGGCAACGACAGGACCGCCCTCCACATCGTCGAGGAGGACGGCAGCGAGACGAGGCTGAGCTTCGCCGAGATGTCCGCCCGCTCCAACCGGGCCGCCAACTGGCTGCGCGCCCAGGGCGTGCGCGCCGGGGACCGGATCATCGTCATGCTCGGCAACCAGAGCGAGCTGTGGGAGACCGCGCTCGCCGCCATGAAGCTGCGCGCCGTCGTCATCCCGGCCACCCCGCTCCTCGGCCCCGCCGACCTGCGCGACCGCGTCGAGCGCGGCCGCGCCCGGCATGTGATCGTGCGCGCCGAGGACACCGCCAAGTTCGACGACGTACCGGGGGAGTACACCCGGATCGCCGTCGGCGGAGCCGGCGTCGGCTGGCTCGCCTACGAGAAGGCGTACGGCGAGTCCGAGACCTTCGAGCCGGACGGCGTCACGCTCGCCGAGGACCCGCTGATGCTGTACTTCACCTCCGGCACGACCGCCCGCCCCAAGCTCGTCGAGCACACCCACACCTCGTACCCGGTCGGCCATCTCGCGACCATGTACTGGATCGGCCTCAAGCCCGGAGACGTGCATCTGAACATCTCCTCGCCGGGCTGGGCCAAGCACGCCTGGTCCAACCTCTTCGCCCCGTGGAACGCCGAGGCGACCGTCTTCATCCACAACTACACCCGCTTCGACCCGGCCCGCCTCATGGCCGAGATGGAGCGGAACGGCGTCACCAGCTTCTGCGCGCCGCCCACCGTGTGGCGGATGCTGATCCAGGCCGACCTCACCCAGCTGAAGAACCCGCCGCGCGAGGTCGTCGCGGCCGGCGAGCCGCTCAACCCCGAGGTCATCGAGTCCGTGCGCCGGGCCTGGGGCGTCACCATGCGGGACGGCTTCGGCCAGACCGAGACCGCCGTCCAGGTCTCCAACAGCCCCGGCCAGCGCCTCAAGGAGGGCTCCATGGGCCGGCCGAGCCCCGGCTTCCGGGTCACGCTCGTCGACCCGGTCAGCGGGCGCCCGGACGTCGAGGAGGGCGAGATCTGTCTCGACCTGTCCACCGACCCGGTGGGCCTGATGACCGGCTACCACGGCGACCCGGAGCGCACGGCCGAGGCGATGGCCGGCGGCTACTACCGCACCGGCGACATCGGCTCCCGCGACGCCGAGGGGTACATCACCTACATCGGGCGGAGCGACGACGTGTTCAAGAGCTCCGACTACAAGGTGTCCCCCTTCGAGCTGGAGAGCGCGCTGCTCGAACACGAGGCGGTGGCCGAGGCGGCCGTCGTCCCGGCCCCTGACCCGCTGCGGCTCGCCGTCCCGAAGGCGTACGTCGTCCTCGCGGACGGCTGGGAGCCGAACGCCGACACGGCGAGGGCGCTCTTCGCCCACTCGCGCGCGGTGCTCGCCCCGTACAAGCGGCTGCGGCGCATCGAGTTCGCCGAGCTGCCGAAGACGGTCTCGGGGAAGATCCGCCGGATCGAACTGCGCGAGCGCACGGCGAACGGCGAGGGCACGGAGTACGCGGAGGGCGACCTCTCATGACCCGCTCGGACATGACCCGCTCGGACATGACCCGCTCGGACACGACCCTCTCGGACATGACCCGCTCGGACACGACCGTCTCGGACGCGACACTCTCGTACGCGCACGGGGCAAGCCCCGTCGAACTGCTCGGCGACACCATCGGCGCCAACCTCGACCGCGCCGTCGCGGCATGGCCCGAGCGCGAGGCGCTCGTCGACGTCCCGACCGGCCGCCGCTGGACGTACGCCGAATTCGGCGCCGACGTCGAGAAGTTGGCCGGCGCACTGCTCGGCAGCGGGGTCGCCAAGGGTGACCGGGTGGGGATCTGGGCGGTGAACTGCGCCGAGTGGGTGCTCGTCCAGTACGCGACCGCCCGCATCGGCGCCATCATGGTCAACATCAACCCGGCCTACCGCGCCCACGAGTTGGAGTACGTGCTCCAGCAGGCCGGCGTCTCCCTGCTCTTCGCCTCCCTCGCGCACAAGACGAGCGACTACCGGGCGATGGTCGAGCACGTCCGCGGAAACTGCCCGGAGTTGCGGGAAGCCGTCTACATCGGGGATCCGAGCTGGGACGAGCTGATCTCCCGTACGGCGGGGGACCGGCGCCCGGCGGAGCTGTCCTGTGACGACCCCATCAACATCCAGTACACCTCGGGCACCACGGGCTTCCCCAAAGGAGCCACGCTCTCCCACCACAACATCCTCAACAACGGTTATTTCGTGGGCGAGATGATCGCCTACACCGAGCAGGACCGCATCTGCGTCCCGGTGCCCTTCTACCACTGCTTCGGCATGGTCATGGGCAATCTCGCCGCGACCTCGCACGGCGCCTGCATGGTCGTCCCGGCCCCCTCCTTCGACCCGGCGGCCACGCTCCGCGCCGTCGAGCAGGAGCGGTGCACCTCCCTGTACGGCGTACCGACCATGTTCATCGCGGAGTTGAACCTCCCCGACTTCGCCTCGTACGACCTCTCCACGCTTCGCACCGGCATCATGGCGGGCTCGCCCTGCCCGGTGGAGGTGATGAAGCGGGTGGTCGCCGAGATGAACATGGCGGAGGTGTCGATCTGTTACGGCATGACGGAGACCTCGCCCGTCTCCACGCAGACCCGGCGGGACGACGACCTCGAACGCCGTACGGGCACGGTGGGCCGGGTCATGCCGCACGTCGAGGTGAAGATCGTCGACCCGGTGGACGGGACCACGAAGCCCCGCGGTCAGGCCGGAGAGCTGTGCACCCGCGGCTACAGCGTGATGCTCGGGTACTGGAACGAGCCCGGGAAGACCGCCGAGGCCGTCGACGCGGGCCGCTGGATGCACACCGGTGATCTCGCGGTCATGCGGGAGGACGGTTACGTCCAGATCGTCGGCCGGATCAAGGACATGATCATCCGGGGCGGCGAGAACGTGTATCCGCGCGAGATCGAGGAGTTCCTCTACGGGTACGAGAAGATCGCCGACGTCCAGGTCGTCGGCGTCCCCGATGCCCGCTACGGGGAGGAGATCCTCGCCTGCGTGATCCCGCGCGACCCCGCGGACCCGCCGACCCTGGACGAGATCACGGCCTTCTGCCGGGAGCGGCTCGCCCACTACAAGATCCCGCGACGGGTCGAGATCGTGGGCGAGTTCCCGATGACGGTGAGCGGCAAGGTACGGAAGGTGGAGCTGCGCGAGCGTTACGCCACGGGGTAGACGCCGACCAGCTCGCGGCGCATGCAGACGCGGGGCCAGGTCGCCAGACCGTGGGCGGCCTCGTCCTGCTGGATGGCGCGCAGGCCGGAGGTCAGGTGCGGGTCGGACTCGGCGAGGGCGCGGAAACCGAGGCGCGTGTAGTACGGGGCGTTCCACGGAACCTCGGTGAAGGTGGTCAGGGTCAGCGCCGTCAGCCCGCGCCTCGCCGCGTCCGCGGCCAGGTGCTCGATGAGCGAGCGGCCGATGCCCCGGCGGGCGGCGGCCGGGTGCACCGACACCTGCTCGATGTGGGCGGCCCCGTCCACCGTGTCGGTCAGCAGGTACGCGACCGGGCGGTCGGCCTCGTCGGCGGCCACCCAGGCCCGGCCGGCCCGCCGGTAGGCGTCCAGGACGTCCAGCGGAAGGGGTTCGTCGTCGGCGATGACCGCCATGCCCAGGGAACGGAAAGGTTCGCCCGCGGCTCGCTCGATGTCCTGGAGCAGCGGGAGTTCGGCCGGTGCGGCCGCTCGGATGCGCATACGACGAGTATGGCGCGAGGTCAGTCCGAGCCGCCGCCCCCACCGCCCCCACCGCCCCCACCGCCGCTCCCGCCTCCGCCGCCGCCGCTCCCGCCTCCGCCGCCGTCCGCCAGGCCGTGGCCGCCGCCGTGGAACCAGCCTCGGCCGGTCGCGTAGCCGTCCTCACGGCCGCCCCGGCCCAGCAGCCCGCCGTCACGCGAGAAGCGGGGCAGGAACAGGGCGAGCGCGGGGTCACCGTAGAGAGCGACGTACAGCAGCACCAGATTGCCGTCCGTGACCTCGCGGCGATGGGCGGGCAGCGGGTGCCGCTCGCGCAGCCCGGCCAGCAGCCGGCGCGCGGCGCGGGTCGTCGGCGGCAGGAACAGCAGGGCGAGCGCGGCGCCGGCCGGCACGGCGCCGGCCCCGAGCGCGAGGGCGAGCTCCGTGCCGGAGGGGGCGGTGAGCACGAGACCGGTCGCCACCGTCGCCGCCGCGCAGACGAGCAGCACCCGCGCGGCCCGCAGACGCCCGTACGGGCGCAGCAGCCCCGCCCTGCCGAGCTCGGTCCGCAGCGCGTCGACGGCCCGCCGCGCCTTCGGCTGGGAGGCCAGCACCCGCAGACCCAGGGCCCGGCGCAGCGAGCTGTGCACCCCCAGCTGGACGGGGTCACGGGTCCGGCCCGGCCCGCCGTTGGCCCGAATCGTTCCCCTGCGCCCGGCGGCCACCGCGCCGCGCTGGTGCAACGCGACGAGCGCCACGACGACGACGGCCCGCCGCCCGCCCCGGAGCAACGCCAGTGCCTGCGGGGCGAGTTCGGTCCGCTCCGGGCTGCGGGTTCGCAACAGCGCGACCGCGCACAGCAGTTGCGCGCAGGACGCTCCGATGAACCACCACGTGTCCGCCCCCATGACGCTCCACCCCCCGAGGGTGTTGTGCCCGGGGGAGCGTGATCGTCACGCGTGAATGGCTGAATTCTGAGGTTCTTTTGAGGTGCGGGTCGTTCCCTAGAGCTTTCCCCACACCCGGACGACGCGGTGGCCGCCGAGCGCTGTGCCGAAGGCGTCGAGGAAGCGGGGGTCGAACTCGTCCCAGTCCCAGAACTCGAAACCGAGGTGTCCGAAGGCGTAGAAGTCGTCGGCCCAGGCCCAGGCGGTCAGATCGCCGTCCCGACCGCAGTGGGTGCGGGTGACTGCGGCCGCGCCCGTGTCGTGCCAGGCGGATATCGCCCTGTCGAAGGGCTCACGGGCGCCGTCCTCGATGTACTCCCAGTCCTCCGTGCAGAACCGGGTGCGCGTGGCACAGTGCGGGCACACCGCGTACTGGGCGTCGCCCTGCCCGCCGTGGAACACCGTGCGCCCGACCTCGATCCTCAGCCCGCCGCCGGGCTCCCAGTCCTCGACGGCGACGGCCGACGCCCATCGCGGGCCGGGCGGATGGCCGAGCGGCGCGCCGAGCACGCAGTCGGTGCGCTCGTCGCGCACGATGCCCTGCGCGACGAGCCAGTCGAGGGCGCGCGCGGCGAGCGCGGGCGCGTCCTCGGCGGTGGCGTCGAGGTCGACGACGGTCTGGAAGTGGCTGCCCATGCTCGTGACGGTGGAGGGCGCCACTGACAACCGCCCTGGGCGCACGCCCTAGGCGCCGGTGGTGATCAATTCGTCCGCCGGGGTGTTCACGGGCTGGGGCGTGCCGGTGAGGTCGAGGGTGAAGAGGGGGATGCCGAGCTCGTCGGCGCGGGAGCGGGCATCCGGGGTGTAGCCGGCGAGGGAGAAGAAGACGCTGGTCGCCGAGGTGCTGAGCCCGTTGAGCCAGAGACACTCGACCGCCCGCAGCGGGGTGGGGCGCGTGCTGGGGTCGACCTGGGCGACGAGGCCGGGGGCCCGCAGGTCGACGCCGGATGCCGACCGCTCCTCGGGCTGGACGACGTTCCGGAAGCCCAGCCAGCGCAGATACCCGGCGGACGCGGCGACCGCGTCGCGGGCGGTACGGATGGTCACGGGGCGGAACGAGGGCCGTGGGGGTGCCGGGGGCGGCGCGGTGGGTGGCAGCGGGATGTGCGTGGGGTAGCGCTCGGCGAAGGTCCGGCGCCCGGCGCTCGCGGGCGGCCCGGGGACCTGGTGCGCGTTGTCCGGTGCCCCGGCGCCATCGGCGAACCACCAGCCCGCCTCCGCGCCGTCACCGGACTGTGTGCCGGTCCCGCCCCCGCCCGGCCACCGGTCCGTGTCCGCCGCGGCCGCCGCGGAGCCCGAGCCGCGCCCCTGGTCGTCCGGGGCGGCCTCAGGTCCCGGCCCCGCCCCCGGCCCCGCGCCCGGCCCCGCGCCCGGCCCCGCGCCCGGCCCGGGCAGGTCGGGTGCCGGTGCCGGTGCAGGTGCCGACGCGGGTGCGGGTGCGGGTGCCGCGCTCGTACCGCCGTCGGACGGCCCCGGCCCCGCCTTCCGGACCGGTACGCGCAGGACCGTCCCGCACGCGCAGCCCAGCTCCGGGTGGGGCCACTCGTCCTCGCGGCCGCAGGAGACACAGCGGACCGTGACCCACTCGTCCGTCCAGTTGCGGTGCGTGACCGGCTCGCCCGTCGCCCCGGGGATCACCGGCGGCACGACCGGGGTGCCACAGGCGCACGGGAAGACCGGCGCCGCGTATGTCTGCGTACGGAGGCATTCCGGGCAGCGCACCGGTACCGACTCACCCACACCGAACCCCACGCCGAACCCCCTGTCTTCCCGACCCCATCGTCCACCAATCCGCCACGGGAGGGGAGGGACTTCGGCCAACGGCCGAGCCCACTCCCTTGACGGCCCTCGACCCCCCGACCTACATTGCTTCCGTATAGCAGAACAATACTTCCGCAATACGGAAACAGGCCGCCCGAGAGGGTGCCGCGCCTGATTCCGCCTGGCCGAAGCAGGAGCCCTCCCATGCCCCGTATGACCGCCGCCGCAGCGGCCGTTGAGATCCTCAAGCGCGAAGGCGTCACCAACGCGTTCGGCGTGCCCGGCGCGGCGATCAACCCCTTCTACCGCGAGCTCAAGAACGTGGGCGGCATCAGCCACACCCTCGCCCGCCACGTCGAGGGCGCCTCCCACATGGCCGAGGGCTACACCCGCGCCAAGGCCGGCAACATCGGTGTCTGCATCGGCACCTCCGGCCCCGCCGGCACCGACATGATCACCGGCCTGTACTCGGCCATCGCGGACTCGATCCCGATCCTGTGCATCACCGGCCAGGCCCCGGTCTCGAAGCTCCACAAGGAGGACTTCCAGGCCGTCGACATCGCCGCGATCGCCAAGCCGGTCACCAAGAAGGCCACCACGGTCCTCGAGGCCGCGCAGGTCCCGGGCGTCTTCCAGGAGGCCTTCCACCTGATGCGCTCCGGCCGTCCCGGCCCGGTCCTCATCGACCTGCCGATCGACGTCCAGCTGACCGAGATCGAGTTCGACCCGGAGACCTACGAGCCGCTGCCGGTCTACAAGCCGCAGGCCACCCGTGCCCAGGCCGAGAAGGCCCTCCGCTTCCTGCTGGAGTCCGAGCGCCCGCTGATCGTCGCCGGCGGCGGCATCATCAACGCCGACGCCACCGACCTCCTGGTCGAGTTCGCCGAGCTCACCAACATCCCGGTCATCTCCACCCTCATGGGCTGGGGCACCATCCCGGACGACCACGAGCTGGCCGCCGGCATGGTCGGTGTGCAGACCTCGCACCGCTACGGCAACGCGACCTTCCTCGAGTCGGACTTCGTCCTCGGCATCGGCAACCGCTGGGCCAACCGTCACACCGGGTACAACCTGGACGCCTACACCAAGGGCCGGAAGTTCGTCCACGTCGACATCGAGCCCACCCAGATCGGCAAGATCTTCGCCCCGGACTACGGCATCGCCTCCGACGCCAAGGCCGCCCTGGAGCTCTTCATCGAGATCGCCAAGGAGCTCAAGGCCGCGGGCGAGCTCCCGGACTTCACCGCCTGGGCCGCCTCCGCCCAGGAGCGCAAGGCCACGCTGCAGCGCCGTACGCACTTCGACAACATCCCCCTGAAGCCGCAGCGCGTCTACGAGGAGATGAACAAGGCGTTCGGTCCGGAGACCCGGTACGTCACCACCATCGGCCTCTCCCAGATCGCCGCCGCGCAGTTCCTGCACGTCTACCGCGCGCGCAACTGGATCAACTGCGGCCAGGCCGGCCCGCTCGGCTGGACCATCCCGGCCGCCATCGGCGCCGCCACCGCGGACCCGGAGACCCCGATCGTCGCGCTCTCCGGCGACTACGACTTCCAGTTCATGATCGAGGAGCTGGCGGTCGCCGCGCAGCACAAGGTCCCCTACGTCCACGTCCTGGTGAACAACGCCTACCTGGGCCTGATCCGTCAGGCGCAGGGCGGCCTGGGCATCAACTTCGAGGTCAACCTCGAGTTCGAGAACATCAACACCCCGGAGATCGGCGTCTACGGCGTCGACCACGTCAAGGTCGCCGAGGGGCTGGGCGTCAAGGCCATCCGCGTCACCGACCCGGACAAGCTGGGCGAGGCCTTCGAGGAGGCCAAGAAGCTGGCGCAGGAGTTCCAGGTCCCGGTCGTCGTCGAGGCCATCCTGGAGCGCATCACCAACATCGCGATGAGCAAGACGGTCGACATGAGCGACGTCACCGAGTTCGAGGAGCTCGCGACGGAGCCCGGCCACGCGCCGACGGCGATCAAGGCCCTGAAGGTCTGATCAGCCGCCCGAAGTGACGGCCCCCGCCCCGAGAGCACCGGAGCGGGGGCCGCTCTGTGCCCGTATCTGTGCCCGTACCAGAACGGCTCCCGCCTCCGTCCAGTCGTACAGGACCGATCTCCCCGCCCGCCGCCTGCGCACCAGCCGCGCGTCGAGCAGCACCTTCAGATGCCGCCCCACCGAGCCGAGACCCTGACCCGTCAACGCCACCAACTGGCTGGTGGACTTCGGGGATTCGAGCCGTACGAGCACCCCGGCCCGGGCCGTTCCCAGCAGCGCTCCCAGTGCCTCGGGGACGACCGGGCCCTCCATGTCGGCAAGGGCTCCCGCGCACGGGTACACGATCGCGTAGCGCTCCGTCCCCTCCCACGACACCCACCCCCGGCTCGGTGTCACCGGCACGAAGAGCAGCCGTGCCCCGGCGACCGATCTCGGCGGATGGTCACGGGTGTTGATCTGGAGCCGGCCGTCGCCGAGCCAGCGCATCTTCCCCGGGCACAGCTCGTCGAGGGCCGCCGCCCAGCCGCCCTGCGTCAACTGCGCCGTACGCGCCAGCACATCGGCCTCCAGGATCCGCCGGCGCCGCGGCCACGTCGGCAGGACCGTCTCCCGCCACACCCAGGTGAGCAACTCGGCCATCCGGCGCGGCAGATCGGTCGCCGAGCGCAACGGCTCGGGGACCGGCCCGCCGAGCGAGACCGACAGATCCGCCACCGCCACCGCGGGCGGGGTCTCCCGGATCCGGGTCAGCTCCTCCTCGAAGCTCTGCTCGCGCTCGCCGAGAGGGGTGGGGGTGACGAAGTCGGCGTTCCACGCGGTCCCGAGCGCGGCCCTGACCAGCAGCGCGTCGACCGGTTCGTCCGCCAGGCGTGCCCGGTAGGCGGGCAGATGGTCCGTCAGCCACGCGCTCTCGCCCGGGTGGGCGGTCTTCCTCAGGTCCAGGGTCTGCAGCGCGGCGGCCGCCTCGGCCAGCGGGGACAGCAGGAACCGGCTGCCCGCGAGCGCGTCCGCGTCGATCTGCCACCAGCCCATGTTTCGCCTCCCCGCGAAACGATAACGGCCGTGCCGCACGCGCTCGGAGACTCCCGCTCATGCGCCGCTACAAGGACCTTCTCCGCACGCCCGAGTTCACCCCGTTCTTTCTCACCTGCTCCGTCCAGGTCGCCGCCCAGACGGTGGCCGGCCTCGGACTGGCCACGCTCGTCTTCCGGCAGACCGGCTCCCCGCTCCTGTCCTCCCTCGCTCTCTTCGGGCCCGCGCTCGCCCAGCTCGTCGGCGCCGCCACCCTGCTCTCGGCCGCCGACCGGCTCCCGCCGCGCGCCGCACTCGCCGGCATCGCGCTGCTCCTCGCGCTGGGAAGCGCGGCGACGGCCGTCCCCGGGCTGCCCGTCTGGGCCGTCTTCGCGATCCTGCTCGCCCAGGGGCTCGCCGGCTCGGTGGGTGGTGGGGTGCGGTACGGCCTGCTCGGCGAGATCCTGCCCCGCGAGGGGTATCTGCTGGGCCGCTCGGTGATGAACATGGCGGTCGGCGTCTGCCAGATCGGCGGGTTCGCGGCCGGCGGTGTGCTGGTCGCCCTGCTGTCGCCCCGTGGCACGCTCCTGACCGGCTCCGCCCTGTACGTCGCCGCTGCCGCGCTCGCCCGGTGCGGGCTCACGGAGCGACCGCCGCGCGCCTCCGGCCGGGCCTCGGCCGCCGAGACCTGGCGCACGAACGCCCGCCTGTGGTCCTCCCGTGCCCGCCGCCGCGTGTACATCGCGCTGTGGGTGCCGAACGGGCTGATCGTCGGCTGCGAGTCGCTCTTCGTGCCGTACGACCCCGAGCACGCCGGACTGCTCTTCGCCTGTGGCGCGCTCGGGATGCTGGCGGGGGACACCGCGGTCGGCCGGTTCGTCCCGAGCAGGCTCCGCGGCCGGCTCGCAGCGCCGCTGCAGGCGCTGCTGGCAGCCCCGTTCCTGCTTTTCGCGCTGGATCCGGGGCTGCCCTTCGCGCTCGCGGCCGTCACGGTCTCCGCCGTCGGCTACGGCGCGAGCCTGCTGTACCAGGAGAGGCTCCTCGCCCTCGTACCGGACGAGACGAGCGGTCACGCGCTCGGGCTGCACACCTCGGGCATGCTCGCCCTCCAGGGCCTGAGCGCGGCCCTGGCCGGCGCCGTCGCCCAGCACACCTCGCCGCGTACGGCGATGGTGGCGCTGGCCGTCGCCTCGCTCGCCGTCACCGTGACGCTCGTCCTCACCGAGGGGCCTTCGAACGGACGACGACCGTCTCCTCGCAGGGACCGTCAGCGAACAGCTTGAGCGCCTCCATCTCGTCCTTGTCGACGCTCAGCCCCCAGCGCAGCTTGGTGCCCACCCACTCGGCGACGTAACGGCAGTACTGGGTGGAGGACGACGGCACCCAGTCGGCGGGGTCCCGGCCGGCCTTGTCCTTCTGGCTGCGGGCGGTGACGGCGACGAGCGTGCCGGCCGCGCCCTGGTCGTTGGCGTACTTCTCGCGTCGGGCGGCGGTCCAGCCGGAGGCGCCCGACCTCCAGGCCTCGTCGAGGGAGACGGCATGGTCGACGCGGAGCGCGGCCGGGTCGGTGACGGTCTGGCCGTCGTAGTACGAGGTCCAGCGGCCACCGGTCAGGACGCAGCCGGGGCCGGTCTTCGGGGCGTCGACGGCCTCCTCCAGGAGGACCTCGGCGCGGGTGTCGCAGCCGTCGGCGGGGTCGAGCCCGGCGTTCCAGTGGCGGAAGGCGGACACCTTGTAGCCGTCCGGGTCCTCGGACGCCTCCGTGAGGTCGGCGAGGGCGTCGGGGAAGAGGACGACGGCCGCCGACGCGGTGGGGGAGGGGACGGCGAGCGGGGACAGGATGAGCGCGAGCGGGGTCAGGCCCCGCACCAGGTTCTTGATCATGTACGAGTGGATAGTGACGGCGGAGGGGCGCACGGAGGGCGAATCACGGTGCGCTCGCCCGAGCGGGTGTGGATCTTCACCGCAGAAACGATGCGCTGTCCGTGGTGGGCCGCGGCACAAGGAAAGAGCGCGGAACCAGGGACCGTAAACCTGGTTCCGCGCTCTCGTCTGTGACCGCCCGACGGTGCGAGGCTGGCGCGACAGGACGTTCGCGCCGCCGGGCGGGGTCTTGGGGGAGGTTCGGGCGTTGGGACCGCGGCGGCGACGACGGGCTGCCCGGGATTCCTTCCTTCAGGTCAAGAAGGGTCCCGCTTCGCCCTTACCACCGCACTGGCTCGTCGCCGCCGCGGTCCTCACGCTGTCCGTTCCGCCGGCCACCCCTCATCCGGGCCGTCGGTCCGGACGGCGTACGGCAGCTGACCTCCCGTCAAGTGCCGTACGCGGTCTGGATACCGCCTCGGTCAGTCCTCGCGCAGGGCGCGGACGGCCTCGGCCACGCGCTTGCCGTAGTCCGCGTCGGCGGCGGCGAAGTGCGCGATGTTCTTCTCGATCACGTCCTCGCGGGAGACCTGGGACAGGCCACCGGCGATGTTGGCGATCAGACGGCCCTTCTCGTCCTCCGACATCAGGCGGTAGAGCTCACCGGCCTGGAAGAAGTGGTCGTCCTTGGCGTGCTCGGGCGCCGCGTGGGTGCCGGTCCAGCCGTGGATCGCCAGCGGGGCGGAGAGCGCCTCGTCGGTCTGCGAGGGACCGGCGTACGAGTTGGGCTCGTAGTTCTTGTCGTGGCGCGAGCCCTGACGGGTGGCCATGAAGCCGTCGCGGCCGTAGTTCTCGGCCACGGTCGCCTTCGGCGCGTTCACCGGCAGCTGGGTGTGGTTGACACCGAGGCGGTAGCGGTGGGCGTCCGCGTAGGCGAAGAGACGGCCCTGGAGCATCTTGTCCGGCGAAGGACCGATGCCCGGGACGAAGTTGTTCGGCGAGAACGCGGCCTGCTCGACCTCGGCGAAGACGTTGTCCGGGTTGCGGTCGAGGACCAGCCGGCCCACGCGCTGCAGCGGGTAGTCCGCGTGCGGCCACACCTTGGTGAGGTCGAACGGGTTGAAGCGGTAGTCCGCGGCCTCGGCGGCCGGCATGACCTGGACGTACAGGGTCCACGAGGGGTTCACACCGCGCTCGATGGCCTGCAGCAGGTCGGTCTGGTGCGAGTTCGCGTCCTGGCCGACGAGCTCGGCGGCCTGCTCGGCGGAGAGCGAGCGGATGCCCTGGTTCGTCTTGAAGTGGTACTTGACGAAGAAGGCCTCGCCCGCCTCGTTGGTCCACTGGTAGGTGTGCGAACCGTAGCCGTTCATGTGACGGTACGAGGCCGGGATGCCGCGGTCGCCCATGAGCCAGGTGATCTGGTGCGTGGCCTCGGGGGCGTGCGCCCAGAAGTCCCAGACGTTGTCCGGCTCCTGCTTGCCCGTGAAGGGGTCGCGCTTCTGGGAGTGGATGAAGTCGGGGAACTTGATCGGGTCCTTGATGAAGAACACCGGGGTGTTGTTGCCGACGAGGTCGTAGTTGCCCTCTTCGGTGTAGAACTTCAGCGCGAAGCCGCGCGGGTCGCGGACGGCGTCCGCGCCACCGAGCGAGTCCGCCACGGTGGAGAAGCGGATGAACGTCTCGGTCCGCTTGCCGACCTCGGAGAGGAAGGCGGCCTTGGTGAAGCTGGTGACGTCGTCCGTCACCTCGAAGTAGCCGTACGCACCGGAGCCACGGGCGTGCACCACGCGCTCCGGGATCCGCTCACGGTTGAAGCGCGCGAGCTTCTCCAGCAGGTGCTGGTCCTGGAGGAGGATGGGGCCACCGACGCCGGCGGTGGCGGAGTTCTGGTTGTCGGCGACGGGGGCGCCGGACTCGGTCGTAAGCACGCGCTTCGACATCGTGACCTTCCGTACGGGAGCTGCACTGCTGGGGGGTGGCTGGAGCGTAAGTACGCCACGAAGCCAGCGTCAACAGTTTGTTGAAAATGAAGTGTGGTGTTCCGGACGGCGACGACGCCTGGGCGCGACAGGACAGGTGTCAGCGCCGCCGCCGTCCGGAAATCTGGGGCCCCCTCGCAGGGGCGGAGGGTCAGACCTGCTGGCCGGAGAGGCGCTCGACGGCGCGCAGCAGGGCCGAGTGGTCCAGGCCGCCGTCGCCCTGCGCACGCAGGGAGGCGACGAGCTGGGCGACGACGGCACCGACCGGGAGGGCCGCGCCGACGTTGCGGGCGGCGTCGGTGACGATGCCCATGTCCTTGTGGTGCAGGTCGATCCGGAAGCCGGGCTTGAAGTCCCGGTTCAGGAAGTTGTCCTTCTTGCGGGTCAGGACCGTGGAGCCGGCCAGACCGCCGTTGAGGACGTCCAGGGCGGCCTGGAGGTTCACGCCGGACTTCTCCAGGAAGACCACGGCCTCGGCGCACGCCTGGATGTTGACGGCGACGATGAGCTGGTTGGCGGCCTTCACCGTCTGGCCGGAGCCGTGCGGGCCGCACAGGACGATGGTCTTGCCGAGGGCCTCGAGGATCGGCAGGGCCGCGTCGAAGTCGGCCTGCTCGCCACCCACCATGATCGACAGGACGGCCTCGATCGCGCCGGCCTCGCCGCCGGAGACCGGGGCGTCCAGGACGCGCAGGCCCTTCTCGGCGGCGTTCTTGGCCAGGTCGACGGAGGTCTGCGGGGTGATCGACGACATGTCGATGATCAGCGCACCCTGCTTGGCGTTCTCCAGGATGCCCTCGGGGCCGTAGGAGATGGCCTCGACCTGCGGGGAGGCGGGCACCATCGTGATGACGACGTCGGCGTCCTTCACGGCCTCGGCGATCGAGCCGGCCGCGGTGCCGCCGGCCGCCGCGAGGCGGTCCAGCTTGTCCTGCTCCAGGGTGAAGCCGGTGACGGAGTAGCCGGCCTTGATCAGGTTCTCGGACATGGGGGAGCCCATGATGCCGAGGCCGATCCACGCGATCGCCGGGCGGGTGGGCTGGGAGGAATCAGCGAGATTGCTCATGGTGAGGGTGCCTCTCGAAAACAGGTGGTACGGGGAGGAAGTCAGCGGGCCGCGCGGGCCTCGGCCGGGAGCCACTCGAAGGACGCGGCGGCGTCGGCGGCCTTGTACTCCAGGCCGACCCAGCCGTCGTAACCGGCCTTCCTGAGCTCGTCGAGCAGCTGCTCGAGCGGCAGGTCGCCGGTGCCCGGCGCGCCACGGCCGGGGTTGTCGGCGATCTGCACGTGACCGGTCTTGTCGGCGTACCGGGCGATGACCTCGCCGACGTTCTCGCCGTTCATCGACAGGTGGTAGATGTCGAGCAGGAACTTGGCGTTGCCGAGCCCGGTGGCCGCGTTGACCTTGTCGACGACCTCGATCGCGGAGGGGGCGCTCACCAGCGGGTAGAGCGGCGACTCCGGCTTGTTCAGGGTCTCGATCAGCAGGATCGCGCCGATCCGGTCGGCCGCGCGGGCCGCCAGGACCAGGTTCTCCAGGGCGAGGGCGTCCTGGATCTGCGGGTCGACGCCGTCCACGCGGTTGCCGTAGAGCGCGTTGAGCGCCTTGCAGCCGACCGAGGCGGCGAAGTCGGCCGCCACGTCGATGTTGGCGCGGAAGCGGTCCGACTCCTCGCCGGGCACGGAGAGCGCCCCGCGGTCGGGTCCCGGCAGCTGTCCGGCGTAGAAGTTCAGGCCCACCAGCTGGGTGCCGGCGTCCTCCAGGGCCCTCTTCAGAGCGTCGAGCTCACTCTGCTCGGGCGTGGCGGTGTCGATCCAGGGCCACCACAGCTCGACCGCGGTGAAGCCCGCCGCGGCGGCAGCCGCGGGGCGCTCCAGGAGCGGGAGTTCCGTGAAGAGGATCGACAGGTTCACATCGAAGCGCTGGTCCGTGTATCCCATGAGGGGCGGCGCTCCTTCCGTATTGCGGAAGTAAGTTTCTGTCTGACGGAATGCTGCACGCAGGGACGGCGAGGTGTCAAGAGGACCTCGCAGGTCCGGGGCTGCCGCCGCGCCGCTTCGGCCCAGTAGCGTGGGGCCATGGTGCGTTTGAGAGTGGAGTTCACGACCGAGCCGTTCGACCTGGACGAGGCGCCGGAACACGCGGTCGTGGCCCGAGAGGTCATCCAGTCGGCGGAGCTGGACGCCGTGGACGTCGGACCCTTCGGCAATACGGCGGAGGGGGGCGCCGACGAGGTGCTGACCGCCGTCGACGCGCTGCTGCGCAAGTCCCTGGCGGCCGGCGCGACCCGCGTCTCGCTCCAGGTGAACGTCATCGGTGCCGCGGGGGAGGGCGAGAAGTGACCGAACACCCTCTGATCGCCGCGGTGAAGCCTCTGGTCGACGCGATGGGCGCGGAAATACTGGGCCCGGAGCAGGCCGGCGCCGACGACGTCGTGCTCGCCTGGGAGGGCGAGGACGTGCTCGCCGTACGCCTGCCGCAGCTCTCGGACTCGCTGGACCACATTCTGGCCGCCATGGAGCGACGGCACGGGATGCCACTGTCCGAGCTGGACCGCAAGGCCAAGCAGGAGGCCGTCCGGATGCTCGAGGCGCGCGGTGCCTTCTCCGTGCGTCATGGGGTGGAGACGGTGGCGGGTGCACTGGGTGTCAGCCGTTTCACCGTCTACAACTACCTGAACAGGGAAACCGCCCTGAACAGGGAAAAGAACGCCAAGAACGGTTAGTTGATCATGAGTTGCCGGAAGCCGTCGTCCAGATGTCGGGACGACGGCTTTTGTGTGCCCGAGTTTTCAACAAAGTGTTGACGTGGTGTTGCGGAGGGCGTTAGCTATCCGCAGCCCGTCCGACGCACAGCGAAAAACAGCCACGGAGGCTTCCCGTGACTTCAGGTACGACACCGGGCCTCGCCCGGTTCAACACCTCGGCGGACAGCGAGGCTGTCGCCGCGCTCCACGAGGTGTGCTCCAGCTCGGCGTGGGGGAGCAAGGTTCTCGCCCAGCGCCCGTACGCCACCACCGAAGCCCTCTTCCTCGCCAGCGACGCCGCCATGGCCGAACTGACCGCGGAGGATCTGGCCGAGGCGATGGCGG
This sequence comes from Streptomyces vilmorinianum, assembly GCF_005517195.1. Lineage (NCBI taxonomy): Bacteria > Bacillati > Actinomycetota > Actinomycetes > Kitasatosporales > Streptomycetaceae > Streptomyces > Streptomyces vilmorinianum. Next base: position 5,050,343 of record NZ_CP040244.1, on the reverse strand, counting down.
GCCACCCGCCGATCGGTCGTCCGAAGGCCGGGGACCCGACCTCCTCCCGCGAGCAGAGCGGGATGGCCGGTGCCTCCGAGGAGCTCAAGGCCGAGATGCTCGAACTCAACCTGGCCTACCAGGACAAGTTCGGCCATGTCTTCCTGATCTGCGCCACCGGCAAGACCGGCGAGCAGATGCGCGACGCGGTCCGCGAGCGGATCGAGCACTCGCCCGAGCAGGAGCGGGAGACCGTCCGCACCGAACTGGGCAAGATCAACCGCATCCGCCTGACCCGTCTCGTAGAGGAAGAGAGCGCCGCATGAGCACCGACACCACGGCCTCGGTGTCCACGCACATCCTGGACACCAGCATCGGCCGCCCCGCCGAGGGCGTGGCCATCACGCTCGCGGCCCGCAGCGGCTTCGACGCGGAGTGGGTCGCGCTCGGTGGCTCCGCCACCGACGCGGACGGGCGCTGCAAGGACCTGCCGGCCCTGCCGGAGGGCACCACCCACGTACGTCTCGACTTCGAGACCGAGGCGTACTTCTCCAAGAAGCAAGCCGAGGCGCAGCAGGACGCCCCCCGCGTAAGGGACAGCGGTGCGTTCTTCCCGGAGGTGGCGATCACGTTCGCCGTCGAGCCGGGTGAGCACTACCACGTACCGCTGCTGCTCAACCCGTTCGGCTACTCCGTTTACCGAGGGAGCTAGCAGACATGCCCACGATTCTCGGCCAGAACCAGTACGGCAAAGCAGAGAACCGCGTCGTCAAGATCACGCGGGACGGCGACACCCACCACATCAAGGACCTGAACGTCTCCGTCGCCCTCTCCGGCGACCTCGACGACGTCCACCTCACCGGCTCCAACGCCCACTGCCTGCCCACCGACACGACCAAGAACACGGTCTTCGCCTTCGCCAAGGAGTACGGGATCGAGTCGGCCGAGCAGTTCGGCATCCACCTGGCGCGTCACTTCGTGACCAGCCAGGAGCCGATCCACCGGGCCCGGATCCGGATCGAGGAGTACGCCTGGGAGCGCATCGCCACCTCCGACGCCAACTCCAAGTTCATCGGCGCCGACGAGGTCAACCACTCCTTCGCCCGCAAGGGCCAGGAGACCCGCGTCACCCAGATCACGTACGACGGTGAGAAGTGGGAGGTCATCTCCGGCCTCAAGGACCTCATCGTCATGAACTCCACCAACTCGGAGTTCTGGGGCTACATCAAGGACCAGTACACGACGCTCCAGGAGGCGTACGACCGCATCCTGGCCACGCAGGTCTCCGGCCGCTGGCGGTTCAACTGGACCGACGACGAGCAGCGGATGCCCAACTGGGAGAAGTCCTACGAGCAGACCAGGAAGCACATGCTCCAGGCCTTCGCGGAGACGTACTCGTACTCGCTGCAGCAGACGCTGTACCAGATGGCCACGCGCATCATCAACCACCGCTCGGAGATCGACGAGGTCCGCTTCTCGCTCCCGAACAAGCACCACTTCCTGGTGGACCTGGAGCCCTTCGGGCTCAAGAACGACAACGAGGTCTACTACGCCGCCGACCGCATGTACGGCCTGATCGAGGCCACCGTGCTGCGTGACGGAGCCACGGCGCAGATCCCGGTCGACATGACCAACCTCTAAGCGACACCGTGTGGTCGCCCCCGCCCGCCCGCAGTCGGACGGGGGCCGCCACCACCGGAGGGCCGGCACCGGCGCCCTCGCTCGTCGCGGTCACCCTCCCTCTGTTCTTCCACCCCCTCGGCACCCGGAGCCGTCACACGGTCCCGGCACTCAAATCCTCCTAGGGTCCTGCCGTGCCCACACCACCCCAGAGGAATGAAGGAACCACCGCCATGGCAGCACCTTCGGCAGCAGCCCAGCGCATCGTCATCGAGAACTGCGCGATCGCGACCGTAGACGCCAACGACACCGAGTACGCCTCCGGGTACCTCGTCGTCGCCGACAACAAGATCGAGTCCATCGGAGCCGGCAAGGCGCCCGAAGGCCTGGAGAACGTGGTCCGCCGGATCGACGCCACCGGTCATCTGGTGACGCCCGGTCTGATCAACACCCACCACCACTTCTACCAGTGGATCACCCGGGGTCTGGCCACCGACCACAACCTCTTCAACTGGCTGGTCGCGCTCTACCCGACCTGGTCGCGCATCGACGAGTCGATGGTCCGCGTCGCCGCGCAGGGCTCCCTCGCGATGATGGCCCGCGGTGGTGTGACCACCGCGATGGACCACCACTACGTCTACCCGAAGGGCTCCGGCGACCTCTCCGGCGCCATCATCGGCGCGGCCAAGGACATGGGCGTCCGCTTCACCCTCGCCCGCGGCTCGATGGACATGAGCGAGAAGGACGGCTTCCTGCCGCCGGACTTCGCCGTCGAGACCACCGAGGGCGCGCTCGCCGCGACCGAGGAGACCGTCAAGAAGCACCACGACGCCTCCTTCGACGCGATGACCCAGGTCGCCGTCGCCCCCTGCTCCCCCTTCTCCATCTCCACCGAGCTCCTCCGGGAGGGCGCGGCGCTCGGCCGCCGCCTCGGTGTGCGCATGCACACCCACGGCTCGGAGACCGTGGAGGAGGAGAAGTTCTGCCACGAGCTGTTCGGCATGGGCCCGACCGACTACTTCGAGTCCACCGGCTACCTCGGCGAGGACGTGTGGATGGCGCACTGCGTCCACATGAACGACTCCGACATCGCCGCCTTCGCCCGTACCGGTACGGGCGTGGCGCACTGCCCCTCCTCCAACGCGCGTCTCGCCGCCGGCATCGCCCGGGTCCCGGACATGCTCAAGGCGGGCGTCCCGGTCGGCCTCGGCGTCGACGGCACCGCCTCCAACGAGTCGGGCGAGCTCCACACCGAGCTGCGCAACGCGCTCCTGGTCAACCGCCTCGGCGCCCACCGCGAGGCCGCGCTCAACGCCCGTCAGGCCCTGCGCCTCGGTACGTTCGGCGGCGCCCAGGTCCTCGGCCGGGCCGACTCGATCGGTTCGCTCGAGGCCGGCAAGCTCGCCGACTTCGTGCTCTGGAAGATCGACGGCCTCGGGCACTCCTCGATCGCCGACCCGGTGACCGCGATCGTCTTCGGCGCTGCCGCCCCGGTGACGGCCTCGTTCGTCAACGGCAAGCAGATCGTCGAGAACAACCGCCTGCTCTTCGCGGACGAGGAGCAGATCGCGCGCGACGCGCGCGCGGAGGCCCAGCGCCTGGCCCGCATCACGGCCCAGGGCTGACCTCCCCAAGGAGTCCGACCGAGGGGGACGGCCCTCGGTCGGTCGCCACGGACCCGAGCGGGGCCCGTGGCCGGCCGGACGGGGGGTGCCCGTACGAAAAGAGGTACGGCGCCCCCCGGACGGTCGACTGTGTCCACCCCTCCCAGGGCACACCCGTCGCGGACCCCCCAAGCCCGCGTGACGTCCCCCCACCCATGTCCTCATGAGCCGCACACCGTGAGGCGCTCGATCTGCACCACTTTGCACCACCTCCTTGACATCCTCGTCATCGCCGACGTGTAACCGACCGGAGGAACCGCCGTGGCCGCCACGCCCAGGGTTCGCAATGATGCACACGACGAAAGCGCCACCGACACGGAAGACCGGAAGCATCCGGTCGACGAGACGCTGCCGCCCCTGAAAATGTTCACCAGCGGCCTGCAGCACGTGGCCGCCATGTACGCGGGGGTGGTGGCCCCGCCCCTGATCGTCGGCGCGGCCGTCGGACTCTCCGGCACCGAACTGACCTTCCTCACCGGAGCCAGCCTCTTCACCGCCGGGCTCGCCACCTTCCTCCAGACGCTCGGCATCTGGAAGATCGGCGCCCGGCTGCCGTTCGTCAACGGCGTCACCTTCGCCGGTGTCGCGCCCATGCTCGCGATCGTCGACACCACCGACGACAAGGCCGACGCCCTCCCGGTCATCTTCGGCGCGATCATCGTCGCCGGCGTGCTCGGCTTCATAGCCGCCCCGTACTTCTCCAAGCTCGTCCGCTTCTTCCCGCCGGTCGTCACCGGCACCGTGATCACCCTCATCGGTGTCTCGCTCCTGCCCGTCGCCTTCGGCTGGGCCCAGGGCCCCAATCCGGCGGCGGAGGACTACGGTTCGACGACCTATCTGACCCTCGCCGCGATCACGCTCGTCGTCGTGCTCGTCCTGCGCCGCTTCACCCGCGGCTTCCTGAAGCAGATCGCCGTCCTCGTCGGCCTGGGTCTCGGCACCCTCATCGCGATCCCGTTCGGCGTCACGGACTTCAGCCCGGTGACCGAGGCGTCCGTCGTCGGCTTCCCGACGCCGTTCCACTTCGGCGCCCCGCAGTTCGCGCTCGCCGCGATCATCTCGATGTGTGTGGTCATGCTCGTCTCGATGACCGAGTCGACCGCCGACATGCTGGCGCTCGGCGAGATCGTCGAGCGGCCGGCCGACGAGAAGACGATCGCGGCCGGACTGCGCGCCGACACGCTCGGCTCGGCCCTCAGCCCGCTCTTCAACGGCTTCATGTGCAGCGCCTTCGCGCAGAACATCGGGCTCGTCGCGATGACGAAGATCCGCAGCCGGTTCGTGGTCGCCTGCGGTGGCGCCTTCCTGGTCCTGATGGGCCTCTCGCCGATCGCCGCCTCGCTGATCTCCGTCGTCCCCCGGCCGGTGCTCGGCGGCGCGGGCGTGGTCCTCTTCGGCTCGGTCGCGGCGAGCGGCATCCAGACCCTCGTCAAGGCCGGTCTGGAGAAGGACAACAACGTGCTGATCGTCGCGGTCTCGCTCGCCGTCGGCATCATCCCGATCACGGAGCCGGAGTTCTACCACGCCTTCCCGGAGACCGCGAAGATCATCCTGGACTCGGGCATCTCGACCGGCTGCGTCGCGGCGGTCCTGCTGAACCTGGTCTTCAACCACCTCGGCAGGCGCCGGGACGAGGACACGGTCACCGCGCCGATGGAGCCGGGCGAGGAGATCTCCGAGGCCCGCACGGCCAAGGCGGCGCACGTCCACTGAACGCGCCCCGTCCGTTCCCCGAGCCGGCCCCCGCGTACGACGCGGGGGCCGGCGTCGCGCGTCCGGTCGTGCTCGTCAACCCCAACACCTCCGTGACCACGACGGCGATGATGACCGCGCTCGCGCGGCGGACGCTCGGCCCGGCGGTCCCCGTCCACGGCCTGACCGTGGCACGCGGCCCCCGCATGCTGACCGACCCGGCGTCGCTCGCGGCCGCGGCCCCCGAAGTGCTCGCGACCGGCCGCCGGGCGCTGGCGACACGCGACTGCGCGGCCCTGATCGTGGCGGCGTTCGGCGACCCGGGGATCGACGAACTGCGCGCTCTGGCAAGGGTCCCGGTCGTGGGCATCGGCGAGGCCGCCCTCCTGGAGGCGTCCGCGGGAGGCCGTCCCTTCGGCATCGCGACGACGACACCCCTCCTCGCGGGCGCGATCGCGCGCCGGGTCGCCCACCTCGGCCTCGCCGACCGGTACACCGGCCTCCGCCTGACGGACGACGACCCCGAACTCCTCGCCCGCGACCCCGAGTCGCTGCGCGAGAGCCTGGCCCGGGCCGTCAGAGACTGCGTCGTACGGGACGGAGCGCGGGCGGTCGTCATCGGCGGCGGCCCTCTGGGCGAGGCGGCCGAGTCCCTCCGCGCCCGCTTCTCGACCCCGGTGATCGCACCGATCCCGGCTGCCTGCCGCAGACTCGCGGACCTCGGCGTGACGCGGGTCGCCTCCACCACCCCCTGACCGTCGCGCGGGCTACTTCGGGCGCCAGTCCGGCCGGCGCCCGCTCAGGCCGATCACCCGGTCGAGGAGGGGCGCCTCCTCCGGGACGGCGACGATCGGGCCGAAGAAGCCGTCCTCGCCAGGGGCCGCGTCCTCCGCAGGGCTCAACAGGGCCTCGGACACCGCCAGTTCCTCCTCGCTCACCTCGTACTCCTGACCCGTCGCCCGGGCCAGGTCCCAGCCGTGGATCAGCAGTTCGTCGAGCGCGACCCGCCCCATGACGGAAGCCGGCAGTTCGACCCCACCCGCCTGTGTGTCCCCCTCCCAGGCGCCCGGCTCGCGCCAGGCCGCCGCCAGCTCCTCCAGCGCCTTCGGCAGCGCGGTGCGCCAGTCGTCGTCCAGGACGGGCCGGACCGATGCCGGCGCCGTGGCGGTCGTCGGGCCGAAGTCCTTGCGGGCCGCGTCCCGGAAGGCCACGCTCAGATCGGCGACATGGGCGAGCAGCTCCCGTACCGCGTAGTCGGGACACGGGGTCGGGTCCCCGAGCCGCTCGTCGTCGATGTCCGCCGCGAGCCTCGCCATGCGCCGGGCGGCGGGCCCCAGATCGATCTCCGTCGTCTTCTCCATACAGAACAGACCGGCCGGCCCGCCGAAACTCATCGCGGGGCCTCACCTCTCGGCCCCGATCCGCCGTCGGCACTCCCGCGCGAGCGCCGGATACGCCTCGGCGATCGCCTCGTACAGCCGCCTGCTCAGCAGCCTTTCGGCCTCCGCCCGCCCCGTCGACCCGTACAGCCCGTCGAGCAGCGTCTCGTACCGCGACAGGGCGTGCCGCAGATAGCTCACCTGCCATCGCACCAGCGCCCCGGCCGCGACCCCGCCGGGGCTGCGGGCCCCGAGCAGATGGCGGTGGCGGACCGCGCGGCGCTCCAGTTCGGCCGCCGGGAGCCGGGGCACCGCGATCGGCTCCGCGTGGATCGCGGCCAGGACCGCCTCACGCCGGCGCTCCGCGCCCGCCTCCGCGGCGGAGGAGCGCCGCCCCGAGGCGGCCGCGCACTGCGTGAACTCCGGTGTCCGCTCCACCGCCTCCACCCGTGCCACGCGGTACAGCCGCACGGGCGCGAGCGACCAGCGCCGCGGATCGCGTCCCTGCACATCGGGCGCGCCCAGCAGGTCGCGCACCATCGCGTCGCTCCAGCCGCGCTCGCGCAGCCCGGCGAGCGTCACATAGGTCGTACGGTCCGTCATGATTCCCCCTGTTGTCGGTCACGGAGAGTGACGAATCCAGTGAAGCGCACCCCACTGACAGCGGCCCCCTTGCGGGTGTGCGGCCGCCGTGCCATACAGGTCTGGACCATTTCGACGGACGGAGGCATTCCTGTGCAACGCCCGCTCGCCGCAAGCGTGTTGACCGTTGTCGCCGTCTCGCTCGCGGGCTGCTCCCCGGCCGCCGCCAAGGACACCCGAAGCCCGACCGCCCCCACGGGCGTGACCGCCGCCTCCGGCAGCGCCCGCACCGTCCACGTCATGTGGAGCGCGGCCACCGACGACCGCGCCGTCACCGGCTACGAGGTCTACCAACAGGGCCGCAAGGTGAAGGACCTCCCCGCCACGACGCTCATGACCGACATCGTGAACCTCACGCCCGCCACGCCCTACACCTTCACCGTCCGCGCCCGCGACGCCGCCGGAAACCGCTCCCCGCACAGCGCCCCCGTCCCCGCGACGACGCTGGCCGCGACCGCCGAGGACCGCACGCCCCCGTCCACCCCGAAGAACCTGCGCGCCACCCCCGACGGCAGCCACGCGGCCACCCTGACCTGGACCCCCGCCCGCGACGACACCAGGGTCACCGCGTACGACATCCACCAGGCCGACGCCCGCGTCCACACCGTCCCCGGCACGGCCACCACCGCCCACATCACCGGCCTGCGCCCCGGCACGGTCTACTCCTTCACCGTCCGCGCCCGCGACGCCGCCGAGAACTCCTCCCCGGACAGCGACCCCGCCGACCTCACTACGACCCCGGCCCCGGGCGCCGCCCCCAACACCGCCCCCACGGACCTGAAGGTGACGTCCACCCAGGGCGAGGTCACCCTGACCTGGACCCCACCGAAGACCGGCGCCCCGGTCAAGGAGCACCAGCTCTTCCTCGACGACTCCCTCGCGACGACCATCGTCTGGGGCGCCGACCCCCCACCCGGCCGTGCCACCTACACCTTCACGGTCCCCACCACCCCCGGCACCCGCCACACCCTCAAACTCCGCGCCCGCCTCCCCGACGGCACCTGGGGCGACTTCTCGGCCCAGCGCACGATCGTGGTGAGCTAGGAGGGCTTCGTGCGGAGTTCTCGGCCTCAGATGAGCTCGCGCAACTTCGCCCTGGTCTGCTCGTCTGTGGAGTAGACGACTGTGCCGATCATGCCGCGCGTCAGCAGGACCTTGTAGGTGTTGCGGATGAGGAGATCGACATCGGCGTCAGGTGTAGATCGCTTGAAGGCCGGGTCCTTCGACTGCGTACGGTCCGTCACCCAGCCACCGTCCCGCCAGACCAGGTCGGGACCGAGGATGACCCCGCTCCAGTCGTACTCGAAGCCCTGGGCGGTGTAGACACAACCGACTTGTCCGAAGCCGGCGGGATCGGTGGCCCACAGGGCCGAGGGCGGCGCGCCGCCCACCGCGCGATCGCCGAAGACGTTCCACGGTCGCTCCCAGTCGCCAATGACCACGTCGGCGGGAAGAGGATGGCCTGGAGCCGTCTCCTTCGTCCATTTCCAGCAGTAGCCGGCAGACATGCGAGCGCCGTACCCCTGGTCCCTCTTGCTCTCGAGGAACGCCTCCATCTCGTCGGGAGTGTCAGCCACCATGAGCTGCATCTTGTCGTCCGGATCCCACACCACAGGCCCACCCGACGCCAGACCCAGAAGTCGCAGTACCCAGCGGAGGTAGGCGTCGCTGCCACCACACCGGAACTGGCTGTCCAGAGGAATGACCGTGCAGGACAGACCCTTTGCGGAGGCGGCCGCGCGGATCTGGTCGACGTTGCCCATCTCGCCCGGCCGAACGATCTGGTGCTCGTCGAGGAGGAACACCGGAACGCGGGCGGCGTCGATCAGTTCGTCCACCTGCGGCCGATCGCTTCGCTGGTTCGCAGGGGTGTAACGATTCGCCGATGTCTTGCGCATGCGATGAGCCTCGTCGCAGACGATGACGTCGAGTGCGTTGCGCTCAGCAGTCATGAAGCTGTTGAAGTACTTGAAGAGATCCTGCACTTCACGTTTCCGCGCGCCGGCGACCTTGCGCATCGTCTTCGTGAACGACTGGGATCCCGTCGCGTGCAGGGCCGGCCGTCCCTGGCGGTACAACTCGCCGAGCAGGGAGAGGGCGATGACGCTCTTGCCCGTCCCCGGTCCGCCGGTGACCACCACGACGTTCTTGCGGTCCGCCTGCGCGGCGTGGCGAACCGCGCGCATGACCGTTTCGTATGCAACCCGCTGTTCGTCCAAGAGTACGAACTGCTCACGCTCGCGGACCTCTTGAGCGGCGACGGCCATCAGTTGCTTGGAAGGGCCGATCTTGCCGGCGAGCAGCTCGTCGGCGGCAGCGGCGCCGCTGAAGGGTGCCAGCCGTGACTGGAGGAAAGTGATGAATTCGCCGCGGCGTTCTTCGCTGAACAGCCTCCCGCGCTCACTTATACCGACCTCCGTGAGCCCAGAGATGCCGAACTCGGTGGCGTTGTGGAGATACGCGGCTCCCGCTATGCGCTCGGGGTGATCACCGAGCGCTCCGTTGAACGAGACGAGGTAGTCGCAGTAGCCGCGCACCTGCTCGATGGGGTTGAGAACGGGGCGCGTGTAGGCATCGACGCGGCACAGGAGGGGTTCCTCGTCCTCAGGCTCCGCCTGACTCCACTGCTTGAGCTCGATGACGACGTAGGACGGCTCGCCCGTCCTCGGGTGCATGCCCGCCAGGACGGCGTCGGCTCTTTTGCTGGTCAGGGGCAGCCCGTACTCCAGGAGCACCGTCACATCGTGAAGTCCCGCTTCGAGCAGCACGCTCATCAAGGCGGGCAGGCTGCGTTCCCACGACCGCACCTCGGCCGCACTGGGCTGGTGCCCGTGGTCGTGCACGAACTGTTCCGTCAGTCGCAGGGACAGCGTTCCGTTCAGACCCTGAGCTGCGGCGTTGGAGGCGGTATCACGAAGCAAGGAGGGCTCCCAGGTGCGGCGATGTGAAGCGGGGCGGGTGAGCGCGCGGTATGTCGCGCGCCCACCCCTTCAGGCGGCTACCTGCGGCGCAGCGAGAAGGAGAAGAGGGCCCGCAGTACGGCGACGAGCTGCCTGAGGATCTGCGGGCGATCCGCAGAACTGGTGTCCGCCAGGGCCGCCTTGGCGACACTCCGGAACGTGGCACAGCCGACCGCGAAGCACGCGATGATGACGACCGCGACGCTGACGGCGACGACAGCGTCGAAGGGAGAGGAGAGCACGAACACACCTTTGAAATCGGGGTGCCGGAATTCCTGCGCGAGGGAAACGTTTCGCCTGAATTCGGGCACAGAAGTGACAGTCCTGCGGGCTGATGCAGGCAATGTTTCAGGCGAAGGGAATGATTCGCGCAACTCTGTCATCAAAGACGGATGCAGAAAGAGTGGAGGCAGAGGATGAGGGCCCCGGTATGTGTGCGGCTGAGCCTTGATGTGCAGGCATGCGCGCTCTCCTTACGGTGTGGAGGGCTTAGTCCGACTTCGACAGCCCGGTGGATTCCGTAATAGCCCGGAGATCTTAGCACGCTCCGCAGTATCCATGGCCAGAGATTTATGGAACGTGAGCCGCTCGCCGCGCGCATGCGTCAGGGTAGGGTCGGTGACCTGGAGACTTGCGCCGCATGGCGTACGGAATCACCACGGAGGTCGAACCGTGACGGCAGCTGGTACGCCGGCGGCGCCCAAGCCCGGGCCGCCGCGCAAGGGGCGTTGGTTCCAGCCTCGTCGGTCCACCCACACCTGGGAGCAGGAAGGACTCGACCACATCCGGCAGTTGATGCCGACGGCGGAGCCCTATCGTGCCTGGGCCACGTTCTCCTTCACCGCCGCCTCCGGGCGCACCAACGAGTGTGACCTCTTCATCGCGGTCCCGGGCGGTCTCTATCTCCTTGAGCTCAAGGGACACCCCGGCCGCGTCGTCAATCACGGAGACACCTGGCAGTTCCATGCAGACAGGGTGCGCACCCTCAGGAACCCGCTGCATCTGACCGACCTCAAGTGCAAAGAACTGAAGGGCCAGTTGGAGCGTGCTGCCCGGTCGATGGGAGTCGACCCGCGCAGTGTCCCCTTCATCAAGCCCGCGGTCTTCCTCCATGACTCCGGTCTGGTCAGCGGACTCGACGAGTTCCAGCGGATCAACGTCTACGGACGCAACGACGGCGCGAGTGGCCTCGGCAGAATCTGGGACGACCTGCTCGGCAAGCCTCCGGAGCGGGAGAGCTGGCGCATCACCCCGCAGTCCGCCCAACTCCTCGAGCAGTTGATGCAGAAGATCGGCATCAGCCACTCCACCGCCCATCTCCGTTTCGGAGACGACTGGAGGCTCGAGCCGAGTGTGCTCGATGCAGGCCCCGGCTGGGAGGACCGTCTCGCGGTTCGCGTCGACGGCCTTGTCCAGGAGGAAGGCCGGGTCCGGATATACCTCGTCGAGCAGATGGCCGGCGAGGCCGCCAGGCGGGCCGCGGACCGGGCCGCTCGGCGCGAGTACCAGGTGCTGCAGGGCATCACCCATCGAGGTATCGCCCAGGCCGCCCAGATCCACCAGCATCAGGGCGGGCCGGCGATCCTGTTCCGCCACCGCCACTCCGATCTGCGGCTCGACGCCTATCTGGCTGCGTACGGGGGCAAGCTCACCCCAGAGGTCCGGCTCGACCTGGTGCGCCAGCTTGCCGAGGCACTCCGCTACGCCCACAACCGGTCGCTCTATCACCGGGCATTGTCCGCACGCTCGGTGTACGTCTCGGCCAAGGAGGACGGCGCCGACCCTGGCGTGCGCATCACCGACTGGCAGACCGCCGCCCGTGACTTCGAGACCACGTCGATGCGCTCGATCGGAGACACACCGCTCGACGGAGGACTGATTGAAGACTCCGCCCAGGTCTATCTGGCACCGGAGACCGATCAGGAATTCGCTGACCCTGTCGATCTGGACCTCTTCGGGCTTGGCGCCGTCGCCTACCTGATCCTCACGGGAGAGGCGCCCGCACCGCAGCGCAGCGCCCTGATCGAAAGGCTGACCGCCGAGGGCGGACTGCATCCGTACGCCGTGGCCGACGGACTCTCGGACAGCCTTGACGCCCTGATCTACCGGGCCACCCGCGCCGAGGTCGTGGACCGGCTGCCGTCCGCCGACCGCTTCCTCGACCTTCTCGACGAAGCCGAGCAGCAGGCGGCGACTCCGGACCAGCCTGCGACCGTGGAGGCCGATCCCCTGACGGCTGTCCCGGGCCAGCCCGTGGACGAGGTCTGGACGGTCAAGCGGGTACTGGGAACCGGCGCCACCGCGCGGGCCCTGTTGGTCGAGCGAGTGATCGAGGAGCTCGCCGGGCCCGACGACAAGACCATCGTCCAGGAACGAGTCTTCAAGGTCGCGCTCGACCAGGACAAGGACTCCCGGCTGTACGCGGAGGCGAACGCACTCAAGACGGTGGGCGGGGGCCGAATCATCCGGCTGCTCGAGGAGCCGCGAGAGATCGCCGGCCATACCGTTCTGGAGCTCGAGTACGCGGGGGAGACCTCCCTGGGCGCGCGACTGCGCGGCGAAGGACGGCTTACCTACGATCAGTTGGAGCGGTACGGCAACGACCTGTTCATCGCGCTCGACCAGCTTGCCGCCAAGGGTGTTCGCCACCGCGACATCAAGCCGGACAACCTGGGTCTGCACAAGCGCGACGACGGCTCGTGGGAACTGTTGTTGTTCGACTTCTCGCTGGCTGATGCCTCCGAGCGGGACATCACCGCCGGAACCCGCGGCTACCTCGACCCGTTCCTCGGCAGCACCCGTCGCTCGCTCTACGACGATCACGCCGAGCGGTACGCGGCCGCCGTGACGCTGCACGAGATGGCCTCCGGCGAGCGGCCCATCTGGGGAGACGGTCAAAGCGATCCTCGCGTGAGCGAGGACGTGGAACTGTTCGTCGCTGCAGAGCTGTTCGAACCCGGACTGCGTGACGGACTCACCGCGTTCTTCCAGCGGGCCCTGCACCGCGATGTCGACCGTCGCTTCGACACCTTCAAGCAGATGGAGGACGCCTGGCGTCAGGTCTTCCGTGCCGCCGACTCCGCCAAGCCGGCCACCACCCCGGCCACCGTGGGCACCCTGACGGCAACCACGGAGGAAGCCCGGGAGACGGCAGCGGCGGCAGCAGAGTCGACCACAGCCTTGGACGCGGCCGGACTCTCCCCGCGAGCAGTCTCCGTCGCAAACGGGCTGGGCGCGGTGACAGTCGGCGAACTCCTCGACGTTCCTCCACACACCATCGCCCGTGCGCGAGGCGCGGGCACGCTTGTACGCAGGGAACTGAACCGGCGCCACAAGCAGTGGACTGCGATGCTCAAGCGCCCGGCTGTGACGTCGGAGCGCCGCGCAACTCCGCTGGAATCCGAGCTTTCTGCCACCCTGACCGCTGGGCCACAGGACGAAGCACGGCTGACTGCCTCCGAGTCGGTCGACTCCCTGGCGGCCCGACTCGCTCCAGGCCCTGCAAGGAAGGGCAACCTGCGCCCTGAGGTCGTAAGGCTGACTCTGGGGCTGCCCCGTGCCAGGGAGGAGGGAGGCGACCTCTCTCCTCTCGGCCCGTGGCCGCCGCAGACGCTGATCGCCAAGCATCTCGGCAGTAGCCAGCCCACCGTTTCCCGGCACCACGTCGCGGCGATCGAGGAGTGGTCCGCCACGGGGTGGATCACGCACATCCGTGACGAGCTGGTGCAGATTCTCGCCCAGGCGGGCCGTGTGATGACGGTCCAGGAAGCCGCGGCCGAGCTTCGCGTACGTCATGGCGCCGGCGAGGACACCACTGGCCGAACGCTGGCGAAGGCGCTCGCCGTCGTCCGTGCCGCGGCGGACGCCGAGGCACTGCAGCGAGGCAACGAGCGAGACCCGCGCCTCGAAGTGCTGCGCCGGGGGCCCCGCGTTCTTCTCGCCCTCGACTCCCTTCCCGGCACCGACGACCCCACCCCACAGGAGCTGGCCGACTACGCCGCGGCACTCGGTGCCGCCGCCGACCGGATGGCCGCCGAGGACCCACTGCCGGGCCGGGCCACGGTCGTACGGACCCTGCGCGAGGTACCTGCACCGGAGGGCATGACTCCGCTGGCCGACACCCGTCTGGTGGGGCTGGCGGCCGTGGTCTCGCAGGACGCCTCGGCATCGCCGCGCCTGGAGATCTACCCCACGGCGCTCGGCCTGGCCCGTGCCATTCGCATCTCCCAGGCTGTAGCCGGTGTCCGCCGCGAAGTCGGCATCTCCATCGCTGAGCTCATCGCCCGGGTCAAGGCACGCTTCCCCTCCCTGCCCCTACCGGACGCTCCCACGCACATCGAGATCGAGGATGCGCTTGTCGAGGCGGGATTCCCGCTGGAGTACGACACCGTCCGCAAACGCTTCTTCCCTGCGGCGGTCGAGGGGGCGCGCTGGACCAGCTCCACCTACACGCGTACGAGCGTGCTCGTCGCGGAAGCGCGTTCGGCGGTGGCCGCGGGCCGCGATCCGCAGGCCGTTGTGCGCGCCAGACTGACTGCGTCTGCCGAGCGCGGAGGCTTTCTCGCCCTCACGCTCAAGGGGGCGGCGCTGCCCGGCACGGCGGAAGCTCTGGCAGCGGAGTTCGGTGTGACTCCTGTTGATTTCAACGCCGAGTTCCTTGCGGTCTTCCGGGCACTGGCCGAAGAGCTGGGGACCGACTGGTCCAAGGTCCTGCGTGCGGATGCCGCCTTCACCAACGGTGGCGAGCTGAAGCCCGGCCTGCGCTCCTACGTGCAGCGGGTCACGGATCGACTGTCGGAGCAGTTCACCACACGCGCCGAGGAAGCCGGCCCCAGGGCGGTGCTCTTCTTCCACAACGCAAGCCTGTTGGCACGCTACTTCGACGGCGGCGGACACGACCTGTTGGTGAACCTCCAGCAGGCTGCGCGGCGCCCGGCGCAGCTCCCGCATGGGCTGTGGTGGCTTTGCCCCATGGAGGATCCGAAGCAGACGCCGTCGTTGGACGGACGCACGGTCGAAGTGGTCGACCGGGCCACCGAGTGGACGGTGCTCGACCCGCTGTTCCTGAAGGCACTCAAGAAGGGGGGCGCGGGCGACGCACGCTGAAGGTGCGTGTGGACGACAACAGGTTCATATCGAGTTGTGGATCTCCAGCGTGTTGGTGGATGCGGACTGATAAGCAGATATCTCCAGGGGGGTCTGGGAGTGTGGGCACCCCTGTGCGCTCTGCTCAGGAGGTACACCCCATATGCCCCATCAGCCCCAGACCGCGCGTACCGCTGCAAGCGACCCCGGTCTCGACCGGCTGAAGGCCGTGCTGGAAGGCTGGCGCCACTCGCTTCTCGACCTGAGTGGACGCAACCGGCTGCTGAACTTCCGTCATACGAGGACAGCGACGCTGGAGTTCGCATCACCCAGCCCTGCGACCCTCCTGAACGGACTCGCCGGGGGCTGGGACTTCGCCCCGGTCGAGTCGGACTCCGCAGAATCCGAGGATGACGGCATCGAGGTGCCGGCGCAGGGGCGCCAGACCGGCGTGGTGACCCAGAAGCCCACGCAAGCGGCGCTCGACAGTGCCCTGTACCACCTTCGGCAGAAGTCCGGCCAGACGTTCAACGACTACGGTCTGTGGGTGCTGTGGCTGGGCGTCGGCATGCTGGACTGGCGCGAAGCCGGGGCCGAAGAGGGCAGCTCCGCGCCGCTACTGCTCGTGCCGGTGGAGCTGCGCCGGGACAAGGACCGTCGCTACCGCCTCCACCCGGCCGACGGCCAGGACCGCATGCACAACCCCGCTCTCGCGGTGAAGCTCGAGCGTCTGGGAATCGACTGGAGCCGCGTCACCGGCACCGACGTCACCGACCTCTCCGCGGTGATCTCCGCGGCGCGCTCGGCCGCAGCCGGCCAAGCGGGCTGGAAGGTTCACGAGCGCGTGGTGCTCGGACTGTTCACCTCGCACCGGGAGGCCATGTACCAGGACCTTCAGCAGAACGAGGGTCGCATCCTCGGCCATCCGCTGGTGAGGGCCGTCGCCCTCGGTCCCGACGCGGGCCTGCCCGACAATCTCATCGGGTTCGAGCCTCCGGAGCTCGACAGAATCGACGAAATCCAGTTGCCCGAAGAGACGCCGCTCGTCCTCGACGCGGATGCCTCTCAACGGCAGTGCATCGCGGCCTCGCTCGACGGCCGTTCCTTCGTGGTGAGCGGCCCTCCCGGCACAGGCAAGAGCCAGACCATCACCAACATGATCGCCGCACTCATGCACGCGGGCCGCAGCGTGCTGTTCGTCAGCGAGAAGGCCGCGGCCCTCGATGTCGTACGCAACCGTCTGCGCAGCGTGGGCCTCGGCGACTTCGTCATGGCATTGCACAGCGGTGACACGAGCAAGAAGGCAGTGGCCACCGAACTCGCCCGGGTACTGACCACCGAAGCCCGAGCCACGGGCGCGGCCGACCACGAGCTGAAGCAGGCCCGTAAGCTGCGCGAAGAGCTTTCCGCCTACGCAGCGGCCATGAACCAGACCCGCGACCCTCTGCACCGCAGTCTGCACGACGTCCTGGGGCGACTGATCCAGCTGGAGATGGCCGGGACCCCGCA
The DNA here is from genome assembly GCF_005517195.1 of Streptomyces vilmorinianum. Lineage (NCBI taxonomy): Bacteria > Bacillati > Actinomycetota > Actinomycetes > Kitasatosporales > Streptomycetaceae > Streptomyces > Streptomyces vilmorinianum. The sequence continues at coordinate 5,033,813 of NZ_CP040244.1, read as the reverse complement.
GCTGCCGCTGTCCGCACAGAGCGCCCGGACCATCGACAGGTTGAGCGCCGACGCGCTGCAGGAACTCGCCTCCGCCGCCGAAGCCATCAGCCGTGCCTGGCGACCGGCCGCGGAGGGGGATTCCTTCCCGTGGCGGGGGCTCGTCGGAAGCTCGGCATCCTCCGTGCTCTCCGAGGCTGCCGACGCCCTCGATGCCGTACGGACCGCGGCGTCACGTCGCCCGTTCGCCACGACACAGGACGAACCGGCCTCGGCACGCGAACTCCAGCAGATCGTACGAGCACTGCGGGACGGGCTTCCTGGGCAGGAGGGTGCGGCGGACGGAAGCCTGCCCGAGGACGTCTCCGACCAGCTTGCGCAGCTCGCGGATCTCTTCGGCGTACCGAAGCCGGATGGAGCCGAGGCCGCTTTCGCTCTCTGCGAGCTCGCCGACCTCACGAAGGCCTCCCATCGTCCGGCGCCGGGGTGGTTCGACGATGGCGTACGGAGCGCAGTGCACAGGGCCGCACAGGAACTGCGTCAGGCACTGAACGCCGAGGCCGAGGCGCGGGCGGCAGCGGAGGACGTCTTCGGCGAGCAGGTTCTGAGCGCTGTCGAACTGCCGGAACTCGTGGCCCGATTCGCCGATCAGCACAGCGGACTGCTGGCCCGATTCTCGGCCCAGTTCAAGGCCGACCGGGCCGCGGTGGCGGCACTGACACGCAGCGGAGCTTGGCACAAGACGCTCCCGGGCAGACTCGGACAGGCACTCAGCTGGCGTCACGCGGCACAGGAGGTACAGCGTCTCGCCGATGAGCACGCCGCCCTCCTCGGACGCTGGACACCGCGAACCCGGGAGGAGGCCGAGGACCTCCGCCGGGCCCTGGTGACAGCCGACCGTATCGCCGAACTGAGCAGCGGGGCCGCCCGACGCGAGCGGCTGACCGGCCAGCTGGCGGACGGATCCGACACCGACCCGTTGCCGGCGCTCCTGGCCGCGAACGTACGGAGCGCTCTGGCCACGTGGTGCACGATGGCGAGCCGCCGCGCCGAACGCTGGTCCGCATCCGTGACCGCACTCCTCGACCTCTTCGACGCGGCCAGGGGTGCCCAGCTCTCCCCGTCCCTGCTGGGCGGCTTCGACCAGGCGCACCAGCTCATCGATGTACTCCTCGCCGATCCGCATGGCCCGGAGGAATGGCAGGCGTACAGGGACGGTGTTGCCGTCCTCGCCCGCCATAACGCCGACGACCTTGTGGCGAACGCGGCCGAGCGAGGCATCGACCCGCAGCAGTTGCCCGACATCGTCGAGCAAGCGCTGCTCCGCTCCTGGGCCGACGGTGCCCTGGCGAGCGACGGCCGGCTCCGCGCCACACGCACCGAGGACCTCGACGCCCGGGTGGCAGACTTCCGCGCGGCAGACCGGCGTCTGATCGCGGCAGCAGGCGGAGCGGTGATCGAGCAGTGCAACAGGCGGCGCCCGCGCAACCTCGGTGGTGGCGGCAGCGCCGTCATCAAGCGTGAGGCGGAGAAGAAGACCCGGCACATGCCGGTGCGCGAGCTCCTGGGGCGCACGCGCGAGGTTGTTCAGTCGATCAAGCCCTGCTTTATGATGAGCCCGCTGACCGTCAGTCAGCATCTTCCTGCGGACTACACATTCGACGTCGTCATCTTCGACGAGGCGTCGCAGGTTCGCCCCAGCGACGCCATCAACTGCATTTACCGGGGGCGCAGCCTGATCGTCGCGGGAGACGACAAGCAGCTGCCGCCGACCTCGTTCTTCGACTCCTCGGTCGAGGACGAATCGGACGAGTACGCGGAGGACGTACCCGACTCGTTCGAGTCCCTGCTGCACGCCTGCAAGGCCGGGGCCATGCGGGAACTGTCCTTGCGCTGGCACTACCGCAGCCGTCACGAGAACCTGATCACCTTCAGCAACCGTGAGTTCTACGGGAACTCGATGGTGACTTTCCCCGGCTCGCTGGACAAGGGCAACGACGTCGGCGTCGCGTTCTTCGGAGCGGACGGCGTGTACGACAAAGGCAGCCGCCGCGACAACCGCGTCGAAGCGGACTTCGTCGCCACACGGGTCATGCATCACTTCGACACCCGCCCCGGCAAGACGCTCGGTGTCGTCGCCCTGTCCCAGGCGCAGGCCTCGGCCATCGACCAGGCCGTCCAGCAGGCCCGCCTCTCGCGCCCCGACCTGGAACACTGCTTCACGGAGGACCGTCTCGACGGCTTCTTCGTGAAGAACCTCGAATCGGTCCAGGGCGACGAGCGCGACGTGATGATCATGTCCGTCGGCTACGGCCCCGACGAGCACGGAACGCTTGGACTGAACTTCGGCCCGATCAACAAGGTCGGCGGCTGGCGCCGTCTGAACGTGGCGGTGACCCGTGCCCGCTACCGCATGGAGGTCGTGGCCTCCTTCCGCGGTACGCAGCTCAGGGACAGCGCCAATGTGAGCGTCCAGCACCTGAAGCGGTACCTGGAGTACGCGGAGCAGGGCCCTGCGGTCCTGGCCCGCGACGTCGTCCAGGCGGATGCGGAGCCGGACAGCCCCTTCGAGGAGTCCGTCCTCGAGGTGCTCCGCGGCTGGGGCTACCAGGTCCAGCCCCAGGTCGGCGTCGCCGGCTACCGCATCGACCTCGGCCTGCGCCACCCCGAGCTGCCGGGCGCGTACGCGCTGGGCATCGAGTGCGACGGCGCGATGTATCACTCCTCCAAGACCGCGCGCGATCGCGACCGGCTGCGGGAGCAGGTGCTCAATGGGCTGGGGTGGCGGCTCTACCGGATCTGGGGGACGGACTGGTACCGGGGGCGGGCGGCAGCAGAGCTGCGGCTGAGGGAGGCCGTCGAGCAGGCGATTGCGCAGGGACCGCTGGCTGCGTCGGCACCCAAGCCGACGCCGGTTGCCGGGGCGGGTGCCAGTGCGGCGGCCCACGAAGGTGGACGGGTAGTGACGGTGCCTGTCGGTGAGCCTCAGGTCGAGATCGAGTACGAGCGCGTACCGGTCGACACGGAGGTGGAGCGCGAGTGGGCCGCTCCGTACCGCCCGAGTCGGCTGACCGTGAGTTCCAGGTACGAGATGCACACGGCGGAGGCACGGCCGGCCCTGCGCAAGGTACTGGCGCAGATCATCGAGGCCGAGGGTCCGGTCCACCTGGACCTGCTGGTCCTGCGGGCGCGCGAGGCGTGGGGCGTGGGACGGGCGGGGAGCCGTATCCGGGACAACGTGGCCACGGTGGCGAGAGCCCTGGTGGGGGCGGGCCTTGCCACGTCCGACGGCGCCTTCTGCGACGCCACGGGGCGGGGCGGCCAGTACACACTGAAGGCGCGTCATCCTGAAGCTGGGGACGCACCGCGCAAGGTGACGTACATCGCCCCGGCGGAGCGACAGCTTGCGCTGTACGAGATTGCTGTGGAATGCCCCGGTATGTCGGAGGAGGAGCTGATCAAGCAGGTGTGCGACTTCTTCGGCTGGCGCCGGATGGGCAGCGAGATCCGCGAGTACCTCAAGGCGGACATCGCGGAGCTCTATCGGCAGCGCAGGCTCGAGGGCGGCCCGGAGCGGGTCGGCGCGGTCCGCTGAAGGCCGGGGCGGGACAGGTCTGGACATTCCTCCTGAGCTGGCAGGATGGACGGGCTGTAGGTAGGGGACGGGTTGTGGGTTACGGAGAGAAAGGCGCCGCCTCGTGGACAAGGCCGCACTGCTGAAGGACCTGCGCAAGCAGGTCACCGCGCTGGAGGACGACCTGCGGGCGCGGACGGACTCGGAGGACGAGTTCCGTGTGGCGCTCGAGCGCGAGTACGCGGCGGCGCGGGAGGCTCAGCGTACAGCCGCCACATACGGAGCGTGGCGGGACGAACGCGTGACGCAAGCGGCAGCGGCGTGGGCGCTCGCGACGGTGTTCGTCCGCTTCTGCGAGGACAACGGGCTCATCGCCGACCCGTACATCGCGGGCCCGGGCGAGCGGCTGGCAGACGCGGAGGACAGGCAGGCGGCGTTCTTCCGGGAACGTCCGGAGCTGAACGACCGGGACTGGCTGGTCGCCGGTTTCGAGGCGCTGGCCGACTCGCACGAGGCGGTGGCGGGGCTCTTCGACCGGGGGCACAACCCGCTGTGGGAGCTGACTCCGTCGTACGAGGCGGCGACGCGGCTGCTCGGGTTCTGGCGTGAGCGGGGCGCGGACGCCGAGATCGTTCATTCGTTTGTGGACGAGGACCTGGACACGCGGTTCCTGGGTGACCTGTACCAGGACCTGAGCGAGCACGCGCGGAAGACGTACGCGCTGCTGCAGACGCCGGAGTTCGTGGAGGAGTTCATCCTCGACCTGACGCTGGAGCCGGCGGTCGAGGAGTTCGGCCTCGACCCGGTGTGGAAGCACACGCCGAAGGGCTGGCAGGGGACTGATCCTGTTGCACGAGGGCTGCGGTGCATCGACCCGGCGTGCGGGTCGGGCCACTTCCTGCTGGGCATGTTCGGCCGCCTGCTGGAGAAGTGGCGGGCGGCGGAGCCGGGCACGGACGACTGGGAGCTGGTGCGGCGGTCGTTGGAGTCCGTGCACGGCTGCGACAAGAACCCGTTCGCGGTGGCGATCGCGCGGTTCCGGTTGTTGGTTGCGGCGCTGAAGGCTTGCGGGGAGCGGCGGCTGGCGGCGGCGCCTGCGTTTCCGATCAATGTGGCGGTGGGGGACTCGCTGCTGCATGGGCGGGGGGCGGAGTCCGTTACGGAGACCCTGGACACGTTGTTTGGGGGCGGGGACGAGGGGATGTTCGCGTACCGCACGGAGGACGTGGGGGAGTACGCGGAGCGGGTGGATTTGCTGGGGCGGGGGACGTACCACGTGGTGGTGGCGAATCCGCCGTACATCACCGTGAAGGACAAGCAGGAGAACGAGAATTATAAGAAGGCGTACGACGCGTGCTATCGGCAGTACGCGCTGTCTGTGCCGTTCGCTCAGCGGATCTTTGAGCTGGCGGTACGGGCGGGGGGTGATCGACGTGACGGCGGTTTCACGGGTCAGATCACAGCAAACTCCTTCATGAAGAGAGAGTTCGGGAAAAAGCTGGTTGAGGAGTTCTTCCCGAAGGTCGATCTGACGCACGTTATCGATACCTCAGGAGCCTACATCCCGGGTCATGGGACACCTACGGCGATTCTCGCTGGACGAAACCGTAACGGGTTGATGGTGGATCGGGTTCGGGCGATTCTTGGGGTGCGAGGGGAGTCGACTCAGCCCAAAGACCCGGCGGCGGCGCCTGTTTGGTCGGCAATTGTTGATCAGATCGATACGTGCAGCAGCGAGTCTGAGTGGGTAACTGCTGCTGACCTACTACGAGCAGATTTCTCAACGCACCCCTGGTCGCTTGCGGGCGGCGGAGCCTCGGAGGTTTTGTCCCTGCTGTCTGAGAGAGGGAGCCGACTGAGCAGCTCTATTGTCCGAATCGGGTTCTACGGTGACAGTCATGCGGATGAGGCGTTCACTCTGCCAGCCTTCGGGCCGCTCGGTCGAAGGGCCACGGACCTACGGGCGCGTGTTAGCCATCGTGGAGACCAGACCCGCGACTGGGGCTTCAAGGCGCACGACCTTTCCGTCATGCCGTATTCGGAAGAGAAAGACCTCCTTGTCGAGGAGCAGTTGGGTAGCTTCTTTATCAAGCACTTCTGGCCGCTGCGCACCGAATTGTGGATGCGAGGGACATTCGGCGGCAGTAACTATCGTGCTGACGGGCGTCACTGGTGGGAGTGGCATCAGCTTCCGAGGGATGAAGGATCCCATTCGTGGGCTATTCCTTTTGCTTTCGTTTCCACGCATAACTACTTCGTGCTCGAGCGGAACGGGGATATTCTGAATCGCTCCGCGCCAGTGATCAAGCTACCGACGGGGGCGACGGAGGAGCAGCACCTGGAGCTTTTGGGTGTGCTGAACTCGTCGACGGCTTGCTTCTGGCTTAAGCAGGTGAGCCATAGCAAGGGTCGGCCCGGTGCGGAGCGCGCAGATGCTGGTGAGCGTTGGGAGTTTCGATACGAGTTTACGGGGACCAAGTTGCAGGAGTTCCCGCTGCCAGCCGAGCTTCCCCTGGAACTTGGCCGTGTCCTTGATTCCCTTGCCCAGGAGTTGGCCACTCATGAGCCCTCCGCCGTGGCCCCCGGTGGGCCCACCCGCGCCGGGTTCGACAATGACCGCGGCGAGCAAGCGTCTATCCGTGCGCGGATGATTGCGATTCAAGAGGAGCTGGACTGGACGGTCTACGGCGCCTACAGCCTGCTCACCCCCGACGAAGTGACCCGCACAACTCTGACCAGCGCCGCTGGCGTACCCGAAGTCGCTCTTGGGGAGCGCGCATTCGAGATCGTGCTCGCTCGGAAGGTGGCGGCGGGCGAGGTAGAGACCGCCTGGTTTGAGCGGCACGGATCCACCCCGATCACCGAGATCCCCACTCACTGGCCCGACGAATACAAGGTCGTCGTCCAGGCCCGGATCGACATCATCAACTCCCGCAAGGACATCGCTCTCATCGAGCGCCCCGAATGCAAGCGCCGCTGGGGCTCCGACCCCTGGGAGAAGAAGGAGAAGGAAGCCCTCCGCACCTGGCTGCTCGACCGGTGCGAGGGCGAGGACCTCTGGTTCGCCCTCCGGGACGGGTTCCGCGCGCCCCGGACGCTCACCGTCTCCCAACTCGCTGACTCCCTCCGGCAGGACGCCGACGTGCGGGCCGTCGCCGAGCTGTACGCCGCCGATCACATGGGCAAGCGCGACGCCACCCTCGCGACCGTTCTCGCGGACGTGATCGCCAGCGAGCACGTCCCGTACCTCGCCGCCCTGCGCTACAAGGACTCCGGCCTGCGCAAGCGGGAGCAGTGGGAGCAGGTCTGGGACCTCCAGCGCGAGGAGGACAAGACCGGCGAGCGGCTCAACATCCCCGTGCCGCCGAAGTACGCCTCCGCCGACTTCCTCAAGCCGTCGTACTGGTCGCACCGCGGCAAGCTGGACGTCCCCAAGGAGCGGTTCATCTCTTACCCGGACGCGTCGCCCGACTCCGACCCGACCGTCCTGCTCGGCTGGGCCGGTTGGGATCACAAGGATCAGGTGCAGGCGCTGGTCAACCTGATCAATGACCGTACCGAGCAGGCTGGTTGGGACACCCCGCGACTCACCCCGCTCATCGCAGGCATCCAGGAGCTGATGCCCTGGGTCCACCAGTGGCACGGCGAACACGATGAGGAGTGGGGCGGCACGCCCTCCGAGGAGTACCAGGCGTACCTGGACGAGCAGCGCGCCAAGCATGGACTCTCGGCGGAGGACCTCACGGACTGGCGCCCGGAGAAGAAGACACGCGGTCGGGCGAAGAAGGCCGACTGAGGTCCGCGTACAGCCGCGTACAGACGAGGGCGCCCCGCCGACGGACCATTCCGTTGGCGGGGCGCCCTCGTGGTCAGGCTCAGCTCCGCGCGGCGAACCCCGCGAAGGCAGCCCATCCTTCAGGGGCCCAGGGACAGAACAGGCCCCGCCGTGTCTTTCGAGTCTCGGACGTGGACCGTGCCGGGGCTCGTCGCGACCTCTACGCAGTCGCCGCCTTCGGCACCGCTGTAGCTGCTCTTGAACCAAGCCAGTGCGGCAGCGGAATCACTGGTCACTTCGACGTTCATACCTCTCTCAGCAACTTCTGATGAAGGCCAGCGACTCACGAGGGACCTGCGCTCGGCTGATCCCATAACGAGCCGCGAGAGCACGGACCTCTTCTCGATCGGTCACCAGCGTGCTCTTGCCCTGCGCCTCCATGTAACCGACCTGATCACCACCCCGCCGGGTGAGCACGGTGAACGGCCCGTCCACGCCCGCGTTGTCCTCGAGATCCTGCGGCCTGATCTGGATCTCGACGTTTCGTTCCTCGCCGATGAGGAGGAGCAGCTCGAGCTGGCCACGCCGCACAGCTTTGCCGCCAAGGCGACGCCTGAGGACGTACTCCTCCATGACGAAGCTGAGCAGAGGCGCCGGCCGTCTATTGAAGATCTCCTGGCGAGCCAGCCGTGCGGCAACTCGCTGCTCGATCGTCTCTTCGTCCAGGAGCGGTCGACGCATGCGCAGGAGTGCGCGGGTGTGGTCCTCGGTCTGCAAGAGCCCCTTTACGACGTGGGTGTCGTACGCGCACAGCTCGACGGCCTCCGCCTCCAACCGCGCCGCATTCCGGAAGAACGCCGGATACTGCGCCCGCGCCACCTCCTCCTTGCTCGCCTTCAGCTCCCCGCCCGCACCCACCACCTCGTCCGCCTTGTCGATGAACTTTGGTGACGGAATCCGCCTCCCCTGTTCGAACGACGCGATTGTCGATGCCGAGTACCCGGTCCGCGCCCCCCAGCTCCGACCGTTCCATCCCCGCCCTCACCCGGCGCAGCTTCAACTGCTGCCCGAAGACGTGCAGGATGCCCGATCCGGAGTCGCCTCCACCCCCCGACCCTCCCGTACTCCGGTCACGGTTCGCGCCACGTACACCGCGCACACCGACACGTAAAGCCCGTACCCGTCAGTGCGTCACTCCTGGTCAAAGGTACGCACGCTCCGCAACCGTTCTCCTCATGAACCGAGCAATTACTCCTCCCGTGGTGGAACAACAACACCCGACCACCCCCTATGAGTTAGCCATGCAGTTCACCTCCGCCCCATGCGGCGCCCGGCTCGCACGTCGGCTCGTCTCGCACCGGCTCGACGGCTGGGGCCACCCCTTCACCTCCACCCCCAACGAGACCGTCACCCCTCATCGCGGCCGAGCTCACCGCCAACGCCGTTCGCCACGGTCATGTCCCCGGCCGGGACTTTCGGCTCCGTCTCCTCCTCGCTGCCAACACGCTCCGCATCGAGGTCATCGACACCCGCACCGAGAGGCAGCCCACGACCGACACCACCCGCACCCCGCCGTCCAGCGAAGAGTCGGGCCGCAGGCTGTACGTCGTCGCGCGAATCGCCGACAGCATCGGCTATGCGCTGCGCGCCGGCGCCCCGGAAAGACCGTCCGGGCGGAACTCGATTTGCCGGCACCGCCACCACCCAGTGCTTTCCGGTAAAGGCAAAAAGATCTGATGCGTTGTCACCCATCTCGCTAGCCTTGTTCCGTCACAGCGGGCCCAACTGGCCCGCCCGCACCACGTTTCAGGACGACCGTGAAGATCAAGCGCGTACGCATTGAGAACTTCTGCTGCCTGCACAAGGTGGACATCGCCTTCGACGAGATCACCTCGTTCATCGGCCCGACCGGCGTCGGCAAGTCCACCGTGCTCCGCGCACTCGATTGGTTCTTCAACGGCGAAAAGTCGGTCGCGCTCACCACCGACGACGTCCACTCGGCGGTGGCCGAGGGCGGTGAGCGTATCTCCGTCGAGGTCGAGTTCGACGGACTGACCGACTTCGACCGCGACGCCCTCGGTCGGTACGCCCCCGACGACGCCACCACCGTCAGCATCTGGCGAACCTGGGACAACGGCGACGACAAGATCACCGGTAAGGCCCTCGCGTATGCGCCTTTCGAGGAGATCCGGGGCGTGCCCGGCGGTGCGATGCCGAAGCGCAGGGCGTACAACGACCTTCAGGAGAGCACCCCTAGGCTCGGACTGCCGAAGGTCGGCAGCGAGAAGGCGATGAACGACGCCATGCTCGCCTGGGAGCGAGCCCACCGGAACCAGCTCACCGAGGCCGAGGTCGAGGACACTCACTTCTTCGGGTTCGCCGGGCAGAGCAAGCTCGCCCAACTGATCGACTTCGTCTTCGTCTCCGCGGACCTTCGCGCGTATGAGGAGGCGGACGACCAGAAGGCCTCTGCCATCGCCCGCATCCTCGACCATGCCGTCGACCGCACCGAGGCCGATGCTCAGCTCGGCGAGATTGAGGAGAACGCCCAGCTCGCCCGTCAGGCGGTCCACGACAACGTCTACGGGCCCGCCCTGAAGGACATCTCCGCTGCTCTCTCCGCCGAGGTCGCCAAGCTCACCACCGGGCGGCAGGTGATCGTGACCCCGGCCGTTCGGGCGCCGAGGCCGGCCAAGACCGCGTTCCAGGTCAGCATCAAGGACGGGGCCGCCGAGACCTCCGTATACCGGCAGGGGCACGGCTTCCAGCGGGCGCTGATCATCGCGGCGCTGAAGTACCTCGCGGATCGCCGGCGGCCGGAGGGTGGGACACGGACGCTGTGTCTGGCGGTCGAGGAGCCGGAGCTGTTCCAGCATCCGCCGCAGGCACGGACGTTCGCGAAGGTGCTCCGCGAGCTGGTGACCTCGTCTCCCGAGGGGCGTACGCAAGTGATGTACGCGACGCACAGCCCGGTCTTCATCGACCCGGTCGGCTACCACCAGGTCCGTCGGCTCACCCGCGACGCCGGGACCGAGCATCCGGTCACCCGAGTGAGGCAGGTGACGGAGGACGAGCTGTGCCGGTCGCTGGAGGGGCTGGTGAAGGAGGACGCGGTCCGGCGGCGTACTGGGGTCGCGATGGCAGGCTCGCTCGCGGAGGCGTTCTTCGCCCACGCGGCGGTGCTGGACGAGGGAACGACGGACGGCGCGCTGCTCGAGGGCTGTGCGGAGCGGAACGGGATCAACCTCGGGGCCGAGGGCATCACCTTCGTCGACGTGACCGGCAGGGACAACCTCCTGCTCAGCCACGCGATCCTCTCGGCGATGGGCGTGCCCTGTCATGTGGTCTTCGACGGTGACGCGCGCATGGAGGACCGTAAGCGCGAGTCGGTTCGGCACCTTGCGGTGGAGAAGCGGAGGGAGAAGGAGGCCGCCTTCGAGCAGCAAGCGCGCAAGATCTCGGGGAGCAACGCCGACCTGCTCGGCTACCTGGGGGAGTCCCGGTCACCGTGGCCGGGAACGGGTTCGGCCGACACGCACACGGTGTTCGAGGACAACCTGGAGACGTATCTCGGGGAGAGTTGGCACTCCTGGGGAGAGCGGAAGCAGCAACTGATCGACGCGGGCGAGGGTGCGTCGGACAAGAACGCGGCCACGTATCGGGAGGCGGCCCGCACTGCTGTGACGGACCCGCCGTACGTGCTCCAGGCGATGCTGGAGAACGTCAGGGGGATGGTCGGCTGACGCCTGGGCTCACTCGGCGTCGGACCCGGTGGAGCGCGCACACCGCGCGCTCCACCGGGTCCGGGTCGAGGGGGTGACCTCAGCCGCACGCCCGCGCCGACTTCTCCGTCACCACCACGTCCTCCAGCCGCACCGACAAGGGTTTGCCGCGCTGAGGGTCCCACAGCCAGACCCGGTCGCCGGACGGGCCGAACGTCAGCAGCGGACGGCCGGACGCAAGCGGTCCGTTGAAGACAGGGATGTCCTTGTTCAGCGGTTTCACACACACGAGGGCGCCCTGGACTCCGTAGTACGGGGCCGGGTTACGGCCGGATGCCGCGGCAGCCTGCGCACGGGAGGCCGCAACCTGCGCTCCGAGGAGACCTGCGGTCAGCGTCATACCCACGACGAAGAGGCTCATGAGCGGAACGCCGACCCGTACCATCCCCTGAGCGTTGACCCACTGGTGGTAGTGACGCATCCACCCGGCGAAAGACAGGACCAGCAGGGCGAGGCCGACGGCGATGCCGACCGGTTTGAGTGAAGTGGCGTACGACCAATACACCGACACATGGATCGCTTCCGACGGGATACCGAACCCGTACCTGAGATACATCGTGTGCAGCAGCCCTCCGAACCAGGGCAGGCTGAGCGCGAGAGCGGGGACCAATGCCGGCACTGCCCAGTTGGCGTTGCGGCTGAGCCAGGAATGCACGAACGCGTAGGCAAGGCCATAGAGGACCAGGGCGAGCATGGCGAGTCCGACCACGGCATACAAGGCCATGCGCGCGGCCTCGGCCGGCGTAGCGGGCGAGACGACGGAGAGTAGGTAGCCGGACGCCGCCAGCGGTCCCGCGGCGATCGCACCCCACGCGAGCTGCACGGCCAAGGGGCGGGCCTCACGGCGGCGGGTCAACTCACGGCCCACAGGCCATACCAGAGCGCACGAGATGAGGATCGGTGGGATGACGTATGGCCCGTCTGTGACGCCGGCGGCGAATCCACACGCAACTGCCGCGAGGAGGTAGGACAGCAAGGGCAGGACCACACGCCATGTCGGGACGGCAAGCTCAGGTGGTGGAGCGTCGAGGCCCCGGCCCTCCATGCCCACGGGGATGCGCAGTTGGAGAGCCTCGGAGTCGTAAGGGCGTCCGGTGAGTGCTCCGCGCCCCAAGCGCACAGCAACCGCCTCGAGAGACGGGTGTCCAGCCTGCTTGACGATGCGGACAGTCGTCACCATGCCGAACAACGTGCGCCATGCAAGGACGCGACTCCCGGAGCCTGGCTCCTCGGTACCTACGGCCGATGATGCCTGGCGACTGCGGTAGGCGTGAAACACCGTCCGATGGTCCACGGCCAGCTCGTGCTCGATCAGCGTCGCATCCACCACCCACATCCCCGCCTGGTGCCGCCGAGCCAGCCCTTCGATCTCCGAGACCGCCGCCTGCACCGCCCCGAACCGTGCCCCGTGCAGGCGCACCTCCACCAGCAGCCCCCGCCGCCCACTCCCCAGCGCGTCCCCTTCTCCGTCGCCGGGTACCCATGGCCGTACTGACCACCCCTGCGCCTCCAGCAACTGCGTCGACAGCCCCGTCTCGTCCGGGCTGTCAATCACCGCCACCAGCACCTCGACTCGCCGGTTGAACGGCTCAACAGGCAGCGGCGACAGCGTCGGAGCCGCGTCGTCCTGCTGCCCGCCGGAGCCAGCACCACCCCGCTGCCCCGGAATCGCCCTCCCCGTCGCGCGCCGAGACACCCACCCCGTACGTAACACTCCACACCTCCGTGATCAGACTTCACTCCAGGTCGGATTTGGCCGAGACAGCACTCCCGCATCACGGCCGACCCTGGGACCATGCCTCCTATGCCCCGGGCATGTACCGGGACAACGAGGGGAATGCGCAGCAGTATGGGGTACAAGGACAACCCGGAGGGTCGGACCACCGGGCGCGGGATCTTCGACTGCGACGGCGCTCACCGCACCCCGCTCAGGAGCGACTACGAGCGGGTCTTCCAGTCCGGCATGGTCGTCCTTGACACCAACGTGCTGCTCAACCTCTACCGCTCGAACGTCCGCACCCGGCAGGACACCTTCGCTGTCCTCTCCAAGCTCCGCGACCGACTCTGGGTCCCGCATCAGGTGCTCACCGAGTTCTGGCGCAACCGCGAGCTGAAGTCGATCCGCCATCACCACAGCACCCGGGCGAAGGAGACCTCGCTCGCCCTGGACAAGGCCCGCAGGTCCGCGCACGACGCCGTCGATCGGTGGATGAAGGACGTGCGGCTGAAGCAGGACGAGGGTGTCACCTTGCGTATCGACGCCGGGCTGAAGACCCTGGCCGAGGCGATCGACGGACTGCGGGAGATCATCGACGCGCAGGCCGAGCGGGACGCTCTGCTGGGCACGGCCGAGACGCACAGCGACCCCGTACTGGCCGAGCTGGAGCCGCTCCTGCAAGGCCGTATCGGGGAGCCGCTGCCGACCGACGAGTACGACAAAGCGGTCCAGGCAGCGCAGAAGCGAGCGGATGAAGAGATCCCTCCCGGATACGAGGACTTCAAGACGAAGCCGCCGGAGCGCGCGGCCGGCGACTATCTCCTCTGGGTGCAGCTCCTCAAGGAGGCGCAGAACCACGAAGGCGACGTACTGCTGGTCACCGGCGACGTCAAGAAGGACTGGTGGCACCCGAGGGACGGCGACATCCCCGCTCGCCCCCGAGCCGAGCTGTTGGTCGAGCTGCGCGAGCACGCGGGCGCACAGCTGTACATGCTGACCCCAGCCGAACTGCTCACCTGGGCTGAAGAGTTGCTCGACGGGCTCGATGTCGACAAGGACTCCGTCGACGATCTGGAACAGCTCCGTGAGGCAGACCGCGAAGACACGACGGTCGAGACCGGCTGGACCCGGCAGTCCCTCGGAACCTTCGTCGAGCACCTTCGTGTGCGCTACCCGGCGCACGCGAAGGTGATCATCGCAGCCGCGGCGAACGGCGGCTTCGTAGACCGGGCGACCGTGTACGACCTGGCCGGCTATCCCGACGACCGGCAGCTCAAGGGATTCACCCGGCCTATCAGCACCGTGGCGAGGGAGCTGGAAGACCAGGGTCTGCTGACGGGCGAGGAGTCCTTCCTGCTCCACACCATCTACGGCTCGGCGACGGAGCCCTCATGGGCCACTGGCTTCCGGATCCCGGACGAGGCGGTGCCGATCCTTCTCGAGACGTTCGTCGAGCCGGGGCGGTCGTCGCATCCTCCCAAGGGCGATGGTGACCCTGGCGACGGCTCGAGGCCTTCCGAGACCGAACGGCCGTAGGAACAGGCAGCAACTCTGGCGCCGCGGCTCCATCCCCAAGGCTGAAATTGCATCCTTGCCCCCGTCTCATCCCCATGTCACACAAGTGAGAGCGGATCGAGGGCGGGGGGAGAGCCGTGGGTGGGGACACAGAGAGCAACGGAAACAACCGAGCCGCCGCGACGCCGTCGCGCTGGGCGCGGGAGCGGTTCGGGAAGCGGGCGAGTGGGCTTGTCGCAGGGATCCCGAAGCGGCTCGCGCGTGCCCACCAGAGGGCGAGGGCCGTGCACGACAAGGCCGAGCTCAAGAAGCGCGGGCCGTATGGGAACGTCCTGGCCGAGGCCGTACTGGAAGAGCTCGCGGACGAAGCACTTGCCCTCGGGGGCACGGTCCGTGAGTTGCGCAGCTACGACTTTGCGGTCATCAACGGGTGGGCCCTCTTTCCCTTCAAGTATTCCGACCGGCCGATCCCTCTCGATCGTGCCCGGCTGCGGGCCGATGTTTCGGCTCAGCGAAAGCGCCTGCTGACAGCGCACGGTCCTGAACCACGGGAAGGGCTCTTCCCGCTGGAGGACGTTCCGACGACAGCGGAGTACGACAAACTCCACGAGGCATTCGAGGAGCTCGGACGCAGTACCAAGCTGGTCTCCGTCTTCTTCACCGCAGCCCGGGGGGAGGGTATCCACTCCATTCACTGGGGGGAGGCGCACCTCGAAGACGACCGGACCTTCACCTGGTCGTATGTGGAGCCTCTGCTTACGTACCCGGGGCAAGGGCGGGTGGTGATCAACTGATCATCACGGAAGTTCCCGTGTCCCCGCTGAGAGCCCCTGCGAGCTGGCAAGATATGGGGGACGAGCGCGCTGCGCGGACCATGTGAACCGCCGAGTGAGGGAACGAGAGCCACCGATGTCCACGAATGAACTCTTCCTGCGGGATGTCATCGACATCAAGGAAGACGTCCACGCCGGCGATTTCAAGGTGGAGCTCACCGGGGGCTTCACCGAGACCGACGCCCGGGTCGCGGAATACGTGGTCACCGACCAGCTGAAGCTGGCCTTCGGTAAAGCCCTCGGCATCGTCCGCGCTTCCGTCCGGGGCGGGAACTCGCACGCCGCCTACCTCCACGGATCCTTCGGTTCGGGTAAGAGCCACTTCCTGACCGTGCTCCACGCGGTGCTCAACAACGCGCCGTCCGCCCGAGCCAAGCCCCGGCTCCAGGAAGTCATCGCCGACCACGACGAGTGGCTTCGGGGCAAGCGATTCCTCATGGTGCCGTACCACCTTGTCGGCTCCACCGACCTGGACTCGGCTCTGCTCGGCGGGTACGTCGCCGAAGTGCGGCGCCTGCACCCGGGCGCCCCCACTCCTCCCGTCTACCGCGCTGACTCGATGCTCGCCGACGCGGCGAAGCTCCGGAGCAGCATCGGCCACGATGCTTTCGTGGCTCTGCTTCCCGCCGCCGGTGCCGCTCCCGGGACCTCAGACGGAGACCTCGACGATCTTGATGTGATCGACGGCTCGGGCGCGGCCTGGACCCCTGGCGATCTGGACGCGGCCTTTGCCGCGCCGGCAGGCGACGCCCGCCGGGACCGGCTGGTGTCGGCCCTGCTGACCGGGCCGATGTCCTCCTACGCGGAGGGCGCCCGAGGCGATGCCCAGGCGTTCCTGCCGCTGGAGAACGGCCTCGCCGTCATCAGCCGACATGCGAAGTCTCTCGGGTATGACGGTCTCGTCCTCTTCCTCGACGAGCTGATCCTTTGGCTCCAGGCGCACATGTCGAACCGAGAGAAGGTGAACTCCGAGGTCAGCAAGCTGGTCAAGCTGATCGAGTCCGGCGACAGTGCGCGTCCTGTCCCCATTGTGTCCTTCATCTCCCGCCAGCGTGACCTCTCGCAGCTTGTCGGCGCGGACGTCGTCGGTGCCGACGTGAAGAACCTAGAGCAGCAGGTCGAGTACCTGGCGGGCCGCTTCGACGTCGTGAGTCTCGAGGACCGCAACCTCCCGGAGATCATCAAGGAGCGCATTCTCAGGCCCAAGGACGAGCAGGCGCGGGCGGCTCTGGACGGGGCCTTCGGAGCCATCGAGTCCACCAGCTCGCAGGTCAAGGACGTTCTGCTCGACGCGCACGGCGCCACCCACGCCGACTGGGCGGACTTCCGGGCCGTCTACCCCCTCTCGCCCGCGCTCCTCAACGTCCTCGTGGCACTGTCCGGGGCGCTCCAACGAGAGCGGACCGGTCTCAAGCTGCTCCAGGAGATGCTGCGGCGGCGGCGCGCCGACTTCAAGCTGGGCGAGCTGATCCCCCTCGGTGACCTGTGGGACGTGCTCTCCGACGGCACCGGAGAGGCGTTCACCGACCGGCTCAAGAACGAGGCCGAGGCTGCGCACACCTTCCACAGCAAGGTGCGGGCGCATCTGCTGGAGAAGTACGGCTCGGAGGAGAACGAGAAGTTCATCGCCGACGACCGATTCATCAAGACTCTGCTGCTTGCCGCGCTCGCGCCCGACGTACCGGCCCTCAAGCGACTCACCGGCGGGCGCATCGCCGCGCTGAACCACGGCTCCATCCGTTCCCGTACCGTCGCCCCCGGCTCGCTGGTCGTGACGCGACTGCGGGAATTGCAGGCCGAGTTCGGCGAGATCCGGGCCGACGGCGACCAGGACCCCGTGTTCACCCTCCATCTGTCCGATCTGGACATCGAGCCGCTCCTCGACATGGTGGCCGACGAGGACCGCACCGGGGCCCGCCGTATCTGGGTCAAGGACCAGCTCTGGAAGGCACTCGGACTGAAGGACACCGGCGCCTTCGTCTGCGAGCACGACATGGTCTGGAAGGGCAGCCGGCGCACCGCCGAGTTCGTCTTCGAGAACGTCCGCGACACCGCGCAGCTGCCCGCCGAGCAGTTCCGCCCCGGCGTGGACGGCCGGGTACGGTTCATCCTCGACTACCCCTTCGACGACGGTCAGCACTTTCCCAACGACGACGCCCAGCGGGTCGAGCTGCTCCGCTCCGAAGGGCTCATGGCGCCCACCCTCGTCTGGCTGCCGTCCTTCTTCTCCGAGCAGAAGAACGCCCAGCTCGGACGGCTCATCAAGATCAACTACCTGCTTGAGCGCGACCGTCTCGACGACTACGCCGGGCATCTCGCCTCCGACGACCGCGTCCGTGTCCGGCATCAGCTGGCCGCCCAGCGCGACACCCTCACGTCGCAGTTGACCGCCACGCTCGCACAGCTCTACGGCATCGCCAAGGTCGACGAGAACAGCGTGTCCGCAGAGGTCAGCGAGGGGAAGCACATCCTCTCGCTGCTGCCCGAATACGGGCGGCCCCAGTTGCAGGGCGGCAAGTCCTTCATGGACAACCTGCAGCACCTGGCCGACGGAGTCTTCGACGCCCTGTATCCCAAGCACCCCGATTTCGACCGGGCCGGTGACCGCAAGCCCGTCACGCCTGCCGAGCTGAAGACCGCGCTCACCTGGATCACCCGGGCCATGGACGACGGCGGCCGTCGCATCGAGGTCGACAGCCACCACCTCAAGACCGTCAAGAAGATCGTCGAACCGCTGGAGCTCGGCCAGGTTCATGACGGCCCGCTCGTCCTGCGCAACGATTGGCGCGCGCGTATCAACCAGGTCGCCCACCAGCACCGGCCCGGCGCCGAGGACCTCTCCGTCGAGGAGATCCGCGAGTGGATCGCCAAGGACCACGGCTGGACCGGCCTCGACAAGAACGTCAGCAGCCTGATCATCGCCACGTATGCACTCCTCGACGACCGCGCCTGGATCTTCCACGGCGGCAGCCCTCTGACCCAGGCGCCGGAGCTGAACGACATTGGCGCCGGCCACGGTCTGCGCGCGCAGCAACTACCCACGGACGAGGAGTACGCGACCGCCCGGGAGAGGGCGGCGAAGATCTTCGGGGTGGCGGTCCAGCCCACCCTCTTCGCCCGGAACGTGAACAAGCTTCACACCGGCGTACGGGATAAGGTCAACCAGTACGAGCAGTCGGTCAACGGGGTCCGGACCTCGCTGAACCGGCACGCAGAAGCCCTGGGGCTCGAGCCGGACACCAGCGCACGGACGTCATCGGCGAAGGACGCTGCGGATCTGCTCGCTCGCCTCGGACGTCACCATGAGGCGACGGCGATGGTCAGGGAGCTGGCCCGTGCCTCGTACGCCACGACGGACGCGGTGCTGGCCTCTGCGATCACCTTCGCCCCGGATGTACTCAAGGCGCTCGACGACGCCGACTGGCAGCTTCTCGACAGCGTCCGTGGCTTCGCCGGTCGGCGGGATGGCGTCGGCGAGCGGGCGGAGCGTTTGATCGGGGAGATCGCCGAGGCTGCTGCCGCGAGTGAATTCGAGCGCTCGCTGGTCCCGGTCCTGGACTCCATCCGCGGCAAGGCTGTCGGTCTGGTCAAGGACGCCGCACGATTGGCTCAGGTGGCAGACCCTGTGTCGCCGACGCCTCCTGCCCAGGCGACCCCGGACGATGTGCACCTCACCCAGCACGGCACACCGCCTGTGTCGTCCACACGCTCGACGTCGGGACCTGTCCACACCGGGGGCATCGGGGGCACGGCCGGTTCCCGGACCGTGCGCCTGCAGCCGAGCCACATGGAGAACGCCCTGAGCAAGGCGATCGACAACCTTTGGGACGAGATCCTCGCCTGTTCCGCCGCCAACCCCGGGATGGCAGTCGAGATCACCTGGCAGGTCGTGCCACCGGAGGAGAGCGGACCTTCCGGCGACGAGGCGCTGTCCTGATGGCGGTACGGCCGCTCATCGACCGGAGAATCGTCGAAGCACTCCTCGAGACGGAGCTGCGTCGGGCCAAGGACCGTCGCCTCCTGCTGGTTCACGCCCGGTACGACAGCGCGGCGCCCACCGACTTCACGGCCCGGGTCGATGGTCGGCAGCGCCGGGTGAGGGTCACCGATCAGGACTCCGTCCTCGGAATCGTCGACGCCTGGCAGAGGCTCCTGTCCGAGCCCGAAGACGACAGACTGCTCGTGGTCGCGAGCGATGTGCCGGCCACCGCTCTTGGCTGGGACGTGCGTGCACACGCCGTCGGACGCCGCAGCCTCGCCGTCGACCGGGCCGAGATCGTCAAACAGCTCTTCGGGGCCGCCGACCTCGACCCTCGCATGTTTCGCGAGGCCTGGCTGCTCGACGCCCTGATCGAGGCCGAGCCCGCGGACGGCTGGCCGCGCGACGGATCCGTCCTCACGCGGGACGCCGCCGTACAGGCTCTCGTCGGTGAACGTCTGGGGCTGGGCCGCACGATGGGTGGGCACTCGCCCGATCTGGACACCAATGCGCTGCTCGCCTGGTCCCGGACCACTGCCGGCCCGGCGCGCTTCCGTGAACTGGCCGAATCGGAGCGTGACGGACTGACGGACTGGCTCAGCGGCGTGATCGGGTCGGCCGCACCCACCCTGCTCGCGCTCATCGCAGACGGCAGGGGGCAGGACGCCATGGCGCTCGGCGTTCTCGGCTCCGTACTGAGTGCGCCGGATGCTCCAGCTGGAACGAGTTTCGCGCTCGGGGGTCTGTTCGGTTCGACCCTGCGCTCGGTGGACGAACTTCCCCCGTTCACCTCCTCGGTGATCGGCACACTTGCCCGATGGATCGGCGAAGCCGAGGCCAACAGCGCTTCCGGCGCCGAGGCACGGCAGCGTGTCTACGCGGTACTCGACCGGGCCGACCAGCTTGCTGCCGAAGCCGGACTCGGGCAGGTACTACGCGTCGACCCCTTGCTGCCCTCCGGCCTCAGAGCCCGCTTGAGGGACCTGGCCACCGCTTTGGAAGCCTCGTCCGACGAAGCCGAGGCAGCGTTGGACCACGTCCTGGCTCATCAGCTGGCCCGTCTGCACCCGGCGAGCTGTAATGCCGCACGCATGGCGGTGCGCGTCGTGCGATGGCTCGACGGACCCGAGCCCATCGTGGCATCGGTGGGGCAAGCGGTCAGTGAGCATTTCGCGCAGTGGGGATGGGTCGACCGCGCGCTTGCGGTCCTCGCCGAGGGGGACCCGCTGGGCGAGTCGGCCGTGGGCCAGGCGTATCACCAGCTCATCGGCAAGGCTCGCGCCCGGCGCACGGTGATCGACGAGCACTTCGCCGCCCGGCTCGCGGGCTGGACCCTCGCTGCCTCGACACAGGCGCCGGCGGGCGCGCTTCTCATCGAAGACGTACTCACCACCTTGGCTGTGCCACTCGCCGGCGCGAACAAGACGCCAGTGGCGCCACTCGTGCTCGTACTGGACGGCATGAGCGCGGCCATAGCGGCGCAGCTCGGGGACGAGATCGACCGCCGCGTCTGGACGGAGATCGTCCCTGCACCGCAAGGGGGGCAAGCCGCACGGCGTCAGGCGGCCGTGTCCATGCTGCCGTCGGTCACCACCATCAGCCGGGCCTCGCTGCTGTCGGGCACGGCGACGAGCGGCAAGCAGCCAGCGGAGAGCAAGGGGTTCGCCGCCCTGTGGCAGCGGTACCGGCGCACGGGGACGCTCTTCCACAAGGGGCAGATCGGCGGTGTCGAAGGGCACCGCCTCGCCCCCGAGCTGCTGGAGGCGCTTGCCGGCGACGGCGTGGTGGGAGTCGTACTGAACACCATCGACGACGCGCTGGACCACGGACAGGAGGGTGAACGCACCACCTGGCGGCTCAAGGACATTAGCCACCTGCTGGATCTGCTCAACGCGGCCCGCGGCTATGGCCGTCCCGTCCTGCTCGTCTCCGACCATGGCCATGTCATCGACCGTTCGCCCAAGGGCCGCGGACCGATGAAGGCGACCGGCGTACAGAGCGCCCGCTGGCGCACGGGCACACCCGACGAGGGTGAGGTCGAGCTCAGCGGACCGCGCGTCCTGGCAGGCGACGGTGCCATCGTGGCGCCGTGGCGTGAGGACATCAGATACACGCCGCGCAAGGCCGGGTACCACGGCGGGGCCTCGATCGCCGAGGTGACCGTACCGCTGATCGCCTTGGTACCTTCACAGGAGCTGGTGCCGTCGGGATGGGTCGTAATGCCGCCCGAACAGAGCGTGCCGTCCTGGTGGGAACCCTGCACCGAGACTGCAGCGGACGTGGAGCCGGAGTCTTCGGCGAGCCGTCGGGGCCGCAAGCCGAAGGAAGTACAGGCAGGCGAGGGGCTCTTCGCAGCGGCCGACGTGTCAACGGAGACGGTGACGCTCGGCGGCAAGGTCGTGCGGACACAGCGGTATCAGACGCAGAAGGCGTTCGTACGCCGAGCACCGGATGCCAAGGCAGTGGCTGCGGTGATCGACGCGCTCGCCGAGGCCGGTGGGAAGCTGACCCCGGACGCGGTGGCAGCCGCCGCGACGGCTGCCACCGGCAGGTCGCAGCGGAACCCGGAAATCTTCGTCACTGTGGTGCAGCGCCTTCTCAACGTCGAAGGCTACGGCGTGATCAACCTGGTGGACGCGGGGCGAACCGTAGAACTGAACGTCCCGCTTCTGCGTGAGCAATTCGGAACGGAGCAGCCGTGACCGGCTTGACCGAGGTCAGCGCGGCCCGCCGCCGTGAAGTGGTGGACGCGCTGAGGCGCGGCACCGTGCCGCAGGCAGGGCTCGATCTGTTCGCGGTCGGGCTCGATCGCTTCACCGCCGCACTGGACGACGACATCCAGACAGTGGCGCGTGGCGGGTCGGCATTCCACGCCATCCGCGGCGAATACGGTTCCGGCAAGACGTTCTTCGCCCGCTGGCTGGCCGAGCGGGCCAAGCGCGCGGGTCTGGCCACCACGGAAGTGCAGATCTCCGAGACCGAAACACCCCTGCACCGCTTGGAGACGGTCTACCGACGCCTCACGGAACGGCTCACCACTGCCACCCATCAGCCCAGCGCGCTCAAGGCAGTTGTCGATTCGTGGTTCTACACCCTTGAGGAGGAGATCCTCGACGCCGGTGAGGTGGCGGACGACAACGAGAAGGCGCTCGCCGCGGCCGTCGACGAGCTGATGGAGCAGCGTCTTGGCGAAGTCGCCCGGACGACGCCCGCGTTCGCGGCGGCCCTGCGCGGCTATCGCGAGGCCCGTGCCGCAGGCGACAGCGCGACGGCCGAGGCGCTCATCGCCTGGCTGGGTGGCCAGAAGTCGGTCGCTGCCTCGGCCCGCAGAGCCGCGGGGGTCCGTGGAGACCTGGACCACTTCGGGGCTATGGGATTCCTGCAGGGACTGCTGACCGTGCTGCGCGACTGCGGCCATCCGGGACTTCTCGTGGTTCTCGACGAGATCGAGACTCTGCAGCGGGTGCGCGGCGACGTACGGGAGAAGGGGCTCAACGCCCTGCGGCAGCTGCTCGACGAGATCGACACCGGACGCTTCCCCGGCTTGTTCCTGGTGATCACAGGCACGCCCGCGTTCTACGACGGACAGCAGGGCGTCCAGCGGCTCGCCCCTCTCGCTCAACGCCTCGCCACCGACTTCACCACCGATCCTCGATTCGACTCCCCACGTGCGGTGCAACTACGCCTCGCCGGCTTCGACCTGCCGAGGCTGGGAGAACTCGGCCGCACTGTCCGCGACCTGTACGCGGGGGCGGCACGTAACCCGGAGCGGATCGCAGCACGCGTCGACGACGCGTACCTGACGGAGCTTGCCACGGCGGTCACGGGCGGTCTCGGCGGGAAAGTGGGGGTCGCCCCCCGACTGTTCCTGCGCAAGCTCGTCGCCGATGTCCTGGACCGTGTCGACGAGTTCGACGACTTTGAGCCGCGTCGGCACTATGCGCTCACCGTGTCCGGCGCCGAGCTCAACGAGGTCGAGAAGAATGCCGCCAGGGCCGATGCGGACGACATCGAACTGGACCTTCCGTGAGCGCGCTCGACGACCTCGATCCCGTTCTGACACACCACATCGTCAACTCCCTCGGGTGGCGGGCCCTTCGTCCGCTGCAGGAGGAGGCGATCGAGCCCCTGATGGCCGGCGAGGACGCGATTCTGCTGGCCCCCACTGCCGGGGGAAAGACCGAGGCTGCTTCGTTCCCCTTGCTGTCGCGAATGACCGCGGAGCGGTGGCAGAGCACCTCGGTCCTCTACGTGTGCCCCTTGAAAGCCCTGCTCAACAACCTGCTGCCGCGCCTGGAGACATACACGTCGTGGCTCGGGCGGACCGCTGCCCTGTGGCACGGCGACGTCACCGCAGGCAACCGCAAGCGCATTCTGAACAACCGACCCGACGTCCTGCTTACCACGCCTGAGTCCTTGGAAGCCATGCTGGTCAGCGCGAACGTCGACCACAAGGCGTTCTTCTCCGGGCTGCGGACCATCGTGGTCGACGAGGTGCACGCCTTCGCGGGAGACGACCGGGGATGGCACCTGCTCGCGCTCCTCGAGCGGCTGCAGAAGACCGTCGGGCGTCCGATCCAGCGCGTAGGGCTGTCAGCCACCGTAGGCAATCCGGCAGAACTCCTCCATTGGCTCCAGGGAACCGGGGCCGGTAGCCGCCCGGCACGAGTGGTCGCATCCCACCTCACTGCTCCGAGTGTCACGAGCACTGTGACGCAGTCGCCCCCCGGTGACGTCCAGCTCGACTATGTCGGTTCCGTCGACAACGCCGCCCGGGTGATCTCTTCCTTGCACCAGGGAGAGAAGCGGCTCGTCTTCTGCGAGTCGCGGCGACTCGTGGAGGAGCTGGGAGAAAAGCTGCGTCTCCGAGGAGTGACCACCTTCCTCTCCCACGCTTCGCTGTCGGTCGATGAGCGACGGCGCGCCGAGCAGGCGTTCGCGGAGGCGCGGGATTGTGTGATCGTCTCCACCAGCACACTGGAACTGGGCATCGACGTAGGCGACCTCGACCGGGTCATCCAGATCGACGCCCCGGCCACGGTCGCGTCCTTCCTTCAGCGGCTCGGCAGAACGGGGCGGAGGGCCGACACGACACGCAACTGTCTCTTCCTGGCGCTGACGGAAGACGGACTGCTGTCCGCGGCCGGAATGCTCCTGTTGTGGTCACGCGGCTGGGTGGAGCCGGTCGTCGCCCCACCCGAGCCGCGCCACATCGTCGCCCAGCAGCTCCTCGCGCTCTGTCTGCAGGAACACCAGGTCGGCGACCAGCTGTGGCGGGATTGGTGGAACGGACTTGGTCCCTTTGGACAGCCCGCCGAGCCGATTGTGAAGCACCTTGTGAACGAGGGCTACCTCGATCGGGACGGTGGCATGCTGTTCATCGGTCTGGAGGCAGAACGCCGTTTTGGGCATCGTCACTTCATGGGCCTCACGGCGGTCTTCACAGCCCCGCCCCAATTCACCGTGTTCCAGGGCCGCGTGGAGATCGGTCGCACCGACCCCGATCTCTTGACGGAGGAGGTCGAAGGGCCGCGGAAGCTCCTTCTTGCGGGTCGCAGCTGGGTGGTCACGTACATCGACTGGCGACGCAAACGGTGCTATGTGGAGTCGACGGACGGGGGCGGGAAGGCGAAGTGGAGTGGACTCGGGTTCAGCCGGGCGACGTCGTTCGAGCTGACCCGAGCGGTCCGCGAGGTGCTCCTCGGAACTGATCCACCGGTGAGCCTCACCAGGCGAGCCGTGGCCTCTCTCGCTGACGCGAGGGACCACTTCATGGAGGCCGTCCATCCGGGCGGAACACTGATCGTGCGTGGAAACGGTGGCTATGCGCGCTGGTGGACGTGGGCGGGTCACCGGGCCAATGCCACACTCGCTGCCTCACTCGGTGCGGTGGCCGCCCCTGCGCAGCGCATCAATGACTGCTGGGTTCGGCTCAGGGAAGACGTCAATCCGCAGATATGGAAGCAAGCTCTCGCAGACGCATCAGGACAGCTCTGTCTCCCTGAAGTGGACACCCGAGCGGTGAAGGGGCTGAAGTTCGGCGAGGCGCTTCCGGCCCGACTTGCGGAATCGACCCTCGCGATCCGCTTCTCCGACCTGGCGGGGGCGCAGACTGTCTTGGACGAACCGACGAGATTCGTTGCCGACCTCGGCACCTGACACGGCCGGCGACCTGCTGTCCCAAGAATTCACCACTCCGAGTGATCGAAGTCTGGAAATCCGCGTCCGCTGCCGCTCGGAACTACGCTGGGAAGAGTGGCTGGCACACTTCTGAGCAACACCGGGCTCGACGCGTTCCTCGACGGAACACCGGAGCTTCGCGACCCCCCGTCCGCACGCGCCGCCGATGCCGTTCTCGGGCTTCTGGCGCTGCGCGGGGCCGATCGGAGGAGCGGGCTGCCCGAGCCGACCGTGGAGCTTGTGCGGCATGTGCTGGTCAAGGACGTGCCGGCCTTCGTGTACGCGACGCCCGAGGAGCTGGCGGCCTATCCGGCGGTGCTCGTCGCGCTGACCGAGCGCGTGCGGGAGGCCGGGCGGCTCAACGGGAAGCGGCAGGCGCGGATCGTGGCCGCGATCGAGGAGGCCGTGCCCGACTTCGAGCGGGCCATGAAGGACCCCGCCAACCTCACCTGGCAGCGCTGGTACGCCTCGCTGCTGCGGGCCGACGGGACCGACCCCGCCGACCCCTCCGCCGTCCGGGCCTGGCTCGCCGCCCACGACGGGGTGCGGCCGCCCGACGGCCTGCGCAGCGCCGATCTGATGAACCGCAGCGAGCTCGCGGACATGGTGCTCGCCGAGGCGCTCACCAGCGCGTACGTACGGGAGGCGGAAGCACCCTCGTCCGCCGGGCCGCTGCTGTCCGACCACGACGTCTCGCACGGGGTGAGCCGGGCGGCGGGCGAACTGGTCGACCGGTGGACCGCCGAGGGCCTCTCCGGCGCGCTCGCCGGGCCGTACGCCCACCTCGCGCCCGGCCCGGACGCCTTCCCGCATCTCGTCCTCGCCGACACCCTCCTCGACGAACATCTCAACTACTACGGCGACTCCACCGTCCCGCTCCCGCCGCCGCCGGTGGAGGCCCGCGACCCCCAGCGCTCCGTCGAGGCCGGCGCGGACCTTCTCGCGGCGGCCGTCGAGGAGATGAAGAGCGAGTCCGGCGGGCTGTTCGACGGCGAGGCCGCCCACCTGCTGTACGCGCTCTACCAGCGGGGCTCCAGCGCCGAATCGGTCGCCCGCAGGGCCGCCGAGTTCGAGGACTGGCCGGTCGATCCCCGCCTGGAGGACGCGCCCGTACTCGTACCGGCCGAGGCCCCCGAGGAGTATCGGGTCCCGCCCCTCGCCGAGCTGTCCCGGCTCGTGGGCAGGGACGTCACGGAGGAGGAGCGGACCCGCCTCGAACCCCCCGCCCGGGCCATGGCCGACACCGTCGACCGACTGGCCGGGACCGGCATGGTCTTCCGCACCGGCGACGCCTTCGGCCTCACCCCGTGGGGCGTCGAGGTCCTCCACTACCTGCTCCGGGCGAGAGGGGTCGCGGCGCCCGACGCCGCGGAGGCCGCGGACTGGGACGCCGAGACCGTGCTCGCCGCCGCCGAGGGCTGGTCCGCCTCCGCCGCCACGCGCGTCCTGGCCGAATGGCTCCACGCGCGCGCGAACACCGTCGCGGCCTGGTCCCAGCTGCTCGCCGCCCTCGGGACCGTCAACGCCGGCACCTACGAGGCGGCCGGCACCCGCGCCCTCTTCGGGTTCCTCGACCCCGCCGCCGCGCCCGTCGAGGCCCTGTGCGGCGCTCTCGACGATCCCGTGATGGGGGCCTACGCCTACGGGGTCCTGCGCGCCCGGGGCGAGCCCGCGGACGAGAGCCGCGTGCCCCTGTCCGCCCGCGCCGTGCTGATCCTGGACCGGCTCTCCCGCCGCACGGCCGGGCGGCCGGACGGCCGTGCCGTCCTCGACTCCGCCGCCGAGGGCTGGCCGGGCGGCGCCGAGGCCCTGATCAACGAGATGGCGGCCGCCGACCCGTACCGCGCCGAGCGGACACTCGGCGGGCTCGGCATCACCGTCCCGGAGGCCCGGAAGCGGAAGGGGAAGGCGCGGGCACGGCGCCGGAGCCGGCCTGGGCGCCGCGCCCGCTGATCCCGTGGGGGAGGCGGTGAGACCGTTCAGGAGACGGTCGTCAGGTACATCCCGGAGGGCCCGGACCCCGCCGTGTTGCGGCAGCTGAAGTCTCCGCTCGGCCGCGCGTGGATCAGCGCGAGACAGCGGCCGAGCGCCAACTGGCCGTAGTAGTTGGGGTGCATGTTCTCCTGGATGGGTCCCTGGGTCTCGTTCTGGTCGATCCAGCGCGCCCACTCGCTGGTCGAAGCCGAGGCCGGCACCGTCGAGCTGACCTGCTTGCTGGCCTTCGCGCACACCTCGCGGCCCTGGAGCATGTCGCGCAGATCCATGAACTGCGCCCCCTTGGCCGCCGCGACACCCTTCAGCCGCCCGGCGAGCTGGGGGACGAGGGAGTCCCGCGCCCAGTCGGAGTCCAGGTTCCAGAACGGGCAGCCGCCCGTGTTCGTACGGGTCCAGCCGCTCTCTCCGTAGCGGTTGTCGGCGCTGCGCGGAATGGGGGACGGATACGACTGGAGCACGATCCGGTAGTCGGACGCGGCGTACCCGGCGCCGGACATCACCGCCCGGATCTCGTCGACGGACTTGCCGACGTCTCCCATCACGGCGTCGATCTTCGAGTCGACGACGACCTGCTGGTCGTCGTGGCAGTACGAGTACCAGACGATGTAGTCGGTCGCGCACTTCCTGACGATGTCGGCGAAGCCCAGGTCGTTGCCGCCGATCGACAGCACGATCGTGTCGACGTCGTACGAGGCCGCGACCGCGGCCAGCTGGTCGGCCTGCGGCGCCTCGCCCTTGTAGGCCACGCCGCCGTTCGCGGCGCGGAAGACGTTCTTGGTCGTCGCCCCGGAACAGGCCAGGTTGACCAGGGCGGAGGCGATCCCGCCGGCGCTCTTCACCTCGGCCGAGTCGGAGCGGTGGCAGCCGTTGGCGGCCGTGGCGCCGTAGACCCGGCTGGGATCGTATGCGCTTCCGGTCCACGCCCGGTCGGTTCCGTTGCGGCTGCCGCTCGTGGTCAGGCTGTTGCCCTGCCAGCGGCCGGCCTCACCGGAGATGTAGCTGTCGCCCATCGACACGACGGCGCTGGGCCCGGAGCCGTTGGCGGCGACGGCGGGGCTCGCCCCGCCGGCCAGCAGGCCGCCGAGCGCGAGGGGCAGGGTGAGCGTGGCGCCGAGAAGTCTTCGTACCGAGCGGTGCGGGGGAGTGGGCATGGCTGTGTTCTCCTGCGTCGGTGCAGAGGAGTGGGGGACAGCCGCCGGCCGGTGGCATGCGGAATCTGGCACGCCGTGGCTTGTTACCGCTAGGTAGGTGCGTGTTTCGGTTGCGTTACGTGCCCTGTGAAACGCACTGGATCGAAAATCGGCTCCGCCCCCGGTGCTGTGCGTTCACCGGGGGCGGAGCCTGTTCTCGGGGGTGGTGGTGCGGGTGCTGCTCGGCCGCTGTGCGGGTCAGCCGACCAGCTGGTCGTACGCGGGGAGGGTCAGGAAGTCCGCGTAGTCGGCGTCGAGGGAGACGTGGAGCAGGAGGTCGTGGGCCTGCTGCCACTTGCCGGCCGCGAAGGCCTCCTCGCCGATCTCCTCGCGGATCGCGGCCAGCTCCCGCGCCGCGACCTCGCGGGCCAGCTCGGGGGTGGCTCGCACGGTCGTGCCGCCGTGCTCGAACTCGACGCCCGCGTTGATCCACTGCCAGATCTGCGAGCGCGAGATCTCCGCCGTCGCCGCGTCCTCCATGAGGTTGAAGATGGCGACCGCGCCGAGGCCGCGCAGCCACGCCTCGATGTAGCGGATGCCGACCTGGACCGCGTTGCGCAGGCCCTCGTACGTCGGCTTCGCGTCGAGCGAGTCGATCGCGATCAGGTCGCCGGGCGCCACCGAGACGTCCTCGCGCAGCCGGTCCTTCTGGTTCGGCTTCTCGCCGAGGACCGCGTCGAAGGAGGCCATCGCGATCGGGACCAGGTCCGGGTGGGCGACCCAGGAGCCGTCGAAGCCGTCGCCCGCCTCGCGGTCCTTGTCCGCCTTGACCTTCTCGAAGGCGACCTTGTTGACCTCGGCGTCCTTGCGGGACGGGATGAACGCCGCCATGCCGCCGATCGCGTGCGCGCCGCGCTTGTGGCAGGTGCGGACGAGGAGTTCGGTGTACGCGCGCATGAACGGGGCGGTCATCGTCACCGCGTTGCGGTCCGGGAGCACGAACTTCTGCCCGCCGTCACGGAAGTTCTTGACGATGGAGAAGAGGTAGTCCCAGCGACCGGCGTTCAGGCCCGCCGCGTGCTCGCGGAGCTCGTAGAGGATCTCCTCCATCTCGTACGCGGCCGTGATCGTCTCGATCAGCACGGTGGCGCGGACGGTGCCCTGCGGGATGCCGACGTAGTCCTGCGCGTAGACGAAGATGTCGTTCCAGAGGCGGGCCTCCAGGTGCGACTCCGTCTTCGGGAGGTAGAAGTACGGGCCCTTGCCGAGCTCGATGAGCCGCTTGGCGTTGTGGAAGAAGTACAGGCCGAAGTCGACGAGCGCGCCGGGGACCGGGCGGCCCTCGAAGGTCAGGTGGCGCTCCTCCAGGTGCCAGCCGCGCGGCCGCATGACGACCGTGGCCAGCTGATCGGCCGGCTTCAGCGCGTACGACTTGCCCGACCTCGGGTCCGTGAAGTCGATCTTCCGGGTGTACGCGTCGATCAGGTTGACCTGGCCGAGGATCACGTTCTCCCAGGTCGGCGCCGAGGCGTCCTCGAAGTCGGCGAGCCAGACCTTCGCGCCCGAGTTCAGCGCGTTGATCGTCATCTTGCGGTCGGTCGGGCCGGTGATCTCGACGCGTCGGTCGTTCAGGGCCGCGGGCGCCGGCGCGACCCGCCAGGAGTTGTCCGCGCGGATCGACGCGGTCTCCGGAAGGAAGTCGAGGGTCGAGGTGCGGGCGATCTCGGCGCGGCGCTCCGCCCGGCGGGCGAGGAGCTCGTCCCGGCGCGGCGTGAACCGCCGGTGCAGCTCCGCCACGAAGGCGAGGGCCGCGTCGGTCAGCACCTCCTCCTGCCTCGGCAGGGGCTTGGCTTCGACGACGGCCAGGGGGGACGGCGCTGGTGCGGACATGAACTGTCACTTCCTTCAGCGGGCTTCACGGGCGGTGCCTTGCGGCCGATGGGCGTCGCGGTTAGGCACGCAGTGCCGCAGGCGCCGGGATGCGGCCGCGAGCGCCGTCAGGGGATCAGGCGCTTCTGAACAGTGGATACTAGTTTCCTCATAGTGGAAGTTCAATCGTTTGTTGATGTCGAGATTCTCCGGATCGACAGAACGTGGCGCTCAGTGCCACGGCCTTCACTCCAGGTGTGCCAGATCCGCCTCGGTGTCGATGTCATAGGGCTCGGCCACATCCGAACAGTCCACGAGCGTGATCGCATCCCGGTGCTTCCGCAGGTAGTCGCGCGCCCCCTGGTCGCCGACCGCACCCGCCGCGATCTCCGCCCAGCGGTCCGCGCCGAACAGCACCGGATGGCCGCGCTTCCCGTCGTACGAAGCCGCCGCGAGAACGTCGCGCGAGCGGTACGCCGACCGGACCCGCGCGACGGCCGCCGCACCGATCCCGGGCTGGTCCACCAGAGAGACCAGCGCCGCGTCCACCGGCAGCGCCTCGGCGGCGAGCGAGGCGAGACCGGCCCGCAGCGAGGACCCCATGCCCTGCGGCCACTCCGGGTTGTCGACCAGGACGCAGCCGGGCAGCCGGGCCCGCTCCCGTACGAGATCGGCCGAGGCGCCGAGCACCACATGGACCACCTCGCAGCCGCCCTCGCGCAGCACGCGCACCGCGTGCTCGACCAGCGGGCGGCCGCGGTGCGGGAGGAGCGCCTTGGGGCGGCCGCCGAGGCGCCGGCCGCCGCCCGCGGCGAGCAGAAGCCCGGCCACCAGCGGAGAGGTGTGCTGTGTATCCGTCATGAGGACTGCATACCGCATGACAACGAGCGACACGGACGCCTGAATTACGTCCACGGAGTGGCGCGCCGGGCGCGCGATGGCGTTAACTGGCTCGCGACTCCGGGCGCCCGACCACCGTTCGACGGGTCGGGCAGGTCATGGAGTTCGACGCACAGTGTCGTGCGAGGGGGAGAACTTTTGTTGCGAAGCGTTGGGCAGAGGCGTGTGACAACCGGCGGCGGCGAGGACCCGAGGGTGGCGCAGCTGCGTGCCGCCGTCTCCCGGCTCCGACGTGAACTCGCCGGCCACCGCGCCGACTTCACGGACCGCGGGATCGCCGAGGACGAACTCGCGGCGCTGGACGCGATGGCCGTCAGCGGGGTCCCGGAGGTACGGAGACTGCGCCGCTCCCTGCTGCTGATCGCCGGCTCGATCGGCTCCGTCAGCGCCCTCTCGAACGGCCTCGCGAGCGTCCGCCAGGCGGTGGAGCTCTTCGGCGAGCCCCCGCGCGAGGTCTGACCCCCGAAGCCCTGTCGGGTCGCCCTGCCCCCTACCGGCGAATCAGGCGTCTGGCCGTCGCCGTCGCCACCGCCGCCGTGCGGGAGTCGACGCCCAGCTTGGCGAAGATGTGCACCAGATGGGACTTCACCGTCGCCTGGCTCAGGAACAGCACCTTGCTGATCTGCTGGTTCGACAAGCCCTCGCCCACCAGCTGCAGCACCTCCAGCTCCCGCTTCGTCAGCGCCTCCGCCGGCGTCCGCATCCGGTCCATCAGCCGGTGCGCCACCGCCGGGGCCAGCGCCGACTGGCCCGCCGCCGCCGTGCGGACCGCCGCGGCCAGCTCCTCGGGCGGGGCGTCCTTGAGCAGATAGCCCGAGGCCCCCGCCTCGACCGCCGCGAGAATGTCCGCGTCCGTGTCGTACGTGGTCAGGACAAGGACCCGCGGCCCGCCCGGTACGGCCGTGATCGCCGCCGTGGCCTCCGAGCCGTGCATCCCCGCCCCGAACTGCAGGTCCATCAGCACCACGTCCACCCCGCCCGCCGCGGCCAGCTCCACCGCCAGTTCGACCGCCCGCTCGGCCGTGGCCGCCTCGCCGACCACGGCGAAGTCCGGCTCGGTGTCCAGGACCGCGCGCAGCCCGGCGCGTACCACCGGATGGTCGTCGGCCAGAAGAAGACGGATCGTCATGCGGGCACTCCAGCGGGAAGAGGGAGGGACACGGCGACGGCCGTCCCCTGACCGGGCGCGGACTCCACCGTGAACGTGCCGCCCAGCGACTCCGCCCGCGAGCGCATCGCCGGCAGCCCGAAACCGCCCTCCGCGGAGGGCGAGAGCAGCGCCGGGTCGAAGCCCTTGCCGTCGTCGACGACGTCCAGCGTCACCGAGGCGTCCATGAACGACAACGTGATCTCGGCGCGCGCCGCCGAGGCGTGCCGCACCGTGTTCGCGAGCGCCGACTGCGCGATCCGCAGCAGCGCCACCTCGTACGGGGTCGGCAGCTCCACCGGCGTCCCGCTCACCGAGAAGCGCACCCGCGGCGCGGTCCCCGTCGGCTCGCACAGCCGCTCGAGGGCCGCCGCGAGAGAACCGTGCTCCAGGTCCGGCGGCGACAGCGCCCGTACGAACCGCCGGGCCTCCGCCAGGTTGTCCTGGGCCGCCCGGCGCGCACGCTCGATGTGCCCGGCGGCCGGTGAGCCCTCCGGCAGCGCCCGCTCGGCGGCCCGCAGCAGCAGCTGGATCGAGGACAGCCCCTGCGCCAGCGTGTCGTGGATCTCCCGCGCGAGCCGCTCGCGCTCCGCGAGCGTGCCCGCGTGCCGCTCGGTCGCCGCCAGCTCCGCCCGGGTCGAGATCAGCTCCTCGACCATCCGCCGCCGCCGCTCGCTCTCCCGGTACAGCGCCTGGTAGCCGAGCACCGTCGCCACGGCCACGGCCGCGCCGAGCAGCGGCCCGACGAAGACGCCCGGATTGAGCGGCGCGCCGTGCCGTACGTACGAGAGGATCGCCGCGACCGCCGTCAGGCCGACCGCCGGCAGCGACCAGCGCACGGGCAGCAGATGCAGCTGGAGGAAGTACAGCGGGAACGCCACCCACAGCCCCTCCGGCGTCTGCCACAGCAGCGCGAGCCAGGACGCGCACAGCACGCCGAGCCACACCGCGGCGGCCCGCTGAGAGTCCCGTACGGAGGGCAGGAGGGACCCGGCCGCGTAGACCGCACCGGTCACCGCAGCGAGAGCCACCCCCGCTCCGGTGTCCGCCCGGAACGCCGCCAGGGCCAGCAGGCCCGCCATCAGCAGATGCAGGCAGAGGCGCAGCGCGCGCAGGGCGGGGGTGAGGGAACGCGGATCCATGATCTGTCCAGCGTAGGCCGGGGCAGACAATCCGGACTCAACCGAAAGTTTGATTGCGGAGCCATCCGTGGCGCGATGCCCGGGCCCGCACGGGACCAGCAGGCTGGTCACCATGTTCGTGGCATGGAGAGATCTGAGATTCGCCAAGGGGCGATTCACCCTGATGGGCACGGTGATCGTGCTGATCACACTGCTTGTCGGACTGCTGTCGGGCCTGACCGCCGGCCTGGCCCGCGAGAACGTCTCGGCGATCACGGGGCTGCCCGCGGACCGGCTGGCCTTCGCCGCCCCGCCCTCCGGCCAGTCCGTCTCCTTCACCAACTCCACGGTGACGGAGAGCCAGTGGCGGCAGTGGGCGGGGCGGCCGGGCATGACGAGCGCCCAGCCGCTCGGCATCCGTACGCTCAACGCGGCCGCCGGTGAGCGCACGGCCGCCGTCTCCGCCTTCGGTACGGAGCCGTCGGCCGGCCTCGCCCCGCAGAGCGGGAAGCTCGGGCCCGGCCGGGTCGTCCTTTCCGAGTCCGCGGCCGAGGAGCTGGGGGTCGGCGTGGGCGGGGCCGTACGCCTCGGGCCGCTGGAGGCCGACGTCGCGGCCGTCGCGGGCGACGCCTCCTACAGCCACACGCCCGTCGTCTGGACCTCGCTCGACGACTGGCAGAAGCTCGGGCACAACGGAACCACGCCCGAGGAGCAGGCCACCGTCATCGCCCTGAGGACGGGCGACGGCGGCGTGGACCTCGCGGCCGGGGACAAGGCGCTGGGGACCGAGTCGAGGACGATCGACGAGGCGCTCACCGCCATAGGGTCCTACCAGGCCGAGAACGGCTCGCTGCAGCTGATGCGGGGTTTCCTCTTCGTGATCTCCGCGCTCGTCATAGGAGCCTTCTTCACGGTCTGGACGATCCAGCGGAGCGGGGACGTGGCGGTGCTGAAGGCCCTGGGCGCCTCGACCCCGTACCTGCTGAAGGACGCGCTCGGGCAGGCGGTGCTGATGCTCGGCGCGGGCACGCTGCTCGGCACGGCCCTCGCCGTCGGGATCGGCGCGCTCGTCAGCGGCGGGGACGTGCCGTTCGTCCTGGAGCCGCTGACCGTGCTCGGCCCGGCCGCCGTGATCATCGTGCTCGGTGTCCTCGGCGCCGCTCTGTCCATCCGGCGGATCACCGCCGTCGACCCCCTGACCGCGCTCGGGAGCGCCCGATGACTCTGCTGCTCGACGACGTGACGCTGACGTACCCCGACGGCGACGGGCGGCTGACCGCCCTCGACGCGGTCTCCCTGGAGGTGCCGGCCGGCAGCCTCACGGCGGTCGTCGGACCCTCGGGATCCGGCAAGTCCAGCCTGCTGGCGGTGGCCGCGACACTGGTGACCCCGGACCGGGGGCGGGTCGTGGTGGCCGGTACGGAGACGGGGCGGCTGGATCCGGCGGGGAGGGCGGCGCTGCGGCGCGAGCGGATCGGGATCGTCTTCCAGCAGCCGAACCTGCTGCCGTCGCTGACGGCGGTGGAGCAGCTGCAGGTGATGGCGCATCTGTCGGGTGCCAAGCCGAAGGCGGTACGGGAGCGGGCCCTGGCCCTCCTCGACGCGGTCGGCCTCGCGGACCTGGCGGCCCGCCGCCCGCACCAGCTCTCCGGCGGTCAGCGTCAGCGCGTCAACATCGCGCGGGCCCTGATGAACGAACCGTCCGTCCTCCTGGTCGACGAGCCCACCAGCGCGCTGGACCACGAGCGGGGCGCGGCGATCGTGGAGCTGCTGGCGGGCCTGACGCGGGACCGCGGCACGGCGACGGTCCTGGTGACCCATGACCACACGCACCTGGCCCGCGCGTCCACGACGGTCCTGGTCCACGACGGCCACGTCTCGGAGCGCGCCCCGGTCTGACCGCCCACCCCGTGGTGCCCCCTGGTCCCGCCGGGCCGGTTCCCGCCACCCCCCCGTTGTGGGCATCTGTCCCGCTGGGGCGGGACGGGTGGGCACACGGGACGGCGCCCTTGCCGGGCCCAGGCTCCCGGTGCCTGCGGTGCCTGCGGGTGCGGCGCCGTCGTGGGTTGTGCCCACCCGTCCCGCCCAGCGGGACAGATGCCCACAACCCCG
Organism: Streptomyces vilmorinianum; assembly: GCF_005517195.1. Lineage (NCBI taxonomy): Bacteria > Bacillati > Actinomycetota > Actinomycetes > Kitasatosporales > Streptomycetaceae > Streptomyces > Streptomyces vilmorinianum. Next base: position 4,998,205 of record NZ_CP040244.1, on the reverse strand, counting down.
AGGGGTGAGGGTGGGCGCCGCCCCGGCGGGACGAAGGCCCGCAGGGCGTTACGCTCCGCCGTTGGCCGTCGTGTTCGCCAGGGCCGTCGAGAGGTCCTGGGCGACCTCCTGGAGGATCGGGACGATCTTCTCCGTCGCCGCCTCCGTCACCCGGCCCGCCGGGCCCGAGATCGAGATGGCCGCCGCGGTGGGGGAGTTGGGGACCGACACCGCGAGGCAGCGGACTCCTATCTCCTGCTCGTTGTCGTCGACCGCGTACCCCGCGTCCCGGACCGCCGCGAGCGCGTCCAGGAACCCCTCGGGCGTGGTGATCGTCTTCTCGGTCGCGGCCGGCATGCCCGTACGGGCGAGCAGCGCGCGCACCTCCTCCGCCGGGGTGTGGGCCAGGAGCGCCTTGCCCACACCCGTGGAGTGCGGAAGCACGCGCCGGCCGACCTCGGTGAACATGCGCATCGAGTGCTTGGACGGCACCTGCGCGACGTACACGATCTCGTCGCCGTCGAGCAGCGCCATGTTCGCGGTCTCGCCCGTCTCCTCGACGAGCCGCGCGAGGTACGGGCGCGCCCAGGTGCCAAGCAGTCGGGAGGCCGACTCGCCGAGACGGATCAGCCGCGGGCCGAGCGCGTACCGGCGGTTGGGCTGCTGGCGTACGTAGCCGCAGGCCACCAGCGTGCGCATCAGGCGGTGGATGGTGGGCAGCGGCAGTCCGCTGCTGGCGGAGAGCTCGCTCAGCCCGACCTCGCCGCCGGCGTCGGCCATCCGCTCCAGAAGATCGAAGGCGCGCTCAAGGGACTGGACGCCACCGCTCGCGGCGGCGGGCTTGGCGGCGTCGGTGGTGCTGGCGCTGGACGTCGGCACGTCAAGGTCCTTTCGGGGCAGGCGGGCAAGGCAGCAGCCTACCGGGCCGTCCGGTCGGACACACGGCCCCGGTCCCGGCGTCCGGGCCGGTCAGGGGGGTGTTTGTCCGGTGTCGGCGGCTGCCCGGCGGCGTCCGCCTCCTCCCCGCATGTGCGGAACTACGTTCTACTGTACGAAATTCCGATTCCACTTCATGGAAACGTCCAAGTGGACGCGTGGCGGCGCGCTCCGACCGGTCCATGCTGGAAGTGTGCCCTTGACGCCATGTCGTCCTGAGTGAAGACTCCTTCAACAGTTCGTTGAATTTCTGCTGGAAGGGGTACGGGTGGACGTCAACCTGGTACTGCGCTCGACACGCGTCATCACCCCCGAGGGGACGCGGCCCGCGTCGATCGCCGTCTCCGGCGGGACCATCGCCGCGGTACTGCCGTACGACGCGGAGGTACCGGCCGGTGCCCGTCTCGAGGACGTCGGCGACAACGTCGTGCTCCCCGGGCTCGTCGACACCCATGTCCATGTGAACGACCCCGGGCGGACCGAGTGGGAGGGCTTCTGGACCGCCACGCGCGCGGCCGCCGCCGGTGGCATCACCACCCTCCTCGACATGCCGCTGAACTCGCTCCCGCCCACCACCACGGTCGAGCACCTGCGGATCAAGCAGGAGGTCGCCCGCACCAAGGCGCACATCGACGTCGGCTTCTGGGGCGGCGCGCTGCCCGACAACGTCAAGGACCTGCGCCCCCTCCACGACGCCGGGGTCTTCGGCTTCAAGTGCTTCCTGTCGCCGTCCGGGGTGGACGAGTTCCCCGAGCTGGACCAGGAGCAGCTGGCGAACTCCCTCGCCGAGATCGCCGGCTTCGACGGCCTGATGATCGTGCACGCCGAGGACCCGCACCACCTGGCCGCCGCGCCCCAGATGAAGGGCGGTAAGGCCACCGAGTACGCGGCCTTCCTCGCCTCGCGGCCGCGCGACGCGGAGAACACCGCGATCGAGAACCTGATCAACCAGGCCCGCAGGCTGAACGCCCGCGTCCACGTCCTGCACCTGTCCTCCTCGGACGCGCTGCCGCTGATCGCCGCCGCCAAGGCCGAGGGCGTCAAGATCACGGTCGAGTCCTGCCCGCACTTCCTCACCCTCACCGCCGAGGAGGTCCCGGACGGCGCCACCGAGTTCAAGTGCTGCCCGCCGATCCGCGAGGCCGCCAACCAGGACGCCCTCTGGGAAGGCGTGGCCGACGGGACGATCGACTGCATCGTCTCCGACCACTCGCCCTCCACCGCCGACCTCAAGACCCCCGACTTCGCCTCCGCCTGGGGCGGTATCTCCTCCCTCCAGCTCGGCCTGCCCGCCATCTGGACCGAGGCCCGGCGCCGCGGCCGCACCCTGGAGGACGTCGCCCGCTGGATGTCCACCGCTCCGGCGCGCCTCGCGGGCCTGACGCGGAAGGGCGCGATCGAAACCGGCCGCGACGCCGACTTCGCGGTCCTCGACCCCGAGGCGACCTTCACCGTCGACCCGGCCGAGCTCGAGCACCGCAACCGCGTCACGGCGTACGCCGGCAAGACGCTGCACGGCGTCGTCACCTCCACCTGGCTGCGCGGAGAGCGCGTCGCCGACCACGGCACCCTCGCCGAGCCCTCCGGCCGCCTCCTCGAAAGGAACAACTGACGTGTCCGCCATACCCTCCTTCACCGGTGACGCGAGCCCGTACGGAGGCGGCGACCCGTACGCCGACTACCGCACCGCGGACTTCCCCTTCACGCAGTACGCCGACCTCGCCGACCGGCGTCTCGGCGCCGGTGTGATCGCCGCCAACGACGAGTTCTTCGCCGAGCGCGAGAACATGCTCAAGCCCGAGGCAGCCGAGTTCGACCCCGAGCACTTCGGCCACAAGGGCAAGATCATGGACGGCTGGGAGACCCGGCGCCGCCGCGGCGTCTCGGCCGAGCAGCCGCACCCGACCGAGGACGACCACGACTGGGCGCTCGTACGGCTCGGCGCCCCCGGCGTCGTACGCGGCATCGTCGTCGACACCGCGCACTTCCGCGGCAATTACCCGCAGGCCGTCTCGGTCGAGGCGACCTCGGTGGCCGGCTCCCCGTCGCCCGAGGAGCTTCTCGCCGACGACGTGAAGTGGACGACCCTCGTCCCGCGCACCGCGATCGGCGGCCACGCGGCGAACGGCTTCGCGGTCGACGTCGAGCAGCGCTTCACGCACCTGCGCGTCAACCAGCACCCGGACGGCGGCATCGCGCGCCTGCGCGTGTACGGCGAGGTCGCCCCGGACCCGGCCTGGCTGGGCGTGCTCGGCACCTTCGACCTCGCGGCGCTGGAGAACGGCGGCCAGGTCGAGGACGCCTCCGACCGCTTCTACTCCCCGGCGACCAACACCATCCAGCCGGGCCGCTCCCGCAAGATGGACGACGGCTGGGAGACCCGGCGCCGCCGCGACAAGGGCAACGACTGGATCCGCTACAGCCTGGTCGCCGAGTCGGAGATCCGCGCCGTCGAGATCGACACCGCCTACCTCAAGGGCAACAGCGCGGGCTGGGCGGCGCTGTCCGTGGCGGCCGAAGGCTCCGATGACTGGACCGAGATCCTGCCCCGGACCCGCCTCCAGCCGGACACCAACCACCGCTTCGTGCTCGACACGCCGGCGGTCGGCTCGCGCGTCCGGATCGACATCTACCCCGACGGCGGCATCTCCCGCCTCCGCCTCTTCGGCTCCCTGACCGAAGCGGGCTCGGCGCGGCTCACGGCCCGCCACCAGGAACTGGGCGGGTAACGACACCCCGCCCGGCACGCGAGGGCGCACCGACCCGACAGCACCGGTGCGCCCTCGCGCCTTTCCGGGCCCTGAGCGGCCCGGCCCCGCCCTGAGCGGCCCGGCCCCGCCCTGAGCGGCCCGGCCCCGCCTTGGGCCTACGGCCCAGGGCCACGTTCCGGGTCCGCGGCCCGTGCCCGCTCCGGGCCCGTGGCCCATCCCCGGTTCGGCGCCCGAGCCCCTGGGGCGGGGGCGGAGCGCCCGGCCCTTACGCCGCGTGGCCGCCGTCCACCGAGAACTCCGCGCCCGTCACGTACGCCGCGCCCGGACCCGCCAGGAACGCCACCATCGCCGCGACCTCCTGCGGGGTGCCGAAGCGGCCGAGGGCCGTCATGGCCGCCTGGCCCTGCGCGTACGGCCCGTCCGCCGGGTTCATGTCCGTGTCGACCGGCCCCGGGTGGACGATGTTCGCGGTGATGCCGCGCCCGCCCAGCTCCCGCGCGAGCGCCTTGTTCAGGCCGACCAGCGCCGCCTTGCTCAGCGTGTAGAGCGTGCCGCCGGGGCCCGGGACGCGGGTCGCCATGCAGGACCCGATCGTGATGATCCGCCCGCCCCGGTCCATGCGCGCGGCCGCCGCCTGGGCGGCGAGGAAGGCCGCCCGGACGTTGACCGCGAGGACCCGGTCGACGTCCGCGAGGGTCAGCGAGTCCAGCGGGGCGATCACCCCGACCCCGGCGTTGTTGACCAGCACGTCGAGCCGGCCGAGCGCGTCCGCCGCCCACTCCACCGCCCCCGCCGCGTCCCCGGCGTCCGCGGCGTCGGCCCGCAGGGGCAGGGCCTTGCGCCCGATCGCCTCGATCCGCCCGGCGACCTCGCGTGCCCGCTCCTCCCCTTCGACGTAGGTGAAGGCCACGTCCGCGCCCTCCTGGGCCAGCCGCAGTGCCGTGGCCGCGCCGATCCCGCGGCTGCCGCCCGTCACCAGAACCGCCTTGCCGTCCATCCCGTACCTACCTTCATGTGTAGTGGTTGCGGGTTCAATCAAAGTGGGCGGGCCGGCCGGACGCTGGCGGCAATCGGACACGGAGACCGGCATCGACGACCGACATCGATGAATTTCGCCGAGCGGTGGAGTCGAACCTTCTGAGACACGATGGACCGGGGGACACCCGGCCGAACCGAAGGGCAGCACCATGGGCACGCTCTCCCTCACCCAGTTCGTGACGCTCGACGGCGTCTACCAGGCCCCCGGTGGCCCGGACGAGGACACCACCGGCGGCTTCGAACACGGCGGCTGGTCCGTGCCGTACGGGGACGAGGATTTCGGCGCCTTCATGACCGAGGTCTTCGACAGGCCCGCCGCCTTCCTCCTCGGCCGCCGCACCTACGAGATCTTCGCGAGCTACTGGCCGAAGCAGACCGACCCCACCGACCCGATCGCCTCCAAGCTCAACGCCCTGCCCAAGTACGTCGCCTCGACCACCCTCGACAGGGCCGACTGGGCAGGCACCACGATCCTGAACGGCGACATCGCCAAGGAGGTCGCGGCCCTCAAGGACCGCACCGACGGCGAGGTGCAGATGCACGGGAGCGGAGGCCTCGCCAGGTCCCTGATGGCGCACGACCTCATCGACACGCTCCACCTGCTCGTCTTCCCCGTCGTCCTCGGCACGGGGTTCCGCCTCTTCGCCGACGGCGCCCGGCCCACCGCCTTCCGGCACGCCGCGGCCCGGACCACGGCCTCGGGCGTCGCCATCCACACGTACGAACTGGCGGGCCGCCCCGAGTACGGGAGCTACGCCTAGCAGAAAGGTGTAGCCACCACACGCTCGTCCCGGTACGGTGATCCTCCCGCGTGCGAGCCGCCGAAGTCTCCACCCCGTCCGACGAGTTGGAGCCGGCCCGCAATGTCGTCGATCGCCACTTCCGTACCCCTTCGCGCCCCGCGTCGCGCCTGGCTCACCGACCTCCCGGTGCTCCTCGTCGCCGTCGTCTGGGGCGCGAGCTATCTCGCGGCCAAGGGCATCACCACCACCCACACCGTCGTCGCCGTCCTCGTCCTGCGGTTCGCCGTCGTCCTGCCCGCCCTCGCCGTCGCCGGACGGCGGGGGCTGCGGGCGCTGAGCGCGGCCCAGTGGCGCGGCGCCGGCCTCCTCGGCCTGATCCTCAGCGGGATCTTCCTCCTGGAGACCTACGGCGTCGTCCACACCTCCGCCACCAACGCCGGCCTGATCATCAGCCTCACCATGATCTTCACCCCGCTCGCCGAAGCCGCCGTCCTCCGCACCAGGCCACCCCGCGCCTTCCTGGCCGCCGCCGGGCTCTCCGTGGCCGGCGTGGTGCTGCTCACCCAGGGCGGCGGCTTCACCACCCCCTCCCTAGGCGACCTGCTGATGCTGCTCGCCGCCCTCGCCCGTACCGTCCACGTCCTCGCGATGGCCCGGATCAAGGCCGTGCGGAGCGCCGACTCGCTCTCCCTCACCACCGTCCAACTCGGCTCCGCCGTCGCCGTCTTCGCCCTGCTCGCCGCGGCGCCCGGCACCGGCGAGTCCCCTTGGTCGGTGGCGCTCGGCTTCGGCCCGCGAGAATGGGCCGGACTGCTCTTCCTCTCCGTCTTCTGCACGCTCTTCGCCTTCTTCGTGCAGATGTGGGCCGTCCGCCGCACCTCCCCCTCCCGCGTCAGCCTCCTCCTCGGCACGGAACCGCTGTGGGCCGCGGCCGCCGGCATCGCCCTGGCCGGGGACCGTCCTGGCCTGCTCGGCATCGCGGGAGCCGTCCTGGTCCTCGCGGGGACGACGTGGGGGCGCCGCGCCGCCGACGAGGGCGCACGGTAGGTCCGTGGCCCACGCGTTCACTCCCGTACGTCTAAGCCTTCTCCACCCGGTCCGAGACCACCAGGATCACGAAGCCCAGGACCGCGATCACTATGTTCGCGAAGAGCTCGCGGCCCTCCAGGAACCACACGTTCTCCGTCACGAGCCGGGTGAAGCCCATGAAGGGGAACCAGCCCGTCAGCTCGCGCAGCACACCCGCGACTCCGCCGATCAGGACGACCACACCCACGATCTCCAGCAACTTCTTCATGGACCGATCATGATCCGTTCCGCCCGGCGTCCGCGTCGGCCGCTCGTCCATGGCGGGTGCTACCAAAGTCTCTCGTCGCGCGACTTCGGTAGCCGGACCGTCTCCACGACCGGCCCCGCGCCCCTCGCGTGCGTAATTTGGAATCCATGACACGTACGGACCGCCACGCCTGGCTGCTTCCCTCGGCCATGGCCGACACCCCGGCCGACGGCCCACCGGGCCGGCGGCCGCGCCGTACCGTACGCGACTGGGTCGTCGACACCACACTGTTCCTCGTCGCCGCATTCCTCGGACTGCTCGCCGCCGACACCAGCGCCAAGTACAACAGCGACGCCGTCGTCGCGGCCGACCAGATCGTCGGCGCCGCCGCCTGCTGCGCGCTCTGGCTGCGCCGCCGCCGGCCCGCGGCCGTCGCGATCGTGATCTCCCTCGTCAGCGTGGTCGCGCCCGTCGCCGGTGGAGCCCTCCTCGTCAGCCTCTTCGGCGTCGCCGTACGGCGGCCCTTCCGCGAGGTCGCGTCCATCGGCGCCCTCGCGGTGGCCGCTTCCACCGCCCAGGCCTTCCTGCGGCCCGACCCCGAGATCAACGTCGGGCTCGGGATCGCCATCGGCTTCATCCTGATCCTGTTGATGACCGCCTGGGGCATGCTCGTACGCTCCCGGCGCCAGCTCGTCGAGGCGCTGCGCGAACGGGCCCGCCGCGCCGAGGCCGAGGCCGAGCTGCGCGCCGAGCAGGCCCAGCGGCTGGCCCGGGAGGCCATCGCCCGCGAGATGCACGACGTCCTCGCCCACCGGCTCACCCTGCTCAGCGTGCACGCCGGAGCCCTGGAGTTCCGGCCCGACGCACCGCCCGCGCAGGTCGCCCGCGCCGCCGGGGTCATCCGGGACAGCGCCCACGAGGCGCTCCAGGACCTCCGCGAGATCATCGGCGTCCTGCGCGCGCCCGGCGAAGGCGCCGAGGGCGACCGGCCCCAGCCCACCCTCGCCACCCTCGACGCGCTGGTCGCCGAGTCCCGCGACGCCGGGACCAAGGTCGTCCTCGACTCCGGCGTGGAGGATCCGGCAGCCGTCCCCGCCGCCACCGGCCGCACCGTCTACCGCATCGCCCAGGAAGGCCTCACCAACGTCCGCAAGCACGCCCCCGGCACCGACGTCACCCTCACCCTGCGCGGCCGCCCCGGCGACGGACTGACGATCGAGGTCCACAACCCGGCCCCCACCGGACCCGTCCCGCACGTGCCAGGCTCCGGGCAGGGCCTCATCGGGCTCACCGAGCGCGCCACCCTCGCCGGCGGGCGCCTCGAACACGGCCCGGCACCCGACGGGGGATTCGCCCTGCGCGCCTGGCTACCGTGGCCCGCATGACCATCCGCCTGCTCGTCGTCGACGACGACCCCCTGGTCCGCACGGGCCTCACCTTCATGCTCGGCGGCGCCGAGGACATCGAGATCGTCGGCGAGGGCGGCGACGGCCGGGACGTCCCCGAACTCGTCGCCCGGCTCGCCCCCGACGTCGTCCTGATGGACATCCGGATGCCCCACGTCGACGGCCTCACCGCCACCGAACGGCTGCGCGCCCGCCCCGACGCCCCCGAGGTCCTCGTCCTCACCACCTTCCACGCCGACGAGCAGGTCCTGCGCGCCCTGCGCGCCGGCGCGGCGGGCTTCGTCCTCAAGGACACGCCGCCCGCCGAGATCGTCGCCTCCGTGCGCCGGGTCGCGTCCGGCGACCCCGTGCTCTCCCCGGCCGTCACCCGCCAGCTGATGACCCATGTCGCCGGGCGGCAGGAACAGCCCCGGCGCGCCACCGCCGCCGACCGCATCGCCGAACTCGCCCAGCGCGAAAGGGAGGTCGCGGTCGCCGTCGGCCACGGGCAGTCCAACGCCGAGATCGCCGCCGCCCTTTACATGAGCGTGCCGACGGTCAAGACACACGTGTCACGGATTCTCGCCAAACTCGGCCTCAACAACCGCGTCCAGATCGCGCTCCTCGTCCACGACGCGGGACTACTGGAGAACGAGGACGGCGCCTAGGCTGGCCCGATGTCCGTCATCGATCTGGGGGAGTACGGCGCGGACTTCACCGCGAACCCCTATCCGTACTACGCGAAGATGCGCGAAGCCGGTCCCGTCCACCACGTACGCACCGCGGACGGCGACCGGCTGTGGCTGGTCGTCGGTTACGAGGAGGCACGCGCGGCCCTGGCCGACCCGAGGCTGTCCAAGTCACCGTCCGTCCTCGGCATGACCATGATGGACGAGCGGCTCATCGGACCGAATCTGCTCGTCCTCGACCCGCCCGACCACACCCGGCTGCGCAAACTGGTCGGGGGCCAGTTCACCGGCCGGCGGGTGGAGAGCCTGCGCCCGCGCGTCCAGCGGCTCACCGGCGAACTCGCCGACGCGATGGCGCCGTCAGGCCACGCCGACCTGATCGACTCCTTCGCCTTCCCGCTGCCCATCATCGTCATCTGTGAACTCCTCGGCATCCCGGCGGCCGACCGCGACACCTTCCGGGCCTGGTCCAACGAGATCGTCGCCCCGACCGGCGCCGGCCCCGAGGCGGCGGCGATCGAGGGCCTCGCCGCCTATCTCGACACACTCATCGAGGACAAACGCGCCTCCGCCCCCACCGACGACCTGCTCTCCGACCTGATCACCGCCCGCGCCGAGGACGGCGACCGGCTCTCCCTGGCCGAGTTGCGCGGCCTCGCGTACCTCCTGCTCCTCGCCGGCCACGAGACCACCGTCAACCTCATCTCCAACGCCGTACGGGTGTTGCTCACCCACCGTGACCAACTCGCCGCCCTTCGCGCCGACTTCGGCCTGCTCGACGCCGTCGTGGAGGAGACGCTGCGCTGGGAGGGGCCGGTGGAGAACGCGACCTTCCGGTTCACCCGGGAGCCCGTACGGATCGGGCCGACGCTCATCCCCGCGTACGAACCGGTCCTCGTCTCCCTCGCCTCAGGTGGCCGCGACCCCGAGCGCTTCCCCGACCCCGACCGCTTCGACCTCCGCAGGGACCCGCGCGGCCATCTCGCCTTCGGGCACGGCATCCACTACTGCCTGGGCGCCCCGCTCGCCCGCATGGAGGCCCGCATCGCCCTGCGGACACTCCTCGAACGCTTCCCCGGCCTGGAACTCGACCCCGACGGCGGCACGTTGGACTGGCTGCCCGGCTTGCTCATGCGCGGCGTGCGCCGCCTTCCCGTCAGATGGTGAACCCATGACCGCTCCCTCGCACGACCTCGACCTCGACCTCGCGCGGAAGGTGCTCGACGCCCAGCCGTTCAGCCGGCTCGTCGGCGCCCGGATCACCGCCTTCGGCGACGGCGGGGCGACCCTGGAGGTGGACCTCCGCGAGGAGCTCCAGCAGCAGAACGGCTTCGCGCACGGCGGCGTGCTCTCGTACGCGGCCGACAACGCGCTCACCTTCGCGGCCGGCACCGCGCTGGGCGCGGCCGTCCTGACCGCCGGCTTCTCCATCCAGTACGTCCGCCCCGCGAAGGGCAGCACGCTGATCGCCCGCGCGAGTGTGGTCCACGCGGGACGCCGGCAGGCCGTCGTCCGGTGCGACCTGCTGACCGTCGACGCGGAGGGTGTGGAGACCCTGTGCGCCGTCGCCCAAGGCACGGTGCTGTCAGCCGGAGTGTGACGGGATCTCGTCCAGCGCGACCGGGCGGTGCTCACGCCGTGAACGCTCGCAGGCCTCGGCGATCCGGAGCGCCTCCAGCGCCTCGCGGCCGTCGCACGGGTTGGGCGCCTCGCCCCGCACCAGCCGGACGAACGCGTCCAGCTCGGCCTCGTACGCGGGGGCGAACCGCTCCAGGAACCCGGGCCAGGGCTTGACCGGGGCGGCGGGACCGGACGGCTCCACCGAGGTGAGCGGGGTGCGGTCGTCCAGGCCCACGGCGATCTGGTCCCGCTCGCCGGCCAGCTCCATCCGTACGTCGTAACCGGCCCCGTTGCACCGGGTCGCCGTCGCCGTCGCCAGCGTGCCGTCGTCCAGGGTGAGCACCGCCGCCGCCGTGTCCAGGTCGCCGGCCTCGCGGAACATCGCCGGGCCGGTGTCCGAGCCGGTGGCGTACACCTCGGCCACCTCCCGCCCGGTCACCCACCGCAGGATGTCGAAGTCGTGCACCAGACAGTCCCGGAAGAGCCCGCCGGAGAGCGGCAGATACGCGGCGGGCGGCGGCGCGGGGTCGGAGGTGGCCGCCCGTACGGTGTGCAGGCGGCCGAGCCGTCCGGTCCGCACCGCCTCGCGGGCGGCGGCGTACCCCGCGTCGAAGCGGCGCATGAAGCCGAGCTGGAGCTCGGTGCCCGCGGCCTCGGCGGCCCGCAGCGCGCCGAGCGTGCCGGGCACGTCCAGGGCGATGGGCTTCTCGCAGAAGGCGGGCAGCCCGGCCGCCGCGGCGCGGGCGATCAGTTCGGCGTGGGACGCGGTGGCGGAGGCGATGACGACGGCGTCGAGGGCGTGGTCGAACAGGGCGTCGTCGTCCGGCGCGGCCGTCGCGCCGATCGCCCCGGCGACCCGCGCCGCCCGGGTGGCGTCCATGTCCGCCACGATCAGTGATTCGACCTCCGGATGGCGGGCGAGCACGCCCGCGTGGAAGGCCCCGATACGTCCCGTTCCGATCAGTCCGATGCGCATGGCCCCCAAGGTGGTGCCGGACGGAGACGCTGTCAAGGATTTGTCAGGACAATCGGACTTCACAACTTCCCGTCATCATCTCCTCGGGCTACGCTCCCGTCCGTGTCCAAGCAGTCGTCGTCCGCCGCCCTCCCGCCCCTCTCCGTGGACCGCACCAGCCCGGTCCCGCTCTACTACCAGCTCGCCCAGCAGCTGGAGGCGGCCATCGAGAACGGGGCCCTGCCCCCCGGCAGCCTGCTCGGCAACGAGATCGACCTCGCCACCCGCCTGGGCCTGTCCCGCCCCACCGTCCGCCAGGCCATCCAGTCCCTGGTGGACAAGGGCCTCCTGGTGCGCCGCCGGGGCGTCGGCACCCAGGTCCTCCACAGCCAGGTCAAGCGCCCGCTGGAGCTGAGCAGCCTCTACGACGACCTGGAGGCGGCCGGCCAGCGACCCGCCACCCGGGTCCTCGTCGACCGCGTCGAACCCGCCACCGCCCGGGTCGCCGCCGCCCTCGGCGTACCGGAGGGCAGCGACGTGCGGTACGTGGAGCGGCTGCGAGCCGCGCACGACGAGCCGATGGCGTACCTGCGCAACCATCTGCCGGCCGGACTGCTCGACCTGGACGCCGGACGGCTGGAGACCACCGGCCTCTACCGCCTGATGCGCGGCGCCGGTATCACTCTGCACAGCGCCCGCCAGACGGTCGGCGCGCGGGCCGCCACGGCCGCAGAGGCGGAGCTGCTCGCCGAGAAGGAGGGAGCACCCCTGCTCACGATGGAACGCACCACCTTCGACGACACGGGGCGGGCCGTCGAGTTCGGATCCCACCTCTACCGGGCCTCGCGCTACTCCTTCGATTTCCAGCTCATGGTCCGCCCGTAGCCCTACATCCGCCCCGCGAAGATCGGCGCGACCCCCATGACCGATACTGCAATGCACGCAGAAGGACACAAAGGAGGGCACGGCCTCGTGACCAGGCTTCGGACAGGAGGGGTACGCGCCGCAGTCGGCGCCGTGCTCGCGGTGGCGCTCACCGCCGCACTCACCGGGTGCAGCAGCACCGGCGGCAAGCGCGCCGAGGACGCCCGCAAGGCGGCCGCGGCCCAGGGCAGGGCGGCCGTGGACACGCCCGAGTGGACCTTCGCGATGGTGACCCACTCCGGCGACGGCGACACCTTCTGGGACATCGTCCAGAACGGCGCCGAGCAGGCCGCCGCCAAGGACAACATCAACTTCCTCTACGCCCACAGCGACGAGGCGCAGCAGCAGGCGCAGCTCATCGACTCGTACATCGCCAAGGGCGTCGACGGGCTCATCGTCACCCTCGCCAAGCCCGACGCGATGAAGACGGCCGTCGAGAAGGCCGTCAAGGCCGGCATACCGGTGATCACCGTCAACTCGGGCGCCGAGCAGTCCAAGGCCTTCGGCGCGCTCACCCACATCGGCCAGGACGAGACCGTCGCGGGCGAGGCCGTCGGCGAGGAGCTCGACGAGCGAGGGAAGAAGAAGGCCCTGTGCGTCCTGCACGAGCAGGGCAACGTCGGCCACGAGCAGCGCTGCTCCGGGGCGAAGAAGACCTTCGGCGGCGAACTGCAGAACCTGTACGTCGACGGCACCAACATGCCCGACGTCCAGGCCTCCATCCTCGCCAAGCTTCAGTCCGACCCGGCGATCGACGCCGTCGTCACCCTCGGCGCGCCCTTCGCCGACGCCGCCGCCCAGGCGAAGAAGACCGCGGGCAGCGAGGCCGAGATCGACACCTTCGACCTCAACGCCAAGGTGGCGAGCGGGCTTTCCGCCGGCACCCTGGGCTTCGCCGTCGACCAGCAGCCCTACCTCCAGGGCTACGAGGCCGTCGACCTGCTCTGGCTGTACCGGTACAACGCCGACGTCCTCGGCGGCGGAAAGCCGGTCCTCACCGGCCCCCAGATCATCACCAAGGACGACGCCGCCGCGCTGAAGGGCTACACGGAGCGGGGTACCCGATGAGTACCCTCGCCCCGAACGAGCTCGATCACGTCGACGAACGGCTGCTGCGGACCTCCCCGCTGAAGAAGCTGCTCGCCCGGCCCGAACTCGGCTCGATCGTCGGCGCGGCCGCCGTCTTCGTCTTCTTCTCGCTCGTCGCCGACAGCTTCCTGCGCGCCTCCAGCCTGGGCACCGTCCTGTACGCGGCCTCCACGATCGGCATCATGGCGGTGCCCGTCGCGCTGCTGATGATCGGCGGCGAGTTCGACCTGTCGGCCGGTGTGATGGTCACCAGCTCGGCGCTGATCTCGTCGATGTTCAGCTACCAGATGACCGCGAACGTCTGGGTCGGCGTCGGCGTCTCGCTGCTCGTCACCCTCGCCATCGGCTTCTTCAACGGCTTCATGCTGACCCGCACCAAACTGCCGAGCTTCATCATCACCCTCGGCACGTTCCTGATGCTGACGGGTCTGAACCTCGGCTTCACCAAGCTGATCAGCGGCACGGTCTCCACCAAGTCGATCGCCGACATGGAGGGCTTCCCCTCCGCCAGGAAGCTCTTCGCCTCCCAGTGGACCGTCGGCGGCGTCGAACTCAAGGTCACCATCCTGTGGTGGGTCGGCCTGGTCGCGCTCGCCACCTGGATCCTGCTGCGCACCCGCGCCGGCAACTGGATCTTCGCCGTCGGCGGCGGCGCCGACGCGGCCCGCGCGGTGGGCGTCCCGGTCTCCCGGACGAAGATCGGCCTCTACATGGGTGTCGCCTTCTGCGCCTGGATCTCCGGCCAGCACCTGCTCTTCTCCTTCGACGTCGTCCAGTCAGGCGAGGGCGTCGGCAACGAGCTGATCTACATCATCGCGGCGGTGATCGGCGGCTGCCTGATCACCGGCGGCTACGGCTCCGCCATCGGCTCGGCGGTCGGCGCGTTCATCTTCGGCATGACCGGCAAGGGCATCGTGTACGCGGAGTGGAACCCGGACTGGTTCACGTTCTTCCTGGGTGCGATGCTCCTGCTCGCGACCCTCCTGAACGCCTGGATCCGCAAGCGCGTGGAGGCAACCACATGACCGCCCAGGCTCTGGTCGAGCTCGACGACGTCAGCAAGTTCTACGGCAACATCCGCGCCCTCGAAGGGGTCTCCCTGGAGGTCCACGCGGGTGAGATCACCTGTGTCCTCGGTGACAACGGCGCCGGCAAGTCCACCCTCATCAAGATCATCGCGGGCCTGCACCAGCACGACGCGGGCACCTTCCGCATCGAGGGCGAGGACGTCGTCCTGGCCGGTCCGCGCGAGGCCCTGGACCTCGGCATCGCCACCGTCTACCAGGACCTGGCCGTCGTCCCCCTGATGCCGGTCTGGCGCAACTTCTTCCTCGGCTCCGAGCCCACCAAGGGCTCGGGCCCCTTCAAGCGCCTCGACGTCGAGTTCATGCGCGAGACGACCCGCACCGAGCTGCTGCGCATGGGCATCGACCTGCGCGACGTCGACCAGCCCATCGGCACCCTCTCCGGCGGTGAGCGCCAGTGCGTGGCCATCGCCCGCGCCGTCCACTTCGGCGCCAAGGTCCTGGTCCTGGACGAGCCGACCGCCGCCCTCGGCGTGAAGCAGTCCGGAGTGGTCCTGAAGTACGTGGCCGCCGCCCGTGACCAGGGCCTCGGAGTGGTCCTCATCACCCACAACCCGCACCACGCCTATCTCGTCGGCGACCGGTTCGTCCTCCTCAAGCGCGGTGTCATGTCGGGCAGCCACACCAAGTCCGGCCCGAACGCGGTCACCCTGGACGAGTTGACCCGGCAGATGGCGGGCGGCAGCGAGCTGGAGGACCTCCGCCACGAGCTGGAGCGCCCCGCCTTGTCGTAACAGCCCCCCGACACCGCACCTGGCAGAATCGAGCCGATGAGTACCTACCGCGACCTGACGCAGCGCGGGGCCGCCCGGGGCGCCGCGCTGCGGACCGTCGGCACCCGAGAGCGGCGCTCCCACCTGACCGCGCCCCGGGTGCCCACCGTCGGCATCGACATCGGCGGTACGAAGGTGATGGCCGGGGTCGTCGACGCGGACGGCACCATCCTGGAGAAGGTCCGCACCGAGACCCCGGACAAGTCCAAGAGCCCCAAGGTCGTCGAGGACACCATCGTCGAGCTGGTCCTCGACCTCTCCGACCGGCACGACGTGCACGCCGTCGGCATCGGCGCGGCCGGCTGGGTCGACGCCGATCGCGCCACGGTCCTCTTCGCCCCGCACCTCGCCTGGCGCAACGAACCGCTGCGCGACGCGCTGCAGTCCCGGCTCGCCGTCCCCGTCATGGTCGACAACGACGCCAACACCGCCGCCTGGGCCGAGTGGCGCTTCGGCGCCGGACGCGGCGAGGACCACCTCGTCATGATCACGCTCGGCACCGGTATCGGCGGCGCGATCCTCGAGGACGGCCGGGTCAAGCGCGGCAAGTACGGAGTGGCCGGCGAGTTCGGCCATATGCAGGTCGTCCCCGGCGGACACCGCTGCCCGTGCGGCAACCGCGGCTGCTGGGAGCAGTACAGCTCCGGCAACGCCCTGGTCCGCGAGGCCCGCGAACTGGCCGCCGCCGACTCCCCGGTCGCGTACAACATCATCGAGCGGGTCAAGGGCAACATCCCCGACATCACCGGGCCGCTCATCACCGAGCTCGCCCGTGAGGGCGACGCCATGTGCGTCGAGTTGTTCCAGGACATCGGCCAGTGGCTCGGCGTCGGCATCGCCAACCTCGCCGCCGCCCTCGACCCCTCCTGCTTCGTGATCGGCGGGGGCGTCAGCGCCGCCGACGACCTGCTCATCGGCCCGGCGCGCGACGCCTTCCGGCGTCACCTCACGGGCCGCGGCTACCGCCCCGAGGCCCGGATCACCAAGGCACAGCTCGGCCCCGAGGCCGGCATGGTCGGCGCCGCCGACCTCGCCCGGCTCGTCGCCCGCCGCTTCCGCCGGGCCAACCGCCGCCGCGTCGAGCGCTACGAGCGGTACGAACGCTACGCCCAGGCCCTGCGGGGCGGCACCGAAGGACGCACCCCCCGCACCACCCAGGATCCGGATTCATGACCGTTCCCACCCAGACCACCGCTCCCGAGCAGGAGACCAAGCTGCCGGAGGACCGGCGGCACATGATCCGCCGCCGCTGGCTGACGGCGGTCATCATCGTCCTGCTCGTCGGCATCCCGGCCGGCTATCTGGCGATCTCCGCCGGGCAGAGCCGGGACAGCGGCCGTGACAAGGAACGCGAGTCCTCGGCCACCGGGCTGCGCGACAGCACGCCCTCGCTGATGAAGCGCCGCATCTTCGAGGTCCCCATCCCCCCGGGCAGCACCGGGGTCGCCTACTACGAGACCAGCAACTGGAAGACGAGCCGGCTGTACGTCCAGTTCACGACGAGCGCCGGCCGGCTCGACGGCTTCCTGCACCAGGTCGGCTCCAGCCGCTCCCAGCTGGTCCCCGGCAAGGTCACCGTCAGCGAACGCGACGCCGACATCGTCGGCTGGAACTTCCCGGCGGGCCAGGACTGGTCGGGCACCACCGTCGTCCGCGACAAGCCGCGGCCCGGCGCGGACATCACCGTCGACCTCACCGACCCGGCCGCCCCGAAGGTGTACGTGGTGTCCACCACCACCCCCTGACCGGAGGCCAAAGCTCCGCTCATTACCCTGGAGCGAGTGAGCCAGACGCAGACGCCCCCGCCGCAGCCGACCCCCACGACCCTGCAGTACCGGATCGACGGCCCCGACGACGCACCCGTCCTGGTCGTCGGCCCCTCGCTCGGCACCACCTGGCACATGTGGGACCGGCAGATACCCGAGCTGACCCGCCAGTGGCGCATCGTCCGCTTCGACCTGCCGGGCCACGGCGGCGCCCCCGCCCGCCCCTTCACCTCCGTCGCCGAGCTCGGCGACCGGCTGCTCGCCACCCTCGACGAACTGGGCGTCCAGCGCTTCGGCTACGCGGGCTGCTCCATCGGCGGCGCGGTCGGCCTCGACCTCGCGCTGCGGGCGCCCCACCGGGTCGCCTCGCTCGCCCTGGTGGCCACCTCGCCCTGGTTCGGCAGCGCCGACGAGTTCCGCCAGCGCGGCGTGATCGTCCGCACCAACGGCCTCGAGCCCATGGCCCGTACCGCCCCCGAACAGTGGTTCACCCCCGGCTTCGCCGCCGCCCAGCCCGCGATCGTCGAGTGGGCCGTGCAGATGGTCCGTACGACCGACCCCGGCTGCTACATCGGCGCCTGCGAGGCGCTCGCCGTCTTCGACGTCCGCGAGGCCCTCGGCCGCATCGGCGTCCCCGCCCTCGTCCTCGTCGGCTCCGAGGACCGGATCACCGGCCCCGCCGAGGCCCGCACCCTGGTCGCCGGGATCGCCGACGCCCGGCTCGCCGTCGTCCCGGGCGCCTCGCACCTCGCCCCCGTCGAGCAGCCCGCCGCCGTCACCGAGCTGCTGACCGAGCACTTCGCCGGGATCGTGCACGACACGCAGAGCGCCCTGCCCGCCCCGCCGATGCCGCCCGTCTCCGCCCCCGTCGTGCCGGTCGCCGAGATCGCCCCCGCCGGTCCGGAGCCCGAGCCCACCGGCGCCGGGCGCCCCGACCCGTACGAGCAGGGCCTCACGCTGCGCCGCGAGATCCTCGGCGACGCCCATGTCGACCAGGCCCTGGCCGACGAGTCCGGCGCCGACCTGCAGGCCCTCGTCACCCGCTACGCCTGGGGCGAGGTCTGGAACCGGGACGGCCTGGACCGCCGCACCCGCAGCTGCGTCACCCTGACGGCCCTCATCGCCGGCGGCCACCTGGACGCGCTCGCCGACCACACGCGAGCCGCCCTGCGCAACGGACTGACCCCCGACGAGATCAGGGAAGTCGTGCTCCAGACCTCGGTCTACTGCGGGATGCCGGCCGCCGAGAGCGCCCTGCGCGTCATCGGCAGGGTGATCAAGGAACAGACCACGCCCCAGGCGTAGGCTGGCCGTTCATTCACGTCCGGCACGTCCTGCCCGCGCGAGGTGGAGTCCTGTGAAGCTGACGAAGAAGTCGCACGCCTGCATCCGTCTGGAGAAGGACGGGCGGACGCTCGTCATCGACCCGGGCATGTTCAGCGAGGAGGACTCCGCCCTCGGCGCGGACGCCGTGCTCGTCACCCACGAGCATCCGGACCACTTCGACGAGAACCGGCTGCGGGCCGGCCTGGAGTCCAACCCGGCCGCCGAGATCTGGACGCTGCGGAGCGTCGCGGACAAGATCTCGGCGGCCTTCCCCGGCCGCGTCCACACCGTCGGCCACGGCGACACCTTCAGCGCGGCCGGCTTCGACGTCCAGGTGCACGGCGAGCTCCACGCGGTGATCCACCCGGACATCCCCCGGATCACCAACATCGGCTTCCTGGTGGACGGCGCCCTCTTCCACCCCGGCGACGCGCTGACCGTCCCCGAGCAGCCCGTGGACACGCTGATGCTCCCGGTGATGGCCCCCTGGAACAAGATCTCCGAGGTCATCGACTACGTACGCGAGATCAAGCCGCGCCGGGCCTTCGACATCCACGACGCGCTGCTCACCGACCTCGCCCGGCCGATCTACGACCGCCAGATCGGCGCGCTCGGCGGTACGGACCACGGCCGGCTGACCCCGGGAGACTCCACCGAGCTGTGAGGACGATGACTGTCACACCCCGCCGCTAGGCTTGCGCTCATGCGCATCGCGACCTGGAACGTCAATTCGATCACCGCCCGGCTGCCCCGTCTCCTGGCCTGGCTGGAGAGCAGCGGCACGGACGTGCTCTGCATCCAGGAGACCAAGTGCACCGCCGAGCAGTTCCCCGCCGACGAGCTGCGTGAGCTGGGGTACGAGTCGGTGGTGAACGCCACCGGACGGTGGAACGGCGTGGCCCTGCTCTCCAAGGTCGGCCTGGAGGACGTCGTCACGGGCCTGCCCGGCGGGCCCGACTACGAGGGTCTGCAGGAGCCCCGGGCGATCTCCGCGACCTGCGGGCCGGTCCGCGTCTGGTCGGTGTACGTGCCCAACGGCCGCGAGGTCGCCCACGAGCACTACGCGTACAAGCTCCGCTGGCTGGAGGCGCTCCAGGCGGCCGTCGCCGAGGACGCGGCGGGGGAGCGGCCCTTCGCCGTCCTCGGCGACTACAACATCGCGCCGACCGACGACGACGTCTGGGACATCGGCGTCTTCGAGGGCGCCACGCACGTCACCGCGCCCGAGCGTGCCGCGCTCGCCGGTCTGCGCGAGACGGGCCTCACGGACGTGGTCCCGCGCCCCCTCAAGTACGACCACCCCTTCACGTACTGGGACTACCGCCAGCTCTGCTTCCCGAAGAACAAGGGCATGCGCATCGACCTGGTGTACGGCAACAAGCCGTTCGCCGACGCGGTCAAGGACAGCTACGTCGACCGCGAGGAGCGCAAGGGCAAGGGCGCGTCCGACCACGCCCCGGTCGTCGTCGACCTCGACGCCTGAGGCCCGGCGCCTCGAGTCCGGCGCCCGTCCTCCCGTACCGGACGATCTCCGCGCGCCGGGTGGTGCCACGGGAGGGTGCGATGCGACGCTGGTCGGATGAACATCCCGTTCCTGGACAACTGGCGCAAGCGGCCCGAGGCCGATCATTCCCCGCTGGCCGCGGCCTTCGACCGCGACCCCGAAGGAGTGGGTGAGCTGCTCGCCGAGTGCGAGCTGCTGCGCGCCAGGGCCCAGGAGTCCGGGGTGACCCTCGACGACACCCCCCGCTCGCTGGCCGCGATCGACCAGCTTCCGCCGCGCTGGCGTGACGATCCGGAGGAGCTGCCGTGGGTGGGCAACGACGCCGGGCTCTACCTCGGCACGGTCATCGTGCGGAACGTGCCGGGCGCGAGCTGGCAGATCTGGCCGAGCGGCCAGCCGGTGGTCCGGCTGGCCTCGGGACGTGAGATCAACGTGGTCGAGGCCGGGCTCGACTGGGCCACGAGTGGATCGCCCGAGCTCTCCCAGGTGTACGCCGAGGCCGCCGAGTTCTGAGCAGCCCGGCGGCCACTCCAATGCA
Source organism: Streptomyces vilmorinianum (assembly GCF_005517195.1). Lineage (NCBI taxonomy): Bacteria > Bacillati > Actinomycetota > Actinomycetes > Kitasatosporales > Streptomycetaceae > Streptomyces > Streptomyces vilmorinianum. The sequence continues at coordinate 4,977,868 of NZ_CP040244.1, read as the reverse complement.
GTAAATACGGCTAATACCGATTTCGTGTGTGTCGGGCGTGAAGTCCCCTTTTGTGGTGGATAGTTAGGGCTGACCGACACAGCCGAGAAGGGGGCAGGGGCGCAGCCGGTGATCACTTCTCCCGTAGCGGCACCGACACGTAGGACGGGTCGGCCGACGGGGAGGAGAAGGTCAGCTGCGCGCCGGTCGGGTTGTGCTCGATGTAGAGCGGGTCGACCGTGTCGACGACCAGGGCGAGACGGTGGCCCGCCGGCACGTCGTAGGCCGTGGAGAACAGCTCCAGGTCCACCGTGAACGGGGTGCCGGGCGTCCGGCCGTGGAAGGTGTAGGGGGCGTTGCTGACCAGCTTGCCGAGGCCGAGCGGGCCCACGTCGTAGAGGTACGCGACGAGCGTGCCGCTCTCCTTGGTGGAGGTGACCGTGGTGTGCAGCTTCGCCGTACCGCGTACGCGCTGGGCCGTGGCGTACCGCTCGGACTGCCACACCCCGGCGAAGGCGCGGGGGAGCAGGGGGATCGAGGCGACCGGCGGGGTCTGGAGGAACTGGTCCAGGACGTTGGAGAGCAGCACGATGCCGCCGTTGGCGCCGGAGTCGACGTTCGCCCAGATCCTCTGGGAGTCGCCGAGGGCGATCTTCCGCTCGTTCGCGCCCACCGACTTCCAGTCCGCATAGCCCTCGTATCCGCCGCTGGAGCGCGGCTTGAGCTGGACGGGCTGCTCGCGGTCGATGCCGTTGTCGGCGCCCTTGAGGTACCGGTCGAACCAGCGGTGGGCGTTGGTCCAGGTGTCGTTGGGCAGCCCGAACAGGCCGGTGGCCTCGGCGGTGGCGTGGTCGCCGGGGCGGAACTCCAGACGCTTGGGGCCCTGGAGCTTCTCGTAGAAGGAGGCGTACTGGTTGGGCGGGAAGATGGTGTCGCCCCAGGCGTTGCCGAGCATGATGGCGGCGCCGTTGGCGTTGATCCGGTCGAGGTAGGTGGCAGCGGAGCGCTTCTCGCCCCAGGCGATCATCTCCTCTTCCTTGTCCAGGTTCGAGCCGAGGAAGTCCTTGAGGGTCTGCTGGAGTTCGGGTCCGGGACGGCCGGTGAGGTAGCCGGCGCCGCCGAGCAGGGCCGCGGCCTGGAGGTGCTGGGTGCGGCCGCTGTAGATGGACTCGATGAGGTCGGCCCAGCCGCTCAGCGCTGCGACGGCCTTGATCCGCTTGTCGTGCGCGGCGGCGAGCAGACTGATCCCGGCGCCGTAACTCACCCCCGCCATGCCGACCTTCGCCGGATCGGCCGGGGTGTTCGCGAGCGCCCAGTCGATGACCTTGGAGGCGTCGGCGATGTCCTTCGGCCCCGCGGTCTCGATCTCGCCGCCGGACTGCCAGAAGCCGCGGGAGTTGTAACTCACCACGACGTAGCCGGAGTCGGCGAGCTTGCGGGCCTGGGCGAGGTACTCGATCTGCGGCATGGCCCAGCTGGTGGGCAGCACGATCACGGGGTAGCGGGCCGAACCGTCGGCTCCGGCGGGGGTGACGACATTGGCCTTGAGCACGGTGCCGCCGTCGCCGGCGATGTCGACGAAACGGATTCCGCCGTCGGTGGCGTCCGTGGCGTCGGTGGCGTGGGCGGCGGGGGCGAGCCCGAGGGCCGTCCCGGCCACCAGGGCGGCCGAGACGGCGAAGACCAAAGGTGTGCGCACGGGTCACTCCTCACTCGTGTCACTGGTGGGGACAGTGAAAGTGACCCGACGGTAACCGGAGTGGCTTACCGAAGGTAACTGGTCGGTAAGTTACGCGAGGGTAACGATTATTGGACGGCGTGTCAGCGAAGGGCGCTCCTGGACTGCCACTGGGCCCAGGACAGATTCCACTCGCCGTAGCCGTTGTTCAGGGCCTGCGTCCCCTTGGCGTCCGAGCCGGTGATCTCGAAGGGGTCGCCCACCTGCACACGGTCGTACACGGTCCGCGCGTCGGCGTCGCTCATCCCGACGCAGCCCGAGCTCTTGTTGGCACGGCCGAAATAGGCCGCGTTCCAGGGCGCCGCGTGGGCGTACATGCCCGACCAGGTCAGCCGCATCGAGTAGTCGACCATCTTGTCGTAGGCGTCGCCGAGACCCACCGTCTCGGAGCGCATGTTGATCGTGCCCTCCTTGGACATCAGGACGGTCCTCCCGCGCCAGGACCCCTTCTCGCCACCGGGCGTACCCGCCGACATCGGCACGTCCTGGACCACCTGCCCGTCCCGGAGCAGCGTCAGCCGGTGGCTGTCGAGGTCGACCTTGACCAGCTGGTTCCTGCCGATCGAGAACGTGGTGGTGTAGTCGCGGACGAACCAGCCGCCGGATCCGGAGTCGACGCCGCTGAGCTGCGCGTCCAGGGTGACCTTCGTACCGGACCGCCAGTACTCCTTCGGCCGCCAGTCGACCCGGTCCTTGCCGGACCAGTCCTGCATCCAGCCCCACGATCCCTCGGTCCGGTTCGACGTCGTGACCTTGAGATGCCTCTCGACCTCGGCCTTGTTCTTCACCGGGTGGTCGAACACGATCGACAGCGGCTGGCCGATGCCGACGGTGGTGTTCTTGCCCGGGGCCAGCGTCAGCTTGTTGACCTTCTCGGGAGCGGCCGTCGTGAACGCGGCCTTCGCGCTCCCGCCGGCCGTGTCCCGCGCCTCGACGGCATACGCGGTCCCCGGTGTCGCCTTGCGCGAGGACGTCCAGCGCTTCCCGTCCGCGGACACCTGCCCCTCCAGCCGCCCGCCCTTGGAATCGGTCACGGTGACCTCCCGGAGGGCCCCCTCGGCGAGCGATACGGTGACCGGCTCACCGGCCCTGGCCTGCTCGCCGGAGAGGTTCACGGATATCCGCATCGGCGGCGCCCCTTGCTCGCCGCCGCCACCCTTCCCGCCCGCGGCCACGGCACCCCCGGAACACGCGGTGAGAGCGGCGAGTGCGAGGGCCGCGGCGGGGGCGGCGAGCAGGGTGGTGCGCGGGCGTATGCGGTTCAAGGGGGCAACCTCCGTGGTGATCTCTCTTGCCGAGAGAGAGGGTGTCGGGAGGGGGGAGGTTGCGAAAATCCGACTCATTTCGGTGATGTCGGATGTGAGATGGGCGATAGTTCGACGACCATGCGGAAGTCGTCGTGGGCCTCGCCGTACTGGTGGGCGGCGAGCAGGAACATCGAGCGGTCGGTCAGGGCCTGGGCGTGCGCGTGTGTACCCGGGCCGAGGCGGCGGGCGAGTGCCACGCCTTCGTCGAAAAGCGGCCGGAGCGGTTTCAGGATGAGGTGGGTGCGGCGCTCCTGGAGGAGCGCCGAGCGGATGGTCAGCCTGCGGTGGGCGGCGACCAGGTCAGGGAGGCAGCCCGCCTCTTCGAGCCCTGCGACCTCCTCTTCGAGGGCGGGGATGTCGTCGATGTAGGCCTGCCTCACGTCGGGCGACCAATCGTGGTGGTGCGTACCGAACGGCGGGGCCGGTGCGTCCGGGGACGCGGCCGGCTCCGCCGACCGGCCCGACAGGGCGAACAGGGTGATCCACCAGGAGAGGATGTTGCTCCAGCTCTTGCGCTCCCCCGTCTCCGCCAGCTCGGTGAGGAGGACGAGGGCCTCCTGCCGGGCCGCTCGGGCCTCTGCCGTGCGCCCGGCGGCGTCGAACATCCGGGCGTGGTGGACCAGTTCCCACGTCAGGATCGCCAGCGAGGTGTCGCCGGCCTCCGCCTCCTTCCGGGTGGCGGCCACGAGGTCCGCGAAGGCGTCCAGGGCCTCGTCGTGCAGTCCGGCGGCGTCCAGTTCGGCCGCCCATTCGACCATGCTCCAGAAGGAGACACCGGGCGAGATCCCGGGGGAGCCGTCCAGCCGTCGAGCCCGGAGCCCTCTCCCGCAGATCTCCGCCGCCTCCCGATGGCGCCCCTCCTCGGCCAGTACGCTGGCCAGCCGCCCGTGCCCGTACAAGGGACTCGTCACCTGCCCCCGCTCGAAGCCCTGTCGCCCGGCCTCGGCCATCTCCTCGCACACCGCGAGCCCTTCCGCCCGCCGCCCGACGGCGAACAGCGCGCGCTCGTAGACGCCCAGGACACGCACGAGCACCTCGGTCCTGTTCGGCTCGCCGGCGTCGATGCGCCGGGCGGCGTCCGCCGCCTCGGCACACAGCGCGAGCTGCTGCTCCGGAAGGTCCCGCAACTGCCTGCTGTAGCTCCACGAGACCAGCGCCCGGGTCAACTTCGGCAGATAGGCCGACGGACTCACCCGCGCGAGCACCCGGTAGGCCTCGACCTCCCGAGCGAGGCTCGGCCGGTCCGATCCGAGCAGCATCGTCCGTGCCCGCAGCACCGCATCCTGATCGACGTTCTCGGAGTGATTCATGACGGTGATTCTGAGAGCCGGAGAACAGGCCGGACAAGGCTGTCGAGCTGTGCGATCAGTCCTACGAAAATGGCCGCTGACCTGTCATGATGGGTACGTCTTCACCCCTCGGCGACCCGATCGGCAGTCTGGAAATCCGGACGCGGGCGGCCCAAGCTGGGCCCGTGGAGAAATCGAGCGACGTACCGGATGTCTTCGACCCGCGGATCTACGCCGCCGGGATCCCGCACGAGTCCTACTCCGAGCTGCGCGACCGGCGGCCCGTGGCCTGGCAGGAGGAGTACGAAGTCCTCGGCTGGCCCCCCGGCCCCGGGTTCTGGGCCGTGACCCGGCACGCGGACGTCGTACGGGTGCTCAAGGACTCCACCACCTACTCCTCGCACCTCGGCGCCACCCAGATCCGTGATCCGGACCCGGCCGATCTGCCCTTCATCCGGCGGATGATGCTCAATCAGGACCCGCCCGAGCACGGGAGGTTGAGGCGACTCGTCAGCCGCGCCTTCACCCCCGGGCGGATCGAGCGGTTCGGCGACACCGCGCGCCGGCGCGCCGGGGAGCTGCTGCGGGCCGCCCTGGAGACGGGTCCCGAGGTCGATCTCGTCACCGCCGTCACCGACGACTACGCGCTGCTCAACCTGACCGATCTGCTCGGCGTGCCCGCGAGCGACCGGGGCCTCCTGCTCGCGTGGACCGAGCGGGTCATCGCCTACCAGGACCCGGACGAGCCGCCCGTCCTCGACGAGCGGGGGCGGCCGGTCAACCCCCGCTCACCCGCCATGCTCGCCGAGATGTTCGCCTACGCACGCGAGCTCGCCGCACACAAGCGCACACACCCCGCCGACGACATCATGACCGCGCTCGCCACCTCCGAACTCCGGCCCGCCGAGCTGGAGATGTTCTTCTTCCTGCTGACCGTCGCGGGCAACGACACCGTACGCAGCGCCGCCCCCGGCGGACTGCTCGCGCTCGCCGAACACCCCGACGAACGCCGCCGGCTGTGGGACGGGACGCTCGCCGTGGACCGTGCCGTCGAGGAGCTCCTGCGCCGGCACCCGCCCGTGCTCTCCTTCCGCCGCACGGCCACCCGCGCCACCGAACTCGCCGGGCAGCCGATCGCCGCCGGAGACAAGGTCGTCGTCTTCCACGCCTCCGCCAACCACGACGAGCGGGTCTTCACCGACCCCCAGCGGCTCGACCTGAGCCGCACCCCGAATCCGCACGTCTCCTTCGGGGAGGGCCCGCACGTCTGCCTCGGCGCGCACTTCGCCCGGCTTCAACTACGCGTACTGCACGAGGAGGTACGGGACGCCCTCACGGACCTCACCCTCGCCGCTCCGCCCCGACGGCTCGTCTCCAACTTCATCAACGGCGTCAAGTCCCTGCCGGTTCGGCTTCGGTAGCGGGTGCGGCGGTCCGCGCGGCCCGTGTGACATCGGCGACCAGCTCCACGACATCGGGGCCGTACGCCTGCGAGTTGACCACCTTGAGGAGCAGGACGAAGGGTCCCGAGCCGTACTTCCGCGCCAGCTTCTCGTGGCGCCGGGCCAGATAGCGGGTCGCGGCCTGGTTGCAGACCGCGGACTGGCCGCAGAAGAGGAACACCGGCCGGCCGCCCTCACCGCCGGTGAGCCGGGCGAGGACGACGTACTCGGTGACCCCGACCACCCCCTTGTAGACCTCGCCGTCGACCGTGAACATGCCCCGGTCCGACGCCGGTTCCGACTCCACGTTCATCGTCAGGCCCGGCAGCAGGGACGACAGATGCGCGGCCATCCGGCGATTGGAGTACGGGCCGCCGACACAGAACTCCGTACGGTCCCCGAGCCCCCGCCGCGCCTCGTCGTGCTGGACTATCTCCGGCCGCGCCCCGCAGTCCTTGATGAGGGCGGAGAGTTCGAGCAGGGCGGACACGTCGACGTTGTGGACCGCCCTCTCGCTGCCCGCGTTGCGGTTCACCACCAGCAGGCACTCGGATCCGTCACGGAGCCCGAAGAACGCCTGCTTGCGCCGGAGGCCGCGACGCCACAGACAGGTGCGGGTCAGCCAGCCCAGCGAGGCGCTGACCCCGGTCGCGAGGACCCCCAGCACGACATTGCGCAGGTCTTCATTCATGGGCGCGCATGCTAGCGGGGGAGCGGCCTTGTGTTCGAGGCGGTCCTGACGAGGAGGGCGGAAGGAAGTTACCCTGCGCGGACGGTCGTTGACTGGAGGTAGGGATGCGTCGTTCCGTGCTGCGGAATGGGTCGGTTCTCGTCGTCGCCGCGACATGGCTCTCGGTGGGGGCCGCGGCCCCGCCGAGTCCGGCGTCGCACGAGCCCCCGGTCAAGACACCTGTCGCCGTCGGGTACGGCGGAGCCGTCGCCAGTGTCGACGCCGACGCCTCCGCCGCCGGCATCGAGGTGCTCCGCAAGGGCGGCAACGCCGTCGACGCGGCCGTCGCCGTGGCCGCGGCCCTCGGCGTCACCGAGCCGTACTCCGCGGGCATCGGTGGCGGCGGCTACTTCGTCCACTACGACGCGAAGAGCCGTACGGTCCACACGATCGACGGCCGCGAGACCGCCCCGCGATCGGCGGACGCGAACCTCTTCGTGGAGAACGGCAAGCCCATCCCCTTCGAGGAGGGCATGACCAGCGGCCGCGGTGTCGGCACCCCCGGCACCCCCGCCACCTGGGAGGCCGCCCTCGACGTCTGGGGCACCAAACCGCTGCGCACCCTCCTCGAACCGGCCGGCCGCCTCGCCCGCGAGGGATTCACCGTCGACGCCACCTTCCGCGCCCAGACGGCCGCCAACGAGGCCCGCTTCCGGGACTTCCCGGCCTCCTCCGAGCTGTTCCTGCCCGGCGGACAACTGCCCGTGGTGGGCTCCACGTTCACGAACCCCGACCTGGCCCGGACGTACGACAAGCTGGCCCGGGAGGGCGTCGGCGCGCTCTACCGGGGCCCCCTCGCCCGGGACATCGTGAACACCGTCCGCAAGCCCCCGGTCCGGGAAGGCGCCACACGGGTGGTCCGCTCCGGTGATCTGACGGAGCGTGACCTCGCCGCGTACGAGACGGTGGACAGAAAGCCCACGAAGCTCTCCTACCGGGGACTGACGGTGTACGGCATGGCGCCCTCGTCGTCGGGCGGCACGACCGTCGGTGAGGCGCTGAACATCCTGGAGGGGACCGATCTCTCGGCCGCCTCGCAGAGCGCGTATCTGCACCGCTTCATCGAGGCGAGCCGGATCGCCTTCGCCGACCGGGGCCGCTGGGTCGGCGACCCGGCCTTCGAGGACGTGCCCACACGCGAGCTGCTCTCGCAGCGGTACGCGGACTCCCGCGCGTGCCTGATCCGCGACGACGCCGTGCTGACCAGCCCGCTCGCCCCGGGCGACCCGCGCGATCCGGCGGCCTGCGCGAGCGGGGGGACGGCGGCGCCGACCACGTACGAGGGTGAGAACACCACGCACCTGACGGTCGCCGACAAGTGGGGCAACGTCGTCGCGTACACGCTCACGATCGAGTCGACGGGCGGCAGCGGGATCACGGTTCCGGGGCGCGGGTTCCTGCTCAACAACGAGCTGACCGACTTCTCCTTCGCCCCGGCGAACCCGGCCGTCCACGACCCGAACCTGCCGGGCCCGGGCAAGCGGCCCCGGTCCTCGATGTCCCCGACGATCGTGCTCGACGGACACGGCCGGCCGGTGCTCGCACTCGGGTCGCCGGGCGGAGCCACCATCATCACGACCGTCCTCCAGACGTTCGTCGGGGTCGTGGACCGCGGCCTTCCGCTCGTCGACGCGATCGCGGCGCCGCGCGCCAGCCAGCGCAACCAGGCGACGACGGAGCTGGAGCCGGGGCTGTGGAACAGCCCCCTGCGCGCCGAGCTCGAAGCCATCGGTCACGGCTTCCGGCAGAACCCGGAGATCGGCGCGGCGACCGGCGTGCAGCGACTGCCGGACGGCCGGTGGGTCGCCGCGGCGGAGACCGTGCGGCGGGGCGGCGGCTCGGCGATGGTGGTGCGGCCGGCGCCGTAGCGCCCTCGGCCGCTACAACGCGGTGAGGATCCGAGGGCCGTCGTCGGTGATGGCCACCGTGTGTTCCGCATGGGCCGCGCGGGAGCCGTCCATCGTACGGATCGTCCACCCGTCCCGCGCCGTGCAGTGACCGTCCCCGCCACCGCCGATCAGCATGGGCTCGATCGCGATGACCATGCCGTGGCGCAGCGGCATGCCCCGGCCCGGGCGTCCCTCGTTGGGCACGCCCGGGTCCTCGTGCATCGTGCGACCGATGCCGTGGCCGCCGAAACCGTCCGGGATGCCGTAGCCCGCGCCCCGGCACACGCGACCGATCGCGTGCGCGACGTCGCCGATCCGCTTGCCGACGACGGCCGCGCCGATGCCCGCCTCCAGGGCGGCGTACGCGGTGTCGATCAGCCGGGTGTCCTCGGGGCGGGCCCGGCCGACCGTGAAGCTGACCGCGGAGTCGCCCACCCAGCCGCCGAGGGTCGCCCCGCAGTCGACGGAGACGAGGTCCCCGTCGGCGAGGCGGCGGTCGTCCGGGATGCCGTGGACGATCGCGTCGTTCACCGAGACGCACACGACCGCCGGGAAGGGCACCGGCGTCCAGTCGGGGTGGTAGCCCAGGAACGGCGACCCCGCTCCGGCCGCCGCCAGTATCTCCCGGGCCGTCAGGTCCAGTTCTCTCGCCGTGACCCCGGGCGCCGCCTTCGCTCGTACGGCCTCCAGCGCCTGGGCGACCACCCGTCCCGCCTCGCGCATGGACCGGAGGGACTCGTCCGTCTTGATCTCCACCATGCCAATTACTATACCGGTATTAGAATGGTGTCATGGTGCGTACACCCCTGACCCCCGAAGAGCGCGAACGCGGCGAGCGGCTCGGCCTCCTCCTGCGCGAGGCCCGCGGCGGCCGGTCCATGGTCGAGATCGCCGCGGCCGCCGGACTCTCCGCGGAGACGCTCCGCAAGATCGAGACCGGCCGGGCCCCGACCCCCGCCTTCTTCACCGTCGCGGCGCTGGCGGGGGTCCTGGGCCTCTCGATGGACGAGATCGTCGTACGGTGCGCCCTGGTGCCGCTCTAGCACTCCAGCAGTAATCGTGATCTTCACGTTCGAGCGGCTTGCCGCCGGTAGCGGCTGGTCTGGGATCGGGCCTGGTGGCGGCGTCGCCGGTCGGACCAGCCGAGCCGGTGGACCGTGTCAAAGGCGGGCCGGATGACGAGCGTGATGGACAGCCGTTGGATCTCGTTGCGTGAGCGGTATGAGGGCGTCTGGTGCGGGATCGCGGTCGTGTTCGTTCGCGCGGACGACGGTGAGGAAGGCGTGCGCGAGCATGGCCAGGGTGACCCAGCGGGACCAGGACGGGTAGCGGCGGACCTGGTGCTCGTCCAAGGCCGCCAGGCCCTTGCCGGACTGGAAGAACTCCTCGACCCGCCACCTTGATCCAGCGACGCGCACCAGGGTGGTTAGCGGCACTGCGGCGGCCGGCGAGTAGCAGCGGTAGTACGCGAGTTCGCCGGTGCTGCGGTTGCGGCGGATCAGCAACTGCCGGCTCCCGGGCCGGGGGTCGGTGAGGTCGATGACGGCCCAGTCGTAGAAGCGGTGGCCCTTGGCTCCGCTCCCTGCGGACAGCTTCTGCCAGGCCCTCTTGGGCACCTTCCTGGCCAGCGTGTCCGCGCGGAACTTCCGGGCGCCTGTGGTGACTTCGTGCGAGCAGGCCGCCGCGAGGACGTAGCGGATGCCGTCTTCCAGCGCGGCGCGTAGCGTCGGGTTGCCGCCGTGGACCTCGTCTCCCGCGAGCCAGGCGGCCCGGCGCCCGGCGTCCAGGAATCGGGTGACCATGCGGGCGGCAAGCTGCGGTTTGGTCGCGAATTCGGTCTTGTCACCGAGTCCGGCGGCCCGGCAGCGGTCGGGTCCGAGGTCCAGGAACGCGGAACGTACAGTTCCCGGTCTACCGCGGCGTGTCCGCGGCGGCCGGCGTAGACGAGATAGACGGCGACCTGCGCGTTCTCGATCCTGCCCGCGGTGCCGGTGTACTGGCGCTGGACACCGACGGTGTCGGTGCCCTTCTTCACGTCGCCGATCTCGTCGACCACCAGAACCGCCTGGTCGTCCCGCAGATGCTCCACCACGTAGGCCCGCACGTCGTCGCGGACCTGGTCGGCGTCCCACTTGGCACGCCCGAGCAGGTGCTGCATGCCGTCCGGGGTGCTCTCTGCGGCCCACTCTGCGATGGTCCAGCAGTTCTTGCGCGGCAGGTCCGACAGCAGCCCGAGCACCAACCGCCCGACCTGACGTCGGGGTTCGACCCGTGCGAACCGGCCCGCGATCCGGGCCATCAGGCCCTCGAACGCCTCCTGCCAGCGGGCAGGGTCTACGCTGTGACCCGCGGCCACCGCATGATCTTCAGTCTTCACACACCGATGATCAACGGTGGCCGCACCCGTCTCCACAGCGCGTCAGGGTCGCGCAGCGTCTGCCTGCCGTCATGTGTCTGGAGGACTTGTGCAACGTGGCGAAGTCTGGTGGGTCCAGTTCGACGAGCGGAGGTTGGTCGTACTGCTGTCGGGAGACGACACGTCCGGGATCCGGGTGATGCAGGTCGTCGCTCCGGCGGGCGTCGACATCAGCGGTCTGGGCATCGAAGTGACGGTCGGCGCCGGTGAAGGACTGCCGTTCGAAGGCGTGCTGCGGCTCGCGTTCCCGCGTCCAGGCTTCACCCCGTGCACGTGGCTGACCACTGTGTCCCGGGACGACCTGATAGAGCGGGCGGCCGTCCTGTCCTCCGTGAAGCTCAGCGAGATTGACGACGCCCTCCGACTCGCTGAACAAGCGCAGGAGCGGACCCCGGCCACGACCGCGAAGCTCAGCGAGATAAGGGATGCCCTCCGTCTCGGTGAACTCGGGTAGACGGGGAAGGAGCCGACGCCCGCGACGGCGTGGGCGATCTCGGGCGAGATGATCGACGCCGGCCACCTGCCGCCTCGGAAAGTGCCGTACATGCAGCTTCGCTACAACTACCGGGTCTATCCAGATGCCCGACAGCGCGCCGCGCTTGCTCAGGCTTTCGTGTCTGCGTGAGCGTAGAGAAGCTCATGCGGCGGGTCTGCCGTATGTGAAGTCGGCCGAACTGTCGAAGGTTCGCATTACGCGGGTCAAGCGCACCGAGAAGCGTGCGTGGCTGGCCGATGTGTCGGCGGTCGTGCTGCAGCAGGCCCTGCGGGATCTGGAGGCCGCCTACAAGAATCTCAAGGATTCGTCCGGCCGGTACTTCATGAGTTTCGTCGTGGACACCGTGCCGGACGTCCTGCCAGAGGTGGACACCGAGGCCGGTATCGACCTCGGACTGTCCACGTTCGCTGTTCTGTCCGACGGCACAAGGATCTCCTCGCCGAAGTTCCTGCGCCGCGCGGGAAAGAATCGGGCCAAGGCCAGGATCAAGGTCGCCCGACAGCACGCCAAAGTGGCCGACCGGCGCCGGGACTTTCGCCACAAGGCATCCATACGCCTCATCCGCGACAACCAAGCGGTGTATGTGGAAGACCTCGCGGTGTCCGGTCTCGCCCGCACCCGGTTGGCCAAGTCCGTGTACGACGCCGGATGGTCCCAGTTCGTGAACATGCTGGAGTACAAGGCCGCCAAGCACGGCCGCTATTTCGGGAAGATCGGCCGCTTCGAGCCGACCTCCCAGGACTGCTCCGCCTGCGGCGTCAAGGACGGCCCGAAGCCTCTCCATGTCCGGGAGTGGACGTGCAAGGCGTGTGGGACCATCCACGACCGCGACGACAACGCATCCAAGAACACCCTGGCCGCCGGACGGGCGGACAGGCTAAACGCCTCGCAGAGCGCAGGTAAGACCCGGACGAAAGTCCCGGCACCGCACGAAGAAGCAGGAAGCCACCCGGACGGTCAGGTGATCGTGGAGGGAACTCTCGCCCGTCAGGGCGGGAAGCGCGTCAATTCAACGGTACTGGGCTTTGGCGTCCCGGAGATCGCGGCGGGCGGGGACCTGCGAGGCGCCCTGACGCGGTGACGAATCCGCTACCTGCGTAGGCTCGGCCGCATGACGCCCCACGTGATCCCCGACGAGCTCCGGCGCGGCCGCTACGTCAGCCTGACCACCTTCCGTAAGAACGGGACCGGGGTGGCGACCCCTGTCTGGTACGCGGTGGAGGGCGACGAGCTGTACGCCTGGACGCGCAGCGACTCCTGGAAGGTCAAGCGGTTGCGGAACGACCCCCGCGCCGTGGTCGCGGTGTGCGATGTGCGCGGGAAGGTCGAGGAGGGTGCGGTGCGGTTGGAGGGGACCGCCCGGCTTCTGGAGGGGGAGGAGCTGCGGAGGGTGCGGAAGCTGTTGGCGCGCAAGTACACGTGGCAGTTCCGGGTCGTCGACTGGCCCGCCATGATCGCCCGGCTGGGCAAGCGTCCGCACACGGGGATCGCCGTGACGTTCTGACCCGTTCGCCGCGAGGCGGGCCCCGCCCGAAAACAGTCTGTAGCCGTCCCGTAACACGACTGGGGTCGAATACCTGCGGACCGGAAGGTTCCAGTCGAGTACGCGGGTGGTGCGGACGATATGACGGTGTATCAACTCCCGGTGGAGGTCGGCGCGTTCGCGCGCTATCTCAGAGAACTGGCGACCCGCCTGCGGCCGGGGGAGGGCTGGTACGGGGTCTTCGCGAGCCGGGACCCGGAGGGCCTGCGGGCCTGCTTCGACGGTACGGAGATCCTGCCCTGGGACGTCGTCGAATCCCTGCTCCAGGACCTGGGGGAGCCGGCCGTCGGGCCGCAGGCCGCCCGGGCGAGGGCCCTGTACGACGCGGCGGCCGCCGCGCACGACCGGCGGCCGGGCGGAGCGGAGGCGCTGCGCGAGCGCCTCGCGGCGATGGAGCGGGAGCGGCGGTACGCCGAGACCCGCTCCCAGGAACTCGGCGCCCAGCTGCGCGCGGCCCCGGCCTCCCCGGACGCCGCCCGGCTGAACGGCGAACTGGCCTGGACCCAGGACGATCACGCCCGTGCGACGGCGCGCATCGCGGAGCTGACGTCGCGACTCGCGGCGCTCGGGGCGGACGACGATCCCGCGCCGGTCCCCGTACCGGCGCACGCACCGCCCCCGCCACCCGCCCCCGCCCCGCCCAAGCGGCGGCCCCGGGGAGCCCGGTACGCATGGCTGGACGAGGCCGAGGAGGTCCAGGAGGCCGTACCCGTACCCGACCTGCCGGTCGCCGGCGCGGCCCCGCGCGGCGCCCGGTTCGGCGGATCCGAGGCGCCGGCCGCCCCCGCGCCCCGTACCGTCCCGCGCGAGGTCGCCGCGGAGGCGGCGCGGGCGGCCGGGAACGCGGTCTACGCCCTCCAGCGGCTGCGCGCCCAGGGCCGCAGCGGCGAGGCGCACGCGCTGCTCTGCGAGGCGGTGGCCGGTCCGCCCGCCTGGCTGCCGGCGCTCGCGGCGGAACTGCACCGCGTCGGCCTCGGCGCGGACTGGGCCACCCTGCTCTGGGAGGCGGCCTCGCTGCCGCCCGGACGGCTCGCCGCCGTCGCCGGGGCGCTCGCCGACGCGGGCCGGTCCGCGGACTGCGACCAGCTGCTGCGCCAGGGGGTCGCCCGCCCCGTGGAGGAGCTGGCCGGCGCCTGCGCCGCCCTGCACGCCGAGGACCACCACCGCGAGGCCCACGCCCTGCTCACCGCCTTCGTCCGGGTCCGCACGCCCGAGGACGCCGCCCACCTCGCCGCCGCCGACCCCCACGGCCTCGTCCCCCAACTCCTCGCGGCCGCCCGTACGGTGTCCCCGGCCCGCGAGCGGGACCTCCTGCACGCCCTGCGCGTCGGGGGCCTCGCGGGAGCCTGACGCGGAGGAGAAACGACGTACCGCGGAACTCGACGGCGGCCGGTCCGGGTTGCGTCAGGAACGCACCGTGACGTGTCGGTGCGTGTCCGACGTGGACCACTCGGGTAAGAAACATGATCGACTCCGGCGGTTCACGGCGGTGGTCTTGCTCCGGGATGTGACGGGGCTTACGTTCTCCTCCTACGCACCGTGTCTACGTGCGTAGAGGCTCTCTGACGCCGTGCCGAAGGAGCAGCTCATGACCGACGTCGTACGCGCCGCACTCGTCCAGGCGACCTGGACCGGCGACACCGAATCCATGATCGCCAAGCATGAGGAGTACGCCCGCGAGGCGGCCCGGCAGGGCGCCAAGGTCATCGGATTCCAGGAGGTGTTCAACGCTCCGTACTTCTGCCAGGTGCAGGAGCCCGAGCACTACCGCTGGGCCGAGCCCGTCCCGGACGGGCCGACCGTCACGCGGATGCGGGAGCTCGCCCGCGAGACCGGCATGGTGATCGTCGTCCCCGTCTTCGAGATCGAGGACTCCGGCTTCTACTACAACACCGCCGCCGTCATCGACGCCGACGGCTCCTACCTCGGCAAGTACCGCAAGCACCACATCCCCCAGGTGAAGGGCTTCTGGGAGAAGTACTACTTCCGCCCCGGCAACGCCGGCTGGCCGGTCTTCGACACCGCCGTCGGCAAGGTCGGCGTCTACATCTGCTACGACCGCCACTTCCCGGAGGGCTGGCGCCAACTCGGCCTCAACGGAGCGCAGTTGGTGTACAACCCGTCCGCCACCTCGCGCGGTCTCTCCTCCTACCTCTGGCAGCTGGAGCAGCCCGCCGCCGCCGTCGCCAACGAGTACTTCGTCGCCGCCATCAACCGGGTCGGGCAGGAGGAGTACGGCGACAACGACTTCTACGGCACCAGCTACTTCGTCGACCCGCGCGGCCAGTTCGTCGGCGAGGTCGCCTCCGACAAGGCCGAGGAACTCGTCGTCCGCGACCTCGACTTCCGCCTCATCGACGAGGTGCGGCAGCAGTGGGCCTTCTACCGCGACCGCCGCCCCGACGCGTACGACGGGCTGGTGCAGCCGTGACGAGCCTCCACGACCGGCACAAGGCCGTCATCCCCGACTGGGTCGCCCTCTACTACCAGGAGCCCCTGGAGCTCACCCACGGCGAGGGCCGCCACGTCTGGGACGCCGAGGGAAACAAGTACCTCGACTTCTTCGGCGGCATCCTCACCACCATGACCGCCCACGCCGTGCCCGAGGTCACCAAGGCCGTCAGCGAGCAGGCCGGCCGGATCATCCACTCCTCCACGCTCTACCTCAACCGCCCCATGGTGGAGCTCGCCGAGCGGATCGCCACCCTCTCCGGCATCCCGGACGCCCGCGTCTTCTTCACCACGTCCGGCACCGAGGCCAACGACACGGCCCTGCTGCTGGCCACCGCGTACCGCCGCTCCAACCAGATCCTGGCGATGCGCAACAGCTACCACGGCCGCTCCTTCTCCACCGTCGGCATCACCGGCAACCGCGCCTGGTCGCCCACCGGCCTCTCCCCGCTGCAGACCCTGTACGTGCACGGCGGCGTCCGCACCCGCGGCCCCTTCGCGCAGTACAGCGACGAACGGTTCATCGAGGCCTGCGTCGCCGACCTCGAAGACCTCCTCGGCCACACGCGCGACGTCGCCGCGCTCATCGCCGAACCCATCCAGGGCGTCGGCGGCTTCACCTCCCCGCCCGACGGGCTCTACGCCGCCTTCCGCCGGGTCCTCGACCGGCACGGCATCCTGTGGATCTCCGACGAGGTGCAGACCGGCTGGGGGCGCACCGGCGAACACTTCTGGGGCTGGCAGGCGCACGGCGAGAACGGGCCGCCCGACATGCTCACCTTCGCCAAGGGCATCGGCAACGGCATGTCCGTCGGCGGAGTCGTCGCCCGCGCCGAGATCATGAACTGTCTCGACGCCAACTCCATCTCCACCTTCGGCGGTTCGCCGGTCACCATGGCCGCGGGCCTCGCCAACCTCGGCTATCTCCTCGAACACGACCTCCAGGGCAACGCCCGCCGGGTCGGCGGCCTGCTGCTCGAGCGGCTGCGGGCCGTCGGCGCGGGCATCGAGGCGGTACGGGAGGTCCGCGGCCGCGGTCTGATGATCGGGATCGAGCTGACCCGGCCCGGCACCGACGAGGCCGATCCGGCGGCGGCCTCGGCCGTCCTGGAGGCCGCCCGCGAGAACGGACTGCTCATCGGCAAGGGAGGGGGCCACAACACCAGCTCCCTGCGGATCGCCCCGCCGCTCTCGCTCACCGTCGCCGAGGCCGAGGAGGGCGCGGCGATCCTCGAACAGGCCCTCCGTTCCCTGTAGTTCACCTCGTCCACGGCCCAGGGGAGAAGCCCGTGAGCACCCGAACCCTCATCCGCGGCGGTCTCGTCGTCACCGCCGCCGACGAGCTGCACGCCGACGTCCTGATCGAGGACGGCCGGATCGCCGCGCTCGCCGCGCACGGCTCCGACGCCGCCGCCGGCTGGACCGCCGAGCGCACCATCGACGCCACCGACCGCTACGTCATCCCGGGCGGCGTCGACGCGCACACCCACATGGAGCTGCCGTTCGGCGGCACCTTCGCCTCCGACACCTTCGAGACCGGCACACAGGCCGCCGCCTGGGGCGGCACCACCACGATCATCGACTTCGCCGTGCAGAGCGTCGGCCACTCCCTGCGCGAAGGACTCGACGCCTGGTACGCCAAGGCCGACGGGAAATGCGCCGTCGACTACGGCTTCCACATGATCCTCTCCGACGTCAACGAGCACACGCTCAACGAGATGGACAGGCTCGTGCAGGAGGGCGTCTCGTCCTTCAAGCTCTTCATGGCCTACCCCGGCGTCTTCTACAGCGACGACGGACAGATCCTGCGCGCCATGCAGCGCTCCGCCGACAACGGCGGTCTGATCATGATGCACGCCGAGAACGGCATCGCGATCGACGTCCTGGTCGAACAGGCCCTGGCCCGCGGGGAGACCGACCCCCGCTATCACGGGGAGGTCCGCAAGGTCCTCCTGGAGGCCGAGGCCACCCATCGGGCCATCCAGCTCGCCCGGGTCGCCGGAGCACCCCTGTACGTCGTGCACGTCTCCGCCGACGAGGCGGTACGGGAGCTGGCGGCCGCCCGCGACAAGGGGCTGCCCGTCTTCGGCGAGACCTGCCCCCAGTACCTCTTCCTCTCCACCGACAACCTCGCCGAGCCGGACTTCGAGGGCGCCAAGTACGTCTGCTCGACCCCGCTCAGGCCCCGCGAGCACCAGGAGGCGCTCTGGCGCGGCCTGCGGACCAACGACCTCCAGGTCGTCTCCACGGACCACTGCCCCTTCTGCTTCGTGGGCCAGAAGGAGCTGGGGCGCGGGGACTTCTCCCGTATCCCCAACGGCCTGCCGGGGGTGGAGAACCGCATGGACCTGCTCCACCAGGCCGTGGTCGACGGCCACATCAGCCGCCGCCGCTGGATCGAGATCGCCTGCGCGACCCCGGCCCGGATGTTCGGGCTCTACCCGCAGAAGGGCACGATCGCCCCGGGCGCGGACGCCGACGTCGTGATCTACGACCCGCACGCCGTACAGACCCTGTCCGTCGAGACGCACCACATGAACGTCGACTACTCCGCGTACGAGGGGAAGACCGTCACCGGACAGGTCGAGACGGTCCTGTCCCGGGGCGAACTCGTCATCGACCAGCGGAAGTTCACAGGCCGCGCCGGGCACGGCGTCTTCACCCCCCGATCCACCTGTCAGTATCTGAACTAGGAGGTCCCCACGTGGACTTCGGACTCGTCCTGCAGACCGATCCGCCCGCCTCGCAGGTCGTCGGGCTGATGCGCCGGGCGGAGCGCAACGGCTTCCGCTACGGGTGGACCTTCGACTCCGCCGTGCTCTGGCAGGAGCCCTTCGTCATCTACAGCCAGATCCTCGAGCACACGACCAAGATGCACGTGGGCCCCATGGTCACGAACCCGGGGACGAGGACCTGGGAGGTCACCGCCTCCACCTTCGCCACCCTCAACGACATGTTCGGCAACCGGACCGTCTGCGGCATCGGCCGCGGCGACTCCGCGATGCGCGTCGCCGGCCGCAAGCCGAACACCCTGGCCCGGCTGGGCGAGGCCATCGACGTCATCCGCGACCTCGCCGAGGGCAGGGAGGCGGTCGTGGACGGCAACCCGATCCGCATCCCGTGGATCAAGAACGGCAAACTGCCCGTGTGGATGGCCGCGTACGGCCCGAAGGCGCTCGCGCTCGCCGGGCAGAAGGCCGACGGCTTCATCCTCCAACTCGCCGACCCGTATCTGACGGAGTGGATGGTCAAGGCCGTCCGCCAGGCCGCCACAGATGCCGGCCGCGACCCCGACGCGATCACCATCTGCGTCGCCGCCCCCGCCTACGTGGGGGACGACCTGGCCCATGCACGCGACCAGTGCCGCTGGTTCGGCGGCATGGTCGGCAACCACGTCGCCGACCTGGTCGCCAAGTACGGGGAGCACTCCGACATGGTCCCCGAGGCCCTGACCGCGTACATCAAGGACCGGCAGGGCTACGACTACTCCCACCACGGCCGCGCCGACAACCCCGACACCACCTTCGTCCCCGACGAGATCGTCGACCGCTTCTGCCTGCTGGGCCCCGCCGAGGCTCACATCGAGAAGCTGCGGCACCTCAAGGACCTCGGCGTCGACCAGTTCGCCGTCTACAACATGCACGACGCGCGGGAGGCCACCATCGACGCGTACGGCTCCACGATCATCCCGTCGTTCAGCTGACTTTCGTCAGCGACGTACGGGCGCAGTGGCATCGGCCGCCGCACGGCGGGGGCAGCGCACGAGCGCACACGACTGTGGGAGGTCGCAATGGCAGCGCACCCGGTGATCGGGTATCTCGTCTGGGCGGTTCTGTTCGGTGCCATCTTCGCCTGGGAGGGGATCGGTCTGATCCGAGCCGGTGACGGCTTTCCCACCCTCAGCGATGCCACCGGCGCCGTCATGCGCTACCCGGTGGGGCGATGGGCGCTCTTCGCGCTGTGGCTGTGGTTCGGCTGGCACACCTTCGTACGCGGCTGGCACTTCCTGCTCCGGGACGCGTCGTGAGGGTTCATCAGCGGGTCGGAGGGGTTCCGTGCTCCCCGTCTCACTGAATATCGCGCTCATGCTGATCGGCTACCTGCTGGTCATGGGGTACCTCGCCATCGGCCTGCGCATCCTGCGCAGGCGGCCTGCCGGAGCCGCACGGGTGCCCCGGCGGTTCGTCGTGGGCGCCACGAGACGGGGGTGGCCCTTGCTGATCCGCCAGGTGGTCGGCACCGCGGTCGGCGGATACGTGCTGCTGATGGCCGTGGTGGTCCTCTACTACCAGGGTGTGGCGCGCCTGGGCGGCCGGTTCCTGGCGAGTGCGTTCACGGGTGCCGCGACGCTGGTGGGGATCACCCTGCCGGTGTTCTTCCTCGCGTCATGGGTGGTCGCACGGCGACGGAAGGACGGAGCGGCCACACGGTGATCAGCGACGGCGGACCCGCTGCCCCCACCACCAGCGATCACATCCTGCACGACCGCGCCTGTGGGGACCATCGAAGGCCCCGACTCGGATCAGGTGCGGGTGGAACCTGAGCCTTGGTCGCGGGTGTCGCTCGTGGGTGTGGGCGCAGCGGGTGGGGACTGCTTGATCTGGTAGGTCGGCTGTTGCTCGGCTGCGTCGCCCTCGGTCTTCATCGCCTTGGCCTCGCTCTTGAGGATGCGGGCCGCCTTGCCTGCGTTCCGGGCCAGCTCGGGGAGCTTCCTGGCACCGAGGAGGACTATGACGACGATCAGGATGATCGCGATCTCGCTGATTCCGAACACTGCTCTCCGCTTCCTGGCTGGGTAGGGGCTGGACCCGGGTCAGACGTTGACGCCGAAGTCGGCCGCGATGCCGGCGAGGCCGGAGGCGTAACCCTGGCCCACCGCACGGAACTTCCACTCGGTGCCGTGCCGGTAGAGCTCGCCGAAGACCATGGCGGTCTCGGTCGCGGCGTCCTCGGAGAGGTCGTAGCGGGCGAGTTCGGCGCCGCCGGCCTGGTTGACCACGCGGATGAAGGCGTTGCGGACCTGGCCGAAGCTCTGGCCGCGGTTCGCCGCGTCGTGGATGGAGACCGGGAAGACGATGCGCGAAATGTCGGCGGGCACGGTGGCCAGGTTGACCTTGATGGCCTCGTCGTCGCCGTCGCCCTCGCCTGTGAGGTTGTCTCCGGTGTGTTCCACGGAGCCGTCGGGGCTGGTGAGGTTGTTGTAGAAGACGAAGTGCCGGTCGGAGGCGACCTTCCCGGTGTCATCGAGGAGGAGGGCGCTCGCATCCAGGTCGTAGTCGTTCCCGGTGGTCGTGCGCACGTCCCAGCCCAGGCCCACCAGAACGGCGGTCAGGCCCGGCGCCTCCTTGCTCAGCGAGACGTTGCCGCCCTTGGCGAGGCTCACACCCATGTCGTCTTCCTTTCGGCCCGTAGCGTGCTGGAGCCAGCAAATCTACAGTGATGTAGAAGCGGCGGGAAGTGCGGAGCGCGTGACGTGGTCCGTATTCCCTCGCCGTAGGACATCGCCACCAACACCACAGAAACGGAAGCGGGCCGAACCGTGTCGTCTCAGTACGATGAACCGCCCCACAGAGGCGGGACGAGTCGGCGGGAGGGCGGCGGTATGACGGAACACAAGCGGGAGGGGCGTGACGTGCCTCCACGACGGCGGGGCCAGGGCGAACTCGAAGCGCAGGTGCTGGCCGCGCTGCGTCAGGCCCCCGGTGCCCGTACCGCGGGATGGGTGCAGGAGCGTCTCGGCGGCGATCTCGCCTATACGACCGTCATCACGATCCTGACGCGCCTTCACGCCAAGGGCGCGGTGAGCAGGGAGAGGGCGGGCCGGTCGTTCGAGTGGACGGCGGTCGCCGACGAGGCCGGACTCGCGGCGCTGCGGATGCGGAAGGTCCTGGACGCCGAGGCGGACCGGGAGGCGGTGCTGGCCAGCTTTGTGACGACGCTCTCGCCCCGCGACGAGCGCCTGCTGCGCGACCTGTTGGCTCAGGAGCCCGAGGAGGGGGAAGACTGACGGCATGGGGGTCTTCGTCTTCCTGCCGCTGGTCCTGCCGTTGACGGCATGGCCGGTCGCACGTCTCGCCGCACACCACCTGCATCCGCGGATGGCCACCTGGCTGCTGACCGGTGTCTCCGGCGTGCTCGCCGTGTGCAGCACGCTGTGCCTGGCCCTGCTGATGGTCGTCGGCACCGCGCAACTGCCCGGCAACCCGCTGCCGGACGGCTGGTCCGACCCTGAAGTCCGTGCGGCCGTCCCGTACGACGAGGTCGCGGGCAAGGTCGCCATCCCCACCCTGATCGCCGTTCTCGCCTCCTGTGCCAGGGCGGCGTGGCGGCACCATCGCGTACGACGCCGGGCCGGCCGGGCGCTGGCGGGCCTGCCCGCCACATCGGTCGTGGTGCTGCCCGACGAGACGCCCTACGCGTACGCCCTCCCGGGCCGGAAGGACCGCGTCGTGGTCACGACCTCGATGCTCGCCACGCTGACCGGACCGGAACGCCGCGCGCTGTTCGCCCACGAGCGTGCCCACCTGGACGCCCGGCACCACCGGTTCCTGCTGACCGTGCAGCTCGCCGCGCGGGCCAACCCGTTCCTGCGGCCCTTGCGTACGGCGGTCACCTACACCACCGAGCGCTGGGCGGACGAGGAAGCCGCCACCCGGATCGGCAGCCGCCGCACCGTGGCCCGAGCCGTCGGCAAGGCGGCGCTGATCTCCCAGGGCGCGCCCTCCGTGACGCTCGCGGGATTCGCCGCCTCGGCCGGACCCGTACCCCGCCGCGTGGCAGCCCTGTTGGGCCCTGCTCCCGCCGCACGACTCTGGCCGTCCTTGTTCACCACCGCGGGTCTGGCCGCGTGGGGGGCCGCGGCCGGCACGACGGTCTCCGCGCTCTCATCGGCGAACTCGGCGGTCACGCTGTTCTTGATCCTGAAGGCGTCGACCCCGCTCTGACACCCGCCGTCCGGTCTTATCTATCCTGGTTTCCAAGTACCGGGGGGCATAGGGGGAATGATGGACTGGTTCTGGTGGATTCTCATCCTGTTCTGGACAGGCGGCTTCGCGTGGGCGGCCGACAACGTCCGTACCGCGTTGCGTCATCGGCACGAGCGCAAGATGGAACGTCTGGAGGCGGCGAAGCAGGAACGTCTCGCCCTTGAGGCCGCGCACAAGACGCCGGAGCCGGTGTGCGGGTGCACGCACCATCTCGCGAAGCACGACAAGCAGGGCCGGTGCCATGAGCGTGTCGAGGTCCCGACGGCGTGGGACGAGAACAAGAAGCCGCTGCGGTATGAGGCCGGGCAGTGCAACTGCCAGCAGTACGTGGGGCCGCAGCCGTTGTCGCAGGTGTTCGCGGAGGAGCTGACCGACCGGGCCTGACGCGGAGAGGGCCGGGGCCCGCGACGACGGGACGGGCCCCGGCCCTGGACGAGGAGGACTACAGGTCGAACTCGTGCGGCGGGAGGTCGAGGGCGAAGCACGCTTCCCGTACG
Organism: Streptomyces vilmorinianum; assembly: GCF_005517195.1. Classification (NCBI taxonomy): domain Bacteria; kingdom Bacillati; phylum Actinomycetota; class Actinomycetes; order Kitasatosporales; family Streptomycetaceae; genus Streptomyces; species Streptomyces vilmorinianum. The sequence goes on along the minus strand of NZ_CP040244.1, from coordinate 4,955,105 downwards.
ACCGCCTGCTCGTCCTTGTCGAAGTCGCCGTCGGCGCCGCCGATGATGATGCCGATCTGGATGACGGCGCGGGCCTCGGCGGGCTTCTTCTTCGCCTTCGCGACCTCCTGGAGGACGCTGACCTTGCCGAAGTCGAAGTCGGCGGTGAGCTTGTTGCAGTTGTCGTCGAAGCGGCGCTGGAGGTCCTCCGCCGGGAAGTTCTGCAGCACCTCGTTGTTCATGATCAGCTGGGCGACCTTCTGGCGCTCGGACGGGTCGATGCTGCCGTCGGCGGCGGCGACGAGCGCGCACATCGCCATGCTGGCGTCACGGAAGGCGCCGCTCTTCAGGTCGTTCTTCTTCGCCATGAGCTGGGTCTGCATCGTCGATGCGGACTCCTTGATGCGGTCCCACAGGGCCATTTCGCAACTCCGTCATGTGTCGGAGGTGGTCCGGGCCGGATGGGGACGGTCCGGACCACCCGCATCTTCTACATTGATGTAGAAGCTATCAGGTACCGGGAGGTAGTCGATGTGGTTCCAGTCAACTCGTGTGGGGCCACGTCACGCGGGAGGCGGCTTCCTTGGCGAGTCGCCCGTCGAGATCCCCGCGAACGGCGACCTCGCCCGTCGCGTCGAGCAGGGCGTACGAACCCGGCCGGGTGATCCCGAACCGCTGCCAGATGCGCCGGTCGGGATCCGCCAGGTGGCGCAGGTGCCGCGTGCCCGTGGAGGCGACGAACTCGTTCAGGTGGGCGGTGCCTCCCGCCCCTGCGATGCCGACGACGTTGAGCTCCCCCTCGTACAGGTCGGTTGTCATCGCGGTCTCGGAGCTCTGGGCGCGGCACTTGGCGCACGACGGCTCCCAGAACCACAGAACGGTGGGCTTGCCCGCGAGCTGCGAACCCTCGAACGGGCGCCCGTCGAGTCCGGTGCCGGTGAACCGCAGGATGTCCGGAACAGCTCCGGGCCGCGCCCCGCCCGCGGCCTGCCGGCCGGACGGGCCGTCAGCCGACGTCGCGAGGCCGGGCCCGCATGCTGATGCGGTCAGCAGGGTGGCGGCGATCAGAGTGAGGGTGAGGAGACGGGCTCGCATGGCGGGCTCCTGGGAGAGAGGTGGCGTCCCTGTGCCCCCCGAGCGCGGAATCTACAGTCCCGTAGAGGCAATGCCGGTGGACACACTCGGGTACGCCTACGGGTTGGTCCAGGTGGCCGTACGGAGTCGGGCTCCGGCCGGCCGCCGGTCGTGGAGAAGGCCCGCGACCGGATGCGGTCGCGGGCCCAGGAGGCGTCCGGGGGAGCACCCGGCAGGCTGATCTCAGCCTTCGTCGCCTTCCTCCTCGTCGCCCTCGAAGAAGTCGCCGATCTCGTCGACGGCTTCGGCGGCGACCATGCCGCCGACGACACCGACGGCGAGTCCAGCCGCACCGGCAGCGACCGCGGTGCCCATGCCAGGGCCGGAGCGGTGACCATGCCCATGCCCATGCCCGTGCCCGTCACCGTGCCCGTAGGCATCGTGGGAGCCGTACGAGGAGTGCGAGCCGTACGCGGCGCGGTGCTCCACGAGCTGCCGCATCCACGAGCCGACCTCGGCGTTCCAGTCGACCTGGCCGACGCCATGGTGGCTGACCGTGTAGCGGCTGACGGTGTCGTGGCCCTCGGTGAAGAAGCCGCCGCGCTTGTCGGCCTCCAGGACGACCTCCATCCCGGCCGGTCCTGCGAGGAAGGTCACCTCGATCTCGTTGACCTGGTGCGCGTACTGAGGTGAGGGTGCGACCTCGATCTCCTGGTAGAAGGGCAACTGCTGCCCCGTCCCCCGGATGTGCCCGAGTTCGAGGTCCGCCGACTTGAAACCGAAGCCGAGCTGGCCGAGGGCTTCGAGGACCGCCTCCTGGACCGGCAGGGGCCGCACCGCGAGTGGGTCGAGGTCGCCCTTGTCCTTCGCGCCGGCGACGCCGATTTCGGTCCGTACGCCGAGGGCGATGCCGAGGCCCTGGCCGTACAGTTCGGTGATCGGGGTCTCCCAGGGCAGGTCGACACTGAACGGGATGCTGCGCTGCTCGCCTTCGGCGAGGCGGAAGTTGCCGCCGACGGTGAAACGGTCGAAGACGACCATCCCCTCGGACTCCCCGTCCTCGTGCTCGGCCTCGACGCGGGCCACCAGTTCGAGGGTGATGTGCTCGATCGTGAAGTCGGCGTTGCCGCCCTTCAGGTGGACCTGGCCGGTCAGACTGCCGCCCGGCGTCACCGCGCCGGGGTCGAGGACCGTGTCCACCGAGGGGCCGCCGACACCGAGGGATCCGAGCAGCCGTTTGAACACCATCGTGGCGTTCACTCCTTCTTGCGTACGTGTGTTTCCGAGGTCGTCGCCGGCGCGCCGGCGCGGTGTTGCCGTTGATTGGGTAGCGAGGGGCCTGGATCAGGCCGCCGACACGTGCGTGAGCCCGGCCCCGCGCTCTCTACATCACTGTAGAAGAATAGGAGGGCGGGCACCTCAACCGAAGGGCGCCCCAAGGGGCTTTGGAAAGAAAGTCCGAAAGAAGCGTGTGCGGGGAAGGGCTGCGACGGGCGGGTTCCGCCGCGAGGAAGGTGGCGAAGTGACGGACGAGCCGCAGGATGCAGGCGTGACGGACAAGGGCGGCCCTGCCCGCCGATCCCGCGGCGCGGTGGCGGCGTTGGCGATCCCGCTCGGCCTGCTGGGCGGCGTCCTGTTCGGCGTGGTCTGGCTCGAAGACATCGGGCTCGGTATCGCCTTGGGGCTGGGCGCGGGTGCGGTCGTCGCCGGCGTCGGATCCAGGGACTGGGGCCGGCCCGAGAGGGGCGTGAAGCGATAGTCCGGCGCCTCCACAGGGGCGCCCATGGCACTGGCCAGGCCCTGGACGCATGCCCCCGGGTCTGCCCGCGCCCGCGTGCCCCGGCCAGGCGACGCGCCCTCGGCTCTCGATGCCCGTTTGCCTTTCCTTTACAGTGGTGTAGAAGCCCGTGTGGTCTCTGACCACCGATTCCGCCCGAGGAAGAGAAGGAGTGAGCGACCCGCAATGGGTGAGCCTCCCAGTACCGGCCGTGCCACCGCCTGCCCGGCCGAGTCGAGCCAGGGAGCGGGGGTGGCACGGTGACCGAAGTGCTTCTGCTGCTTCTGGCCCTGGCCCTCACGCTGGCGTGTGCGGTGTTCGTCGCGGCCGAGTTCTCCCTCACCACCGTCGAGCGCGGTGAGCTGGAGCGGGCCGTCGAGGCGAAGGAGCGAGGCGCCGAGGGTGCGCTGCGCGCCGTCCGGCGGCTGACCGTCCAGCTCTCCGGCGCCCAGCTCGGTATCACCGTCACCTCGCTGGTGATCGGCATGCTCGCCGAGCCTTCCCTGGCGGCGCTGCTGCGCGGCCCGCTGGAAGCGATCGGCCTCGGCGGCGCGGCGTCCTCGGTCGCCACCGTTCTCGGTGTGGCGATCTCCACCGTCGTGCTGATGGTCGTGGGCGAGCTGGTCCCGAAGAACTGGGCGATCTCGCGCCCGCTGGCCGTCGCCAAGGTCGTGGCCGGACCCCAGCGGGGCTTCACCGCCGCCTTCGGGCCGTTCATCCGGCACCTCAACAACACCGCGAACCGGTTCGTACGCCGCTTCGGCCTGGAACCGGCCGAGGAACTCGCCACCGTCCGCACCCCCGCCGAGCTGGCGTCCCTGGCCCGGCACAGCGCCGCCGAGGGCGCCATCGAGGCGGACTCCGTCGAGTTGTTCGTCCGTACCCTCCACCTGGGCGAGCTCACGGCCGAGAACGTGATGACGCCGCGCGTCGATGTCCGCGCCCTGGAGGCCCAGGCCACGGCCGCCGACGCCGCGAACCTCACGTACGCCACCGGGCTGTCCCGCTTCCCGGTCTACCGGGTCTCCCTGGACGACGTGATCGGCACCGTCCACATCCGTGACGTCCTGGCCCTGGAACCGGCCGCCCGGGCGGCCACCCCGATCACCGAGCTGGTGACCGAGCCGCTCCTCGTGCCCGAGACGCTGCCCGCCGACCGGCTCCTGGAGCGGATGCGGGAGCACCGGACCATGGCGGTCGTCATCGACGAGTACGGCGGTATGGCGGGTGTGGCGACGGTGGAGGACATCGTCGAGGAGGTCGTCGGCGAGGTCCGCGACGAGCACGACCCCGTCGAGGTCCCCGACCTGCTCCCCGCGCCGCCCACCGAGGACGGCCGCGCCACCTGGGAGGCCGACGGAGGCGTACGGATCGACGAGCTGGCCCGCATAGGGCTGAGGGCGCCCGACGGCCCGTACGAGACGGTGGCCGGCCTGATCGCCACCCGCCTCGGCCGGATCCCCGCCCAAGGCGACGCGATCCTGCTGGACGGCTGGCGACTCGACGTCCTCGACATCGAGCACCGCCGGGCCGACCGGGTCCACCTCACCGAGCCCGCCCGCCGTTCGGAGCACCAGCACGCCGAGGTGGCCTGATGACCGTGCTCCAGCTCACCATCGGCTTCCTCACCCTCCTGACGAACGCGCTCTTCGTCGGCGGCGAGTTCTCCCTGATCTCCGTGCGCCGCAGCCAGATCGAGCCGCCGGCCCGCGAGGGCGACCGGCGGGCCCGCATGGTCCTGTGGGGCCTGGAGCACATCTCCGCCCTGCTGGCCACCGCCCAGCTCGGCATCACCGCCTCGTCACTGGTGCTCGGCGCGGTCGCCGAACCGGCCATCGCCCACCTCCTGGAACCGGCCTTCGAGGCCACCCACGTACCGGACGCCCTCGTGCACCCGATCGCCTTCGTCATCGCGCTCACCCTGGCCACGTACGCGCACATGCTCATCGGCGAGATGGTCCCCAAGAACATCGCGCTCGCCGCCCCGGTGAAGACCGCGCTGCTCCTCGGCCCGCCGCTGGTCGCCCTCACCCACGCGCTGAAGCCCGTCGTCTTCGGCATCAACGCCTTCGCCAACGCCCTGCTGCGCCTGCTGCGCGTCGAACCGAAGGACGAGGTCTCCTCGGTCTTCACCGACGACGAACTCGCCCGCATGGTCCAGGACACCAGTGAGGCCGGACTGCTGTCGCCCGCCGACGGCGAGCGGCTGCGTGACGCGCTGGAGCTGGGGACCCGGCCGGTCGGCGAGATCCTCGTTCCGGCGGCGCGGATGGTCACGGTCGACCACCGGATCACCCCTGCCGAGCTGGAGCGGGCCGCGGCACGCGCGGGCTACTCCCGATTCCCGGTCACCGGCCCGGCCGGGGCCGTCCTGGGCTACCTGCACATCAAGGACACCCTCGGTGTCACCGACCGCGACAAGCCGTTCCCGCGCACCGCGTTCCACGCCGTGACGCGCGTACGGATCGACACCCCGCTGGACGACACCCTCACCGCCCTGCGCGCCGCCGGCAGCCACCTCGCCGCCGTCACCGGCCAGGCCGGGACCGTTCTCGGCTACGTGACGATGGAGGACGTCCTGGAGGAGCTGGTCGGCCCCGCCGCCGTGTGACCCGCGCGGCCCGTCGCGTACCCGTAGATCGCCGTACCCGCAGATAGTCAGTTCTGATCACCGCCCCACGAAGGAGCACCACCTTGTCCGCCAGACCGACGCACCCCTACGCGACGTACGTGATGGGGTGCGGCAGCCGATGAACGCCGCTCTCGGCCTGCTGGCCGTCCTCGTGCTGACCGCCGGCACCGGCTATTTCGTCGCGCAGGAGTTCGCCTACGTCGCCGCCGACCGCATCGCGCTCGCCGGTGAGGCAGCGGCCGGCGACAAGCGGGCCGCCCGCGCGCTGAAGGTCCTCGAACGGCTCTCCTTCATGCTCTCCGGCGCACAGCTCGGCATCACCGTCACCGGTCTGGTCGTCGGCTTCCTCGCCGAGCCGTCGGTCTCGGCGCTCCTGAAGCCCGCATTGGAGGGGACGGGGCTGTCCGAGGGCGCCGTCTCCGCGATCTCCGTCACGCTCGCCTTCGTGGTGGCGACCGTGCTGCAGATGGTGCTCGGCGAACTCGCCCCGAAGAACCTGGCGCTGGCGGTGCCCGAGCGGCTCGCCAAGTCGCTGGCCTCCTCCACTCTCGTCTATCTGAAGATCGTCGGACCGGTCGTCCACGTCTTCGACGGCGCCGCCAACAAGCTGCTGCGCAAGGTCGGCATCGAGCCGGTCGAGGAACTGCACCACGGCGCGACGCTCGAAGAGCTCAGCCACTTGATCGGGGAGTCCCACGAACAGGGCCAGCTGCCCGCCGACACGGCCGAACTCCTCGACCACGCCCTGGAGTTCTCCGAGCGGACCCTGGACGAGGTCATGGTTCCGCGCGTGGACGCCGTGTTCGTACGCAAGGACGCCCCGCTCGCCGAGGCCGTCGAGCTGATCGCGAAGTACGGCCACTCCAACTACCCGGTGCTCGGCGACCATCCGGACGACGTCGCCGGTGTCCTCGGTGTACGGGAACTCGTGCGCCTGTCGGCAGACCGCTTCGAGAACATGACGGCGGGGGAAGCCGGCCGCTCGCCACTGCTGCTGCCCGACACGCTGCCGCTGCCGCAGGCGGTGGCACAGATGCGGGAGGCGGACGACGAGTTCGCCGTCGTCCTGGACGAGCACGGCGGCGTCGCCGGCATCGTCACCTACGAGGACATCGCCGAAGAACTCGTCGGCGACATCGCCGACGAGAGCGACACCGTCGTCGCCCTCGCCGTCCAGGACGGGGAGGGCTGGCGGGTGGACGCGGGCCGCCGCCTGGACGAGGTCGAGGACGCCACCGGCATCGCCCTGCCCGAGGAGGAGGACTACGACACCGTGGCCGGCCTGATCATCGACCGCCTTGGCCGCTTCCCGACCATCGGCGACCGCCTCACCGTCGACGATGTCCGCATCGAGGTCCTCAGCCTCGACCGGCACGTCCCCGAACGCGTCCGCCTCGAACGCGTCGCAGCCGCCGAATCCGCCGAGGAGGCGCAGGCATGAGCTTCCCCATGGCCCTCTTCGTCACCGTCCTGCTCCTGATCGGCAGCGGCTTCTTCGTCGCCGCCGAGTTCGCGCTCGTCGCCGCCAAGCGCCACCGCATCGAGAAGGCCGTCGCGGACGGACAGCGCGGCGCGAAGGCCGCCCTCGCCGGTATGCGCGAGCTGTCGCTGATGCTCGCCGGCGCCCAGCTCGGTATCACCATCTGCACCCTGGGGCTCGGCTCGATCTCCAAGCCGGCGATCTCCCACGAGCTCGACCCCCTGCTGGTCGAGCTCGGTCTGCCCACGGCCCTCAGCTACGGCATCGCCTTCGCCGTCGCCATGATCATCGTGGTCTTCCTCCACATGGTCGTCGGCGAGATGGCCCCCAAGTCCTGGGCCATCGCCCACCCCGAGCGCTCCGCGATGCTGCTCACCCCGCCCTTCCGCGCCGTCGTCAAGGCCGTACGTCCCCTGCTCTGGGTCCTGAACAAGGTCAGCAACGCGCTCGTACGGTTGTGCCGCGTCCAGCCCCGCGACGAACTGACCGCCGTCCACAACCGCGAGCAACTTACCCACCTCGTCGAGGAGTCCGAGCGCCTCGGCCTGATCAACAAGACCGACTCCCAGCTCATCACCCGCTCCCTGACCGAACCACAGACCCCGGTCGCCGAACTCCAGACCCCGGCGGACGACATCGTCACCGTCCCGGCCGGAGCCGACCTCGACGCGGTCCTCGACCGGGCCTCCCAGACCGACCGCGCCCGCCTCCTCGTCCGCGACGGGGACCACATCCTCGGCTCCGTCCACGCCCGCGACGCCCTGGTCGCCCGCACCCGCGGCCGCACCCTCACCGCCCGCGACCTCGCCCGACCCGTCCCTGAACTGGCCGCGACCGACACGGTCTCCCACGCCGTCGAACAGCTCCGCCAGCGCCGTGCCTCCCTCGCCCTCGTACGGGACGAACAGGGAGCACTCACCGGGCTGGTCAGCCTCGACGACCTCCTTGTCCGGATCATGGGGCCGCAGACCGTGTGACCTGGCGGTGACGGCCGGCCGCAGCCAGGCCCGGGTGACATCCACGCCCGGGCTCGGCTGCGGACCGACGGCTTCCTCACCGCTTCAGGCGACATGGCCTCAACAGCGAAGGCGACGAGGTCCTGGCCACGGACCCCGAGACCGGTCTCACCGGGCCCCAGCCCGTGACCGGCCTGATCACCGGCTCGGGGGAGAAGCGCCTGGTCACCCTGACCGTGGACACCGACGGCGACGCGGGTGACCGCACCGACACCGTCACGGCGACGGACCGTCACCCGTTCCGGACCATCGGCTCGGGCGAAGGCCCCGGCGAGTGGAGCGACGCCGTCGACCTGTCGCGCGGCACGGCCACGCAGAAGCAGGTCGACGCCGTCGTCGTGGCGATCAAGGCCGACCCGAAGGTGCGCGCGGACATGATCAGGGTGACGAAGGGGGTCAAGGAGGTGTTCGAGTCCAGCGCCAAGGCCATGAAGGAAGGCCGCTCGGCGCGCAGCCCGCCGAGTGGGCGGACCGGCTGGGCGACGACTACGTCGACGACGCGGACGCGGGGCTCCGGCGCCGGGACTACGGGCTCGTGGAGCTGTCGTTCCAGGAGGAGCGGGGTTCCTGGCCCTGCTTCGGAATCAGCGTGCAGGTGCACCGGTTGAGGTGGGACCCGGAGTCGGCCGTGGTGGCCGCCCTTCGCAACTCGTACGGCGCCTTCGCCTCTTCGGCGCGCGCCGAGGACCTGATCGCGGCGATCAACGAACTGGGTCGCTCGGTCGAACCGGATGGCGACGCGACGGCCACGGACTTCCGCCGCTACCGGGTCCCCGGGTCCGGTGCGCGGCTCATCGTCCGGGTGGATGCCGACGCCCAGGGAGAGAGGGGCGAACTGTGGAGCCTCAGCGTGTCCCCCGCCTGGTGGCGTGAGACCGGCTGACCGAGCCGGGCCCCGGCCGACAACCGTCGGCCGGGGCCGAATCTCCGCATGGACCCTGGTCATGGGACAGCCATCGCGCAACTCCATGAGGAGCGAAGCTCGTTGAGAGAGGTGACCGTCCGTCGACGCCTACGGCGTGCAGATCGTCCCGGCATCGCCCTGGAGGCCGCCTCGTCACACCTGGCGCTTGGGCACACGAGCGCACCCACTCCCCGCCACTCTTAACGTATAGCGCACCGGGGGGCTTGCGGCAAGGCCCGGGTCGTGCCGCAGAATTCGCAGGCCGAAGCCACAACCTGCGGAAACGGGAGATTCACCAAGTGCGTGTGATGCACCACCTGACCACCAGCGCGTTCGACCTTCCCGACCGCCTCGCCCCCAAGGCCGACCCGCGGCTGATCGCCGACGACGAGCAGCACTTCGCCGCCATCGCGGAGAGCCTCGAGCAGGCGATCGCCGAACTGTCCGACCGCCTCGACGCCGTGCGCAAGGCGCCCGGCGGGGTCGGCCGTGAGGCGATGGAGCGGGACATGGAGATCCACCGGCTCAGCGGTCGGCTGCGCACCTTGCGTCGCTTCGGCCTGGACCTGTGCCTCGGACACGTCGTCGGCGTGGACAGCCCCGAGCCCGTGTACATCGGACGGCTCGGCCTCACCGACAGCGCCGGTCGACGGCTGCTGATCGACTGGCGCTCGCCCGCCGCCGAGCCGTTCTTCGCGGCGACCCACGCCGACCCGATGGGTCTGACGAGCCGCCGCAGGTACCGCTGGACCCGCGGCCGGATCAGCGACTACTGGGACGAGGTGTTCACCGCCGACGCGCTCGAGGGGCATGCCGCGCTCGACGACCAGTCCGCGTTCATCGCCGGCCTGGGCGGCAACCGGTCGTCCCGGATGCGGGACGTGCTCGCCACCATCCAGGCCGACCAGGACGCCATCATCCGGGCGGAATCCCGTGGTGCGCTCGTCGTCGACGGCGGTCCTGGCACCGGCAAGACCGTCGTCGCCCTGCACCGCACCGCCCACCTCCTCTACTCCGACCCCCGTCTCGGTCACCGTCGGGGCGGCGTGCTGTTCGTCGGTCCGCACCGGCCCTACCTGGCGTACGTGGAAGACGTCCTGCCCAGCCTCGGCGAGGAGGGCGTGCAGACCTGCACCCTGCGGGACCTCGTCGACGAGGGCGCCACGGCGGGGGTCGAGACCGACCCGGACGTGGCCCGCCTGAAGTCGTCCGCGGACATGGTGAAGGCGATCGAGAAGGCCGTCAGGTTCTACGAGGAGCCGCCCGCCGAGGGGATGACGGTCACGACCGACTGGGCCGACATCCGGCTGAGCGCCGACGACTGGGCCGAGGCGTTCGAGGCGGCGGGACGAGGCACCGCGCACAACGAGGCGCGCGAACAGATCTGGGAGGAACTGGTCACGATCCTCATGGACAAGTTCGACGGCGACGTCTCGCCCGAGCAGTTCCGCGCGTCGCTCATGCGGGACAGGGAGCTGGTCAGGACCCTCAACGGGGCGTGGCCGCTGCTCGAAGCGACCGACCTCGTCGGCGACCTGTGGTCGGTCCCCGCCTACCTGCGGATGTGCGCGCCCTGGCTCGACCGCGAGGACGTGCGCAAGCTCCAGCGCAAGGAGGCCCCCCACGCCTGGACGGTGTCCGACCTGCCGCTCCTCGACGCGGCGCGGCAGCGGCTCGGAGACCCGGAGGCGTCCCTGCGCAAGCGCCGGCGCGACGCCGCTGTCGCCGCCGAACGCGAGCGCATGGCCGGCGTCATCGACAACGTGCTCGCCGCCGACGACGACGGTGAGGGCGCGGTCACGATGCTGCGCGGAAAGGACCTCCAGGACAGCCTGATCGACGACTCCGCACTGCCCACCACCGACCGGGACCTGCTCGCGGGCCCGTTCGCGCACATCGTCGTGGACGAGGCCCAGGAACTGACCGACGCGGAATGGCAGATGCTGCTGCTCCGCTGCCCGTCCCGGAGCCTCACCATCGTCGGGGACCGCGCCCAGGCCAGGCACGGGTTCACGGAGTCGTGGGAGGAGCGGCTCGAACGGGTCGGGCTGAACCGGATCACCATGGCCTCCCTGAGCGTCAACTACCGCACGCCGGAAGAGGTCATGACGGAAGCCGAGCCGGTCATCCGGGCCGTGCTCCCGGACGCCAACGTGCCGACCTCCATCCGCAGCAACGGCGTCCCCGTCGTCCACGGATCCGTCACGGAACTGGACTCGGTCCTCGACACCTGGCTCGCCACGCATGCCGAGGGGATCGCCTGCGTCATCGGCACCGGTGACACCGGCGAGGGCACGTTCCGGGAGACCTCCCGTGTCCGGTCGCTGACCCCGGAACTGTCGAAGGGGCTCGAATTCGACCTGGTCGTCCTCATCGACCCGGAGACGTTCGGCGAGGGCGTCGAAGGAGCGGTCGACCGCTATGTCGCGATGACCCGGGCGACCCAGCGGCTCGTCGTCCTCACGAGCGCCTGACGGTTCGAGGAGCGCCGCACGCCGAGTGCGGCCCGGAGGAGGTGTGCGGGGTCGTCGCGCGCAGACCGTGCGCGTTCGGCGCCGACACGCCCGGGAAGCCCTACCATCGACGCGTACGGCTCCGAGATCATCCGCCATCGACGCCCGACCGGCTCCCCGTCGAACCCCCCACGCCCCGCACGGCCTCGTTCCGTCCCCGAACGAAGGGTTCCGCAAGGATGACCGCCACCGCCCCCTCGGACAGACCCCGGATATCCGCCCACCGTGTCGAGCTCGCGCCGGGCGCGGTCCCGGCCGACCCCCGCTTCGTCAATGACGACCTGCTGCCCGTCCCCGTCGAACGGCGCCGCTGGACCACGTACAACTTCGCGGCGCTGTGGGTCGGCATGGCCCACAACATCCCCTCCTGGCTGCTCGCCTCCGGTCTCGTCGCCCTCGGCATGGACTGGAAGCAGGCGGTGTTCACCATCGCCCTGGCGAACGTCATCGTGCTGCTTCCGATGCTCCTCACCGGGCACGCGGGACCCAAGTACGGCATCCCCTTCCCGGTCCTCGCCCGCGCCTCGTTCGGGCTGCGCGGGGCCAATCTGCCCGCGCTGATCCGCGCCGGGGTCGCCTGCGCCTGGTTCGGCATCCAGACCTGGATCGGCGGGCAGGGCATCTTCATCCTGCTCGACAAGGTCTTCGGCGGCTGGTCCGAGGCCGCCCGGGTCGGCGGCCAGCCGTGGACGCTCTGGCTCTGCTTCCTGCTCTTCTGGATCCTCGAACTGGCCATCATCTACCGGGGGATGGAGGCCCTGCGCCGCTTCGAGAACTGGGCCGCTCCCTTCGTCATCGTCGGCGCGCTGGTCCTGCTGGCCTGGATCGCCGTCAAGGCGGGCGGGTTCGGCCCGCTGCTCGACCAGCCCTCGCGGCTGGGCTGGGGAGCGGACTTCTGGCCGGTGTTCTTCCCCTCCCTCATGGGGATGATCGCCTTCTGGTCGACGCTGTCCCTGAACATCCCGGACTTCACCCGCTTCGGCGCCGGCCAGCGGGCCCAGATCTGGGGCCAGACCCTCGGCCTGCCGACCACGATGACGCTCTTCGCGCTGCTCTCCGTCTTCGTCACCTCCGGCTCGCAGGCGGTGTACGGGGCGCCCGTCTGGGACCCGGTCGCCCTGGCCGCGAAGACCGACAACGTCTTCGGGCTGCTCTTCGCCCTCGTGACCGTGCTCGTCGCCACGATCTCGGTCAACATCGCGGCGAACGTGGTCTCACCCGCGTACGACCTCGCCAACCTCGCGCCGAAGATCGTCAACTTCCGTACCGGTGCGCTGATCACGGGTGTCGTGGGCGTCCTGATCATGCCGTGGAAGCTGACCGAGACCCCCGAGCTGTACATCTTCACCTGGCTCGGCCTGGTCGGCGGACTCCTCGGTACGGTGGCCGGCATCCTCATCGCCGACTACTGGATCGTCCGCCGGACCGTCCTCGACCTCGCCGGTCTCTACCGGTCGGACGGCCCCTACTGGTACCGGGGCGGCTGGAACCCGGCCGCCGTCCTCGCCTTCGCCGTCGGCGGCGTCCTGGCGGTCGGCGGCTCGCACTCGGCCCCCGGCAAGGGCCCCTTCCCCGAGGACGGGCTCATCCCGTTCCTCCGTCCGCTCGCCGACTACGGCTGGGCCGTCGGCCTCGCCGCCGCCCTGGTCCTCTACACGGCCCTCATGGCAGGGCGGCGGAAGGCGGCTGACAACGAGGTTACGCTCCAGTAGGGTTCCGGCATCGCTGCGACGAGGGGGCTGCCGTGACCACGGCCGAGTACACCGGACTGGCCGAACGGGCACGGCAGTTGGCCGAGGGAGCGGTCACCTCGACCGCCCTCGTCCGATCCGCGCTCGACCGGATCGAGGCCACGCAGCCCACCCTCAACGCCTTCCGCTGCACCCGGCCCGAGGCCGCCCTCGCCGAGGCGGCAGAGGCCGACCGCCGGCTCGCGGCGGGGGAGCGGCTGCCGCTCCTCGGCGTGCCTCTGGCCGTGAAGGACGACACCGACGTGGCCGGCCTGCCCACCCGCTTCGGCTGCGCCGGGGACATCCCCGACGCGGCCGAGGACGGCGAGGCCGTACGGAGACTGAAGGCCGCCGGGGCCGTGATCGTCGGCAAGACCAACTCCTGCGAGCTGGGGCAGTGGCCGTTCACCGAGGGCCACGCCTTCGGCGCCACCCGCAACCCCTGGAACACCGGCCGCACACCCGGCGGTTCCTCCGGCGGCTCCGCCGCGGCCGTCGCCGCCGGGCTCGTGCCCGCCGCGCTCGGCTCCGACGGGGCGGGGTCCATCCGGATCCCGGCCGCCTGGACGCATCTCGTCGGCATCAAGCCCCAGCGCGGCCGCGTCTCCGTCCATCCGTACGACGACTGCTTCCAGGGCCTGACCGTCAACGGCCCCCTCGCCCGGACCGTCCGGGACGCCGCGCTGCTCCTCGACGCGGTCGCCGGGCCGCACCCCGGCGACCGGTACCGGCCGACCGCCGTGGACGCCTCGGCCGCCACGCGCCGGGAGCCCGGGCGGCTGCGGATCGCGCTCGCCCTGCGGCCGCCCTTCACCGCCACGTACAACCCGCTCGACCCCGGCATACGGGGGGCCGTCACCGACCTCGCCGAGACCCTTGCCTCACTCGGTCACACGGTGGAGGAGGCTCGCCCGCGCTACGGCCTCATCGGGCTGAGCTTCCTGCCCCGCGCGACCGCAGGGATCGCCGAGTACGCCGACCGGCACCCCCAGCCCGCGCTGCTCGACCCGCGCACCCGCAGCGCCACCCGCACCGGCCACCGCCTCGGCGGCCGCGCCCTGCGCGCCGCGCGCGCCAGGGAGGCGTACCAGCGTCGCAGGATCGGCGCGCTCTTCGACACGTACGACGTCCTCCTTGCCCCGACGACGGCCGCGCCACCGCCCCGGATCGGCACCTTCGACGCGATGCCCGCCTGGCGCACGGACCTGACCATCGCCTCCGCCTGCCCCTACGCCTGGCCCTGGAACGTCCTCGGCTGGCCCGGCGTGAACGTCCCCGCCGGCTTCACACCCGACGGGCTCCCGGTCGGCGCGCAGCTCCTCGGTCCGGCGGACAGCGAACCGCTCCTGATCTCGCTCGCGGCCCAACTGGAGGACGAGCGGAAGTGGTTCGTCCACCACCCGCCCGGCCTCTAGCCGTCGGCGTCCGGGGCCCAGCCCGGTACGTGCCCGGCGGCGGCCGCCTCCCAGGCCGCCACGCCGCCGGGCAGCGGCCAGGCCCTGGTCAGGTCGGGGGCGAGGGTGATGCTCCTGAGGTCATCCGCCAGCCGGCCGCCCGCGGCGGCTGCGTGAACCGCCGCGAGGGGGCCTTCGAGGGCGGCCATCCTCTTCTCGTACTCCAGGACCGGACGCTCGGAGCAGAGGGCGATCCAGCGCTCGTCCACCGCCCGGGACAGGATCAGGACGCGAGGGCGGCCGCCCTCGGCGAGCGCGGCGGTCAGCCGGTCGTGACCGTCCAGCACCACAGGGGAGTTGAGGCCGCTGATCCACCAGAGCAGGACCGGCGGCAGGACACCCTCGCGAAACTGGCGCCGGTACGCCTTCACACGGGGCGCCTCCGGGTGCGACAGCGCCCGCAGCGGCAGCAGATCGCGGGCGTCCTCCTCCGGATCGCCGTAGCCGAACCAGGTGAGATGACCCCGGTCGGGGTCATGGGAGAGGAGCTTGGGCCAGTTGCCGTCCACGAACCAGCGGCGGACATCCGGAGCGAGATGCCAATCCCCCTCATGGAGAGGGCTGTTGGTGGCCCCGCGCAAGGCGGCCTCGGCGTACGCGGCCCAGCGCTCGGCCCACTCCTGCGAGCCCGGTTCGGCGAACTCGGCGAAGACGCGTGCCTGTTCGGCCCGCAGCGGCGCGAGCGGGGAGACGTACCGGCCGGTCCGTGCGTAGTGCAGCCCTCGGCGCGTGACGCGCTGCCGGGCGAAGAGCACGGGGGCGTCGCCCTGCACCAGGACCAGTCGTCGCCCGTCGGCGCTCTCCATCCGCAGACCCGGTTTCACCGGCCGTTCGACACGCATCCGGCGAGCCTACGAGAGCCCGCAGGGCTACGGCACCCGGGCCGTCCACTCCTGTGTGCCGAACTTCGTCGCCGCCAGCTCCTTGGCCAGGGCCATCTCCTCCTCCGTGACGTGACCCTCGGACAGGCCGTAGCGGTCCCGGAAGGAGCCGATCATCCGCTCGATGACGGCCTCGCGCGGCAGACCCGTCTGGCGGCGCAGCGGGTCCACGCGCTTCTTCGCGCTCTTGGTGCCCTTGTCGGAGAGCTTCTCGCGACCGATCCGCAGCACGTCCGTCATCTTGGCGGCGTCGATGTCGTACGCCATCGTCACGTGGTGCAGGACCGCGCCCTCGCCCGCCACCATCCGCTTCTGCGCCGCTCCCGCGATCTTCCCGGCGTCCGTGGCGATGTCGTTGAGGGGCTGGTACCAGGCCTTGACGCCCATGTCGCCGAGGGCGCCGAGCACCCAGTCGTCGAGATAGGCATAGCTGTCGGTGAAGGACAGCCCCTGCACCAGGGCGTCGGGGACGGAGAGCGAGTACGTGATGGTGTTGCCGGGCTCGATGAACATCGCCCCGCCGCCGCTGATCCGGCGGACCACCTCGAAGCCGTGCCGCTCGGCCGCCTCCGGGTCCACCTCGTTGCGCAGCGACTGGAAACTGCCGATCACCACGGCCGGGGCGCCCCACTCCCACACCCGCAGGGTCGGCGCGCGGCGGCCCGCCGAGACCTCGGCGGTGAGGACCTCGTCCAGGGCCATGTGCAGGGCGGGGGACTGCGGCGACTCGTGGATCAGCTGCCAGTCGTAGTCGGTCCAGTCGGTGGCGTGCGCGAGGGCCCGGCGGACCGCGACCCCGATGCCCTCCGTGGTCAGCCCGAACATCTCCGTGCCCGGCGGCAGCGCCGCGTCGATCCGGGCCGCGAGCCCCGGCGCGTCCGTGTCGGCGGGCGCGCCCTCCAGTGCGCGGTCGATGGCGAGGATCGCCTCGTCCGGCTCCAGGAAGAAGTCGCCCGCGACCCGGACGTCCGCGAGGACGCCGTCGCGCGTCTCCAGGTCGACGACCACGAGCTTGCCGCCGGGAACCTTGTACTCGCCGTGCACGGGCCCTCCCTTCCCCGTAAGGGATCGACTCGGCCACAGCGTACTCCGCGGGGAAACGGAGAGTGACAAGCCGGATGCTCTGTTTGTCAGCCCGCCGTGCTTAGCTGGACGCATGATCGAAGACTTCCTTGACCACGTCCTCGCCGGTGGCACGACCGAGGTGGAGGAGGCGCTCCGCAAGGCGGCCGCCGCCGAGATCATGCCGCGCTTCCGGCAGCTCGCCGCCCACGAGATCGTCGAGAAGAACGGGCCCCACGACCTGGTGACGGTCGCCGACCGAGCCGCGGAGGCCCACCTGACCGCGTCCCTCACGGAGCTGCTGCCCGGCTCGGTGGTCGTCGGCGAGGAGGCCGTGCACGCCGACCCGGCCGTCTACGACGCGCTCCAGGGCGACGCCCCGGTCTGGATCGTGGACCCGGTCGACGGCACCCGCCAGTTCGTGCGCGGCGAGCCCGGCTTCTGCACCCTGGTCGCGCTCGCCCGACGCGGCGAGGTGCTCGCCTCCTGGACCTACGCGCCCGCCCTCGACGAGATGGCGGTCGCGGTGCGCGGACGCGGAGCGACCCTCAACGGGGAGCCGATACGGTCGGGTTCGCCGGCGCCGGGCGCGGTCCTGGAGGTCGCCACCTCCCACCCCGACTACACCACGCCCGACCAGAAGCGCGCCCTGCTCGGCCTGAACGCGGACGGCGTCCACCCGCGCCCCTGCGGCTCCGCCGGCCTCGAATACCTCGACGTGGCCCGGGGTCTCATCGACGCCCTCGCCTTCTCCTGGGAGTACGCCTGGGACCACGCGGCCGGACTGCTCCTGGTGACCGAGGCGGGCGGCGAACACACCACGCTTGCCGGCGAGCCGTTCCGTATCACCGGAGGCAACGCACTGCCGTTCACCGCGGCACGCGACCGGGCCACCGCCGACCGGATCCGGACACTGCTGAGGGGCCACTGAGGGCGGCCGGGGCACAGGAATATCCTGGGAGCCTTGGCCATCGGCTGACGAAGGAGTCCGAAGGTGCCGTCGATGCTCGATGCCGTCGTCGTGGGGGCGGGACCCAACGGACTGACCGCCGCCGTGGAACTCGCCCGACGCGGCTTCTCCGTCGCCGTGTTCGAGGCGAAGTCCACCGTGGGAGGCGGCGCCAGGACGGAGGAGCTGACCCTCCCCGGCTTCCTGCACGACCCCTGTTCCGCCGTGCACCCGCTGGGAGTCGGCTCGCCCGTCTTCAAGACGATGCCGCTGGAGCGGTACGGGCTCGAATGGCTGCACCCGCACCTGCCCATGGCCCACCCCTGGGACGACGGCACCGCCGCCGTGCTCTCCCGCTCCGTCGCCGAGACCGCCGCCTCCTTCGGGCCGCGCGACGCCGGCACGTACCGCCGGCTCGTCGCCCCGTACCTCGGCAAGTGGGACACCCTGACACGGGACTTCATGTCCCTGCCGCTCACCGCGCTGCCCCGCGACCCCGTCACGCTCGCCCGGTTCGGCCTCGACGGCCTGCGGCCCTCGACCTGGCTCATGCGCCGCTTCCAGGACGACAAGGCGCGCGCCCTGTTCGCCGGTCTCGTCGGTCATGTCATCGCCCCGCTGGGGGGGTTCGCCACCACGGCGGTCGGTCTCGTCTTCGCGCTCGCCGCGCACGAGGGCGGCTGGCCGATGCCCCGAGGCGGCTCCCAGTCGATCTCGGACGCCCTCACCGCGTACCTGAAGGCACTGGGCGGCGCCGTCCACACCGACTACGAGGTCAAGCGGCTCGACGACCTGCCGCCCGCCCGCGCGTACGTCTTCGACACCTCGCCCACCGCCCTCGCCCGGATCGCGGGGTTCGGCGGGTACTACGACGCGTACCGCTACGGCGCGAGCGTCTTCAAGGTCGACTACGCGCTCGACGGCCCGGTGCCGTGGACGGCGCAGGCGCCCCGCACGGCCGGCACCGTCCAGATCGGCCCCACCAGCGGCGAGATCGGCGCGGCGCTGCGCCAGGCGTCCTCCGGCACGGCCCCCCGCGCGCCCTTCCTCATCACCGCCCAGCCCAGCCTCGTCGACCCGGCCCGCGCGCCCGAGGGCAAGCACGTCTTCTGGGCGTACGGCCACGTCCCGAACGGCTGGGAGGGCGACCTCACCGACGCGATCGAGCGTCAGATCGAGCGGTTCGCCCCCGGCTTCCGCGACCTGGTCCTGGCCCGCGCCACCGCCGGACCGCCCGAACTCGCCGCACGCAACGCCAACTACGTGGGCGGCGACATCGCCTGCGGCGCGGCCCGCGGGCTCCAGCTGCTGCTGCGCCCCAAGCTGTCCCTGTTCCCGTACAACACCCCGCACCCCGCGGTCTTCCTCTGCTCCTCCGCGACCCCGCCGGGTCCGGGCGTGCACGGCATGTCCGGGCACAACGCGGCGAAGGCGGTCTGGCGTCGACTGCGCGCGACACGGAACTGACCGCCGTACGGCCCCCCCGCGCATCACGCGTGCGGCGAAGGATGATGGCCCCATGAGCACACAGCCGTCCCTCGTCCTGGTCCGCGGAGACATCACCGAGCAGCACGTCGACGCCATCGTCAACGCCGCGAACTCCTCCCTCCTGGGCGGAGGCGGCGTCGACGGCGCCATCCACCGCAAGGGCGGCCCCGCCATCCTGGAGGAGTGCCGCAAGCTCCGCGCGGGTCACTACGGCGGCGGCCTGCGGACCGGCCGGGCCGTCGCCACGACGGCGGGCCGCCTGGACGCGCGCTGGGTGATCCACACCGTCGGCCCGGTCTGGTCCCGCGAGGAGGACCGGTCGGAGCAGCTGGCGTCGTGCTACCGGGAGTCGCTCCGCGTGGCCGACGAGCTGGGCGCTCGTACCGTGGCCTTCCCCGCCGTCTCGACGGGCATCTACGGCTGGCCCATGGACGACGGCGCGCGCATCGCGGTCGAGACGGTGCGTGCCACGCGGACGAACGTCGAGGAGGTCAGGTTCGTCCTCTTCGACGAGGCGGCGTACGCGGCCTTCGAGTCCGCCCTCACCTGACCGGGCCACCGGCGCGCGGGCGGGACGGGACGCCCGGGCGCGGGAAGACCTTGGACTGCTTGACGCTGCCGAAGGCGAAGCTGGACTCGATCGACGCGATGCCCGGGATGGCGTGGATGCGGGTGCGCACCAGGACTTCGTACGCCTCCAGGCTCTCGATGACGACCCTGAGCAGGTAGTCGCTGCTGCCCGCCATCAGATAGCAGTCCTGGATGTGATCGATGAGGCCGACGTGCTCCTCGAAGACGTTGACCGCGTCGGCGGTGTGGCGTTCCAGGCGGATCCGTACGAAGACGGTGATCGGCAGACCGAAGGCGACCTGGTCCACCATGGCCGTGTAGCCGCTGATCAGGCCCGACTCCTCCAGGCGGCGGACCCGGCGCAGACAGGGCGAGGGGGACAGCCGGATCCGGTCGGCGAGGTCCTGGTTGGACAGCCGGCCGTCCGCCTGCAACTCGTGGATGATCTGGAAGTCCACAGCGTCCATCGTCACTTCTTACGTCGTTCTTGGCAGATTCTGCCCCCACGCTATGGCTGGAGGGCAGAACTGGCAATCGCCTGCTCCACCGAAAGCTCTACCGTTGCTCTGGCTTCGAGCGGGAGGAACATTCGGTGGTCGTGACGCAAACGGTGGGGGCACCCCCCACAGGCCGGCCCTCGGCCCGCGGTGCCGACGGGCCGGGGGAGTCCAGGCGGGCAAGGGGGCCCATGGCGCTCTCCCCGCAGGTCGTCGGTCTGATCGCGCTGCTGCTCACCGTGACCATCTGGGCCGCGTTCGCGCTCAGCGCCCGTGCGCTGAGCGCCTCCACGCTGCTGCCCGCCGACGCCGCCCTGCTGCGCTTCGGTGTGCCCCTCGTGGTCCTGGCGCCCGCCCTGTGGCGGCGCCGGCGGCGGCTCGCGGCGGTGCGGCCCGGCCCCGCGGCCAAGATCATCTGCGGTGCGGGGGTCCCGTTCTTCCTCGCCGCCATGTACGGCGGATCGCTGACGTCCGCCGCGTTCGTCGGGGCGATCGTCCCCGGCATGGTCCCGCTCTTCGTCTCCGCCCTCATGGTCGCGGGCGGCAAGCAGGCTCCGCGCGGCACCCAGACGGCCGGCCTCGCGCTGATCGCGGCCGGAGTCGTCGCCCTGGTCTGGCGCTACACCGCGGCGCTCGACGCGGACGTCCTGCTCGGCGCCGGAACACTCCTCGTCGCCAGCGGGCTGTGGGCCCTCTACACCGTCGGGCTGCGCGAGGTGGATCTCGACCCCATCGGGTCCATCGGGCTGCTGTGCCTGCCCTCCTTCGCCGTCATCGCGCTCCTGACCCTCACCGGAGTCCTGCCCACCGGCCTCGCCCACGCGGCCGGCGGCGACATCGTGCTCTTCCTCGTCGTCCAGGGCCTCGGCGTCGGCCTGTGCGCCGGCCTGCTGTACGCGTTCGCCATCCGCCGCCTGGGACCCGAGCGCAGCTCGGTCGTCGGCAGCCTCAGCCCGGTGGCCGTCGTCCTGCTCGCCATCCCCCTCCTCGACGAGATGCCGACCCTGCCCGTCGTGGTCGGCGTTCCCCTCATCACCCTCGGCGTCGCGCTCGCCAACCGACGCCCCCGATCCAAGGTCTCCGCCGATGCTTGAGCTGCTTCCCGCCCCGCCCGTGGACCCGCTGTGGGACCTCGCGGCCGAGTACACCGCCGACCCGCGCCCCGAGCGGCTGAACCTCGTCCTCGGCGTCTACCGCGACCACACCGGGATCACCCCGGTCATGGCAGCGGTCAAGGAGGCCGAGATACGCCTGGCGGAACGCTCCGACTCCAAGGAGTACCGCGGCCTCTCGGGCAACACCGCCTTCAACCGGGCCATGCTGTCGATGGTCCTCGGGGGCCCCGGCACCGAAGCCCTGACCGCACGCGCGACGGCCGTCCAGACCGTGGCCGGCACCGGAGCCCTGCGCCTGCTGGCCGATCTCGTACGCCAGACCCGCCCCGGCACCACGGTGTGGATCAGCGACCCCGCCTACGTCAACCACCGCCCGATACTGGAGGGCGCCGGGCTGCTCGTCCGGACGTACGGGTACGGCGCCGGCATGCTCGACGACCTGCGTGCCGCACGAAGGGACGACGTCGTCCTGCTCCAGGGCTGCTGCCACAACCCCACCGGAGTCGACCCCACCGCCGAGATGTGGGAGGAGCTCGCCGGACTCGCGGCGGCGAACGGCTGGGTCCCCTTCGTCGACCTGGCCTACCACGGGCTCGGCGACGGCCTCGCCGCCGACCTGTGGGCCACCCGGATGCTCGCCGAGCGGCTGCCCGAGGTGCTGATCGCCGTCAGCTGCTCCAAGAACTTCGGCCTCTACAGCGACCGCACCGGGTGCGCCATCGTCGTCGGATCGTCGCGGCAGGCGCTGCGGAACGTCGAGACCGCCCTGCAGAACGCCGCACGCACGATGTACTCGATGCCGCCCGAGCACGGCGCCGCCGTCGTCGCCACCGTCCTGGAGGACGAGCGGCTGCGGGCCGCGTGGCTGGCCGAACTCGACGTCATGCGCCACCGGATCACGGCCAACCGCGCGGACCTCGTCGAGCATCTGCGCGCACTCGGCTGCGCCGAGCAGGCGGCGCCCCTCGCACGGCAGAAGGGCATGTTCTCGATGCTGCCGCTCACGCCCGACCAGATGCGCCGGATGCGCCGGCAGTTCGGCATCTACGGCACGACCTCGGGACGCATCAACATCGCGGGCATCTCGGCGCACCGGATCCCGTTCCTGGCGCAGGGTATCGCCGCCTCCCTGGAGACACCCCACGCCGTCCCGTCCGTCTGACGGCCCCGCCCCCGGTCAGGACTCCGGGGGCGCCGTGCGGCACAGCAGGGCGGCCGGGGAGGGCCGGGAGCCGAACCGGGTGGTGAAGGCGATGCCCGCCGCGTACTCGGTGGGCAGGCACTGGCCCTTGAAGTGGCCGTACGCGTAGTCGCCGCCGGGTGCGCCGGCCGGGCGGTTGTCACCCCGGTCGAACCACACCGTGCGCCCCGCGCTCGTCGCGAGCGCGGTACGGGCCGGGGCGCACAGCGCGGCGGAGACCCGTGCGTCGCGCAGGCTGTAGCCGATGAGGAACTGCCCCGCCGGGCACTGGAACTTGGTGTACCCGGTGGCCCAGTCGCCGCCCGCCGGG
The DNA here is from genome assembly GCF_005517195.1 of Streptomyces vilmorinianum. NCBI lineage: Bacteria > Bacillati > Actinomycetota > Actinomycetes > Kitasatosporales > Streptomycetaceae > Streptomyces > Streptomyces vilmorinianum. The sequence goes on along the minus strand of NZ_CP040244.1, from coordinate 4,932,473 downwards.
ACGTGCGACTCGTCGCGGACGACGGTGTGCCCGCCGGTGCCGGCCCGCAGCCCGGAGCTCGCGCACAGACCGCGGCCCCCGGTGTGGCTGAGCCCGGCGAGCCGGGAGCCGTCCGGGCAGACGGCCTTGCGGGCGCCGCTGTCCCAGTCCCCGCCGGCCCGGACGCGCAGCGAGGCGTTGTGGTCGCGGTGGTCGGTCGTCAGCTGGTACCAGGCCGCGGTGACGGGGACGGCGCCGGTGCGGCCGGGGGAGCCGGTCAGCCCGGTCCAGGCGGGGGCGCGCCAGTCGCCCGGGTCGAGGACCCCGGTCCTGCGGCCCCCGGAGTCGTACCGCAGCAGCGCCCAACTGTCCCCGCCGCTGCCGTCGGCGCCGCTGCTCCAGCCGACCAGCGGCCAGTACGCGTAGTCCACGTCGGCGTCCGTCAGGAGCTCGGTCAGATGGCCGAACCAGGCGCGCGGACGGTCGCCGCGCTCGTCGGCGCCGATGCCGAACTCGCTGATCCAGACCGGGGCGGTGAAGTGCCTGCCGGTCTCGGCGGAGACGTAGAGCGCCTGGTCGTGGACGACCTGGCGGAGCTGCTCGCGGGTGAGGTCCTGGTAGCGGAGGTCGCTGGTCTCGCCGATGCCGGTGGCGCCGGTGTGGTGCGGGCCGGTGTAGCCGTAGAAGTGGGCGGAGTAGACGAGCTTGTTCGACACCACCAGGGTGTGGGACAGGGTGCGGACGGGGGAGAGGGTGGGGCGGCCGTGCGCGAAGCCGTCCACAGGGATGCCCGTCCAGTTGATGCCCTCGACGACGATGAGCAGATGGGGGTTGGCCTCGGTCAGGATGCGGTCGCCGGCCTCCTGGGCGGCGGCGTGCCAGTCGTGGTTGTCGCCGAGACCCCAGTTGGGGTCGTCCCAGACGTCGCGGCGGACCTCGTTGTACAGGTCGGCGCCGACCACGCGCGGGTTGGCGCGGTAGCGGCTCGCCATGAACACCCAGTCGTCGGCCCACTGGGCGGTGGACCGGCCACTGCTGTTCCAGCGT